>JACPJV010000005.1 GCA_016187395.1 Candidatus Aenigmatarchaeota archaeon
ACCTTTTTGGCACACAAAACATATACATATGCGGCACAGACGAGCACGGCACGCCGACAGAGATAGCTGCATTAAATGAAAAAACAAAGCCGCAGCAGTACGCAGACAAGTACCATAAAATTCAGAAGGACATTTATGAGAAGTGGAACTTTGATTTTACTTTTTTCGGGCGGACCTCTTCGAAAAACCACTACAAGCTTGTGCAGAAATTCTTCCTTGCGATGAACAGGAACGGATACATCACAAAAGATGATCTTACCCTGCCGTTTTGCACAAATAACAAGATGTGGCTTGCAGACAGGTTTATTAACGGCACGTGCCCTCACTGCTCGTATGAAAACGCCCGCGGAGACCAGTGCGAAAACTGCGGAAGGCTTCTCGATCCCGTTGATCTGAAAAAACCGAGGTGCGCTATATGCGGCCAGAGCGCAATAAAATTCAGGAAGAGAATGCATTTGTTTCTAGACCTCCCAAAGCTTCAGCCAGAACTGGAAAGATGGATATCAAAACAAAACAACTGGCCGCAAAACACGCTGTCATTGGCAAAAGGCTGGCTAAAGGAAGGGCTGAAAAAAAGGTGCATCACGCGCGAAACTTCGTGGGGAGTGCCTGTGCCTCTGCACGGGTTCAAGAATCTGGTTTTCTACGTCTGGTTTGACGCGCCAATCGGGTACATATCAATGACAGAAGAAGCCGCGTCAAATGCAAAAAACAGGAAGCGCATTGGAAAATGGCAGAGATGGTGGACAGAAGGGCAGATATATCATTTCCTTGGAAAAGACAACATCCCGTTCCATACGATAATGTGGCCTGCCATGCTCATGGCAGCTTCGAAGGACTCGAAGAACAAGGGAACAAAATTCTCGCTTCCCTCTTATGTTGCAGGATACGAATACCTGAACTGGGAGGGGCAGAAGTTTTCAACGAGCCGCAGCATCGGAATATTCAGCGACAAGGCCCTGGAATTATTCCCTGCAGACTACTGGCGATACTACCTTTCTTCCATCCTGCCGGAAACAAAGGATTCGAACTTTGAGTGGCAGCAGTTCCAGAGCACGATAAATAATGAATTAATCGCGAACTACGGCAACGCGTTTTATCGCATAACCTCGTTCATAAGCCAGCACTTTGGCAAGGTTCCTGCAAAAGGCGATCCTGGAAGGCCTGAAGAAGAGATGCAGTCAATGGTTGCAGACACCTCGAAGCGTGTAGAGAAACTTGTTGCAAAAGTGCGGTTGCGCGAGGCCCTGAAGGAAACGATGGAATTAAGCAGCTATGTTAATTCATATTTCCAGGTCAAGGAACCCTGGTTCGCAATCAGGAGCCCGCGCACAAAGAAGGACGCGAAAACGTGCCTGCATTATTCTGTGAATGCAATTGCATCGGTCACAACAATGCTCTACCCGTTCATCCCTTCCACTGCCTCTGCTGCTTTAAACTGCCTTGGAATCAGGAAAGCCGCGTGGGACAACGTGAAAAAGTTCCCGATTAAATCCGGCGCAAAGGTGCGCCCCCTGATTTTATTCCAGCGCATCGAGGATGACGAGCTGGAGAAGGCAAAGAAGGCATCTGCTGAGAGATGACAAGTATGAAGGTCACAAAATATTTCTGGGCATCTTTGATAATCATACGCCTTGGCGAAAAGAGTGTCTTCTAGATCGCAGAATTAAACGAGGTTCTGTCAATTAAAAGCATGATGGAACAATTTTCAGCCCACCTCGGGGGTGAGGGCTGAAAATTGCATAGAATGAACAGTTCTGATGTTTTTCTTCGCCTCACTCAAAAAGGCGAAGAAAAATGAAGCTTCATTTGCTAAGTTGACAGAACCATTAAACGATTACATTTATATGCTTTTGTAAACAATAACGGATAAGGTGAAATTATGCCAGTTATAACTGCCCGCGTGCCTGAGCAGATATTGGAAGACCTGGAAAAGCTGGAAAAAGAAGAGCATACAGACCGTGCAGAAACAGTTAGAAAGCTTCTTGCTTCTGCAATAAAGGAGTGGAAGAAGAAAAAAGCGCTTGAGATGCTTAGGGAACATAAGGTGTCCTACAGAAAAGCAGCAAGAATGACAGGAATTTCTTACGTTGAATTACTGCAATTGGCGTCCAAACACGGGGTAGACATAGGATATTCGCTGGAAGACCTGAAAAGAGATGTTTCATAATGGCTGTGGTAGACTCGTCGTGCATAATTCATCTGGCAAGGATAGGAAAGCTGCGCCTGCTGAAAGAGTACTTCGGAAGAATCAAAATCACGAAAGAAATTGAAAGAGAAATTACAATGGAAGAAAAAACCGCATCTTCTGAGATTAAATCATGTATAGGCGACTGGATTATGGTCAAGGATGCAAAAGCCAATGGGCGGACAGAATATGAAAACCTGGAGAAAGGAGACGCCCAGATTATAGAGCTTGCAAGACACGACAAGGACATTCTCATTACAAATGACGCAGCAATAATACTTGTGGCAAGGTCTCTCGGCATAGAAGTATGGTGGCTGACGACCTTTCTTCTGAAATGCCTGAAAAAAGGCATCATTGCAAAAAGAGATGCAAAGAAAATACTTTACGAACTCACCCAGAGCGGCATGAGGCTGAGCATAGAAGTCTATGCCGCAATAGAAAGAGAGATGGAAAGGATGTGAAGGAGAGCGCTCCAGCCGTTTGGACGCTCATGCGCTCAGCGAAACGAGCATCCTCCAAGACACGCTGAAGGATGCTCATGAGCCTTGGCGAAAAAGAGTGCAGCTCAGAGGCGGTAACATATGCCGTTTTACGAAGGTTTGCGATAGCAAACTTTGGGCGAAAGGCGAAACCTGAAGCCGTAAAACGGCTGTTATATTCTCGCTAATCAAATTGGATAGGAGCGACGAGGCTCCGGAGGAGCCGAAGAGTCCGCCGGAGGGGTCCCTCTTATTCTTATATAATTATCAAGAACTCTAACTCCCTCATATACGACGAAAGATACCACTGCACCTATAGCACCAGCATAAGGAGAGTCAAAATGTACTGAAGGCCAGAACATATTAGTCCCGACAAACAAACCCTCTATTATGCCATCTCTGCTAAATTCAAGTCTTAATAAACTATCTCTTTCCATGAAAAATAATTACTAGATAGATTTATAAACCAAGGAGGCCCCGAAGGCGGATTGAATATAACATGATATTATCATAACTTTAGTTATGATAATCTACCTCAATTGGGTATTATTCATAACCTTCGGATAGGTATATAGTGAAAGAAATACACGGCCAATTTTCGCAAACAACCTCAATAATCCTCCTTGCCGCATCAACTTCCTTCTTGAGCGCAGTCTTCGGCGGCGTCCCTGCTGGTGCCGCCACATGCACAGATATTCCTATAGAAAACACACAGAATAAACTGTTTAAAGTCTGTGCATCTGATAACAGACATGGCAACGAAAACCATAGCGCACAGGAAAGGCAGAATGAGCGATTGTGCAGGCCTCTGGTCGTGGATGAGCGACAGAGAGGCAGAAGAGATAAAGAAAAGCATCGAGAAAAGAAGGGCTCTCAGCAGAGCAGCGAAAAAAGAAAATGTGGAAAAATACTGAATCAACTGTTCACGACAACCTCAATTATACTTTTTGCCGCTTCCACTTCCTTTCTGAATGCAACCTTGGACGGCATCTCAGGCACAATGTATATTTTCGCCTTTTTCTTCCTGTACATCCAGTCTTCAAACGAGCCGTCTGCAGAACCATAGACAAGCCCGCCCTTTGCCGGAACACCTCCAATTCCTTTTCGCTTGTCTATCTCCACTTTCATCCTTTTCATTTCCGTGACAATTTGCACAGGAAGCGTTTTATTTCCATAATAATAAAGATAGAAATCCTCGTTCTCCCGCCAGTCGTTGTCATGGATCGAGACAAAAACAGAAAATCTTTCACCCTTCAAGCTTTTCTTTATCGCCTTTATTTCCTCGGCTTTTTTCTTTGCAAGCCAGTTGCGGTTTAAATCAAAATTCTGATCGTTCCTTCTTTTGTATCCTTCATAGCCTGATGGATTCACGACAGGGAAAAACGTCAGCCACTTGTCCCTTGGCAGCTGCGATCCCTGAAGATACTTTTTGATCCCCCACGCACCCGCAGGCTCATCACCATGCACCACGCCTGCGAAAAGAATTTTTTTCTTCCATTTCGCCGGCTTCCAGTCGATGCGGAATAGAGGATAGGTGCGTGCGTAACGCACAGTTCCGATTATCCTGAATTTCAGCCCGCGCTTCTTTGCAAGGATGCGGAATTCTGAAAGCCTATTAAGATATTTTTTCATGCGAGTCTAGAATAGATTGGGAAAGGATAATAAAAACAACAAAAGCTCATCCAAGCGACGTGTCCACGTCCTCCACGGCGTTTGATATGTCGCTCACCTGCTCGCCTATGTCTGTTACCCTTTCACTAACCTCAGCGTCGCTTCTTATCGTGCTCTGGTCTCCTTGCTGACCTACGCAGCCTGCTCCTAAAACAACTAATCCTATAAGTGCCACCAAAAGCACCAGCTTCATTTTTTTCATAACATCACCATGATACTATCTGAATTCCTCGAATCCCCCTCCAAATTCTTCTTCGAATTCACCCGGCTGCGGGAAGCCAGGCTCCTGGAATCCTTGAGGTGGAGGAAACTGCTGGAATCCCTGCGGTTGGCCAAATTCTCCCTGACCAAACTGGTCTGGCGGCGGGAATCTTTGCTGCGGAAAGCTTGGCTGTCCGAATTCACCGCCAGGCTGCTGGAAACCTCCTTCAAATTCGCCCGGTCGTTCAAATCTGTTGAATCTCTGGATGTCCTCTGGGCTGGGTCCGACAGGCCCGAAGCCCTGGCCGCTTGCAATGCGCTCAAGCCCTGACTTTGCCTCAGGAGGCAGATAAGGGCCAAGATGCTCCAGGCATTCCTTTGCAGCTTCAGCGCTGCTTGGGCAGTAATTTCGGCATTCATCGCCGCTGCATTTGCCTGGCACTCCAGGGCCTCCGTTGCCGCCAGGCCCCCCGAATTTCTCCATGAGTTCAAGCATAGGACCGCTGCAGTAGGTCTTAAGCTGCTCCTGGCTGGGGCCTTCCCTGGCAAAATCAATAGCTAACGGGAATTTACATTCCATGCTGAGAGGATATGATAATCCCAATTGGCGGAGCATTTCAGGAGGAGGGCCGTCCCTGCCTTCTGTGATAGAAGCCTCAAGCACGCAGCGCACGTCTCCGCTGGCAACTTCCTCCGTGCCTTTCAGCGTGACTATAGGACCCCTCGAACCTTCAGGCTCGAACGTGAAGCCAGACTTGCAGAATTGCCATGCCTCGTCAAAACATTCCGTGTTTTCCTTGCATTCTCCTCCCCTATCATCTTCAATCTCTGCCTTCAGATTCTCGTCTGTGCTAAGCATAATATACAATATCCCTTTCAGGTCGCCCTTCACCTTTCCTATTTCTTCCCTTGCTTCGAGAAGATCATTCTCATTAATCTGCTCTCTTCCGACAATCTCGCGTAGTATGCTTTTAGCTTCATCCACGCGCGTCTGGGCGGCATCGAATTTCGCAGCCACGAGCTCGAACCTGTTTGCATCCCCTTCCTCTCCATGAGATTTCCAGTACCTTGCAATGTCAAGCGCCTGGTTTTTCAGGTCGTTCAGCTGTATTTTCAGCGATTCAAGCTTGAAGGCAAGCTGCAAGAGCTGGGTTTCATCAGGTATCTCTTCAATAGGTTTCACGTAGCGCGACCCCTTGTAGCCATCCTTTGTCACGCACTGGCTGAATACAACGCAGCCGTTCTGGTCGCGTTTTATGACAAGCTCGCCTCCCTTCATACCGCATGAATCATAGGAATCAGGAGGTACATCCTGCGGACAGAACTGTGATGGTGTGTCTGTGTGTTCTCTGGCGCAGTCTACGAATGGACAACCCTGGGGATCAAAGTTCTTGAAAGGCCTTCCGCCGCTGGATGAGCATGCTTGTGCAGTCTGGTCACGCGCCTCTGGATTGCGATGGCTTTCTGCAACAGCGCTGCACCGCGGGCCTTCCTGGCTTATTTCGCCACCGCCGCCGCATGCAGGTATCCTGCATCCGTTCTCAGCCTTGAATGTAAGAGGTTGCCCGAGTGACTTGCATGAATCAAAAAGCTCAATCTTCATCTTTCGTATTTCTTCTTGGCTTGGGCACAATACGTTTTCTGTTGTTGCAAACGGCACGACCTGCGGTGTTGTAGCAACAAATGACTGGCCAAAGCTGCAATCATGTACCCTGCAGCCGCGTGAATCAAAAAATTCATTAAACCTGCCGCCCTTCTGTTCGCACATAGCCTTCGCATCCCTTATATCAGGCAGCTGAGGGCATTGCTGCGTGCCTTCGCACACCACCCTTGTAAAACCTGCTGGATCCAGTTCCTGCCTGCATCCTTGTGGAATCCTTTCAGCAGAAACAGGGCACGCATCGCAGCCGCAGATGCCTGCTGAATCTAACCTGCATGCAACAGAGCTTCCTTCAGAACAGGTTACGCTTGCAGGACATGTTTTGCCAGGAGGGGTAAGAGGCTTTACTGGAAATTCTCCCTGGTCAGGGGTAAACCCCGCAGCCTGGCACGTATAACCAGTCACACAGCCGCTGCTTCCATCAATAGAAGGCACGGCCTCCTCTCCGATAGGGCATTGTGGCCTCGGAACTTCACGACATATTGGAGTTACAGGTTGAATAGCAGGTTTTGGTTCAGCAGCAGGCAGTGGCTCTGTAGCTGGCGCAGGTTGCGAAACAGGCTCAATTGGCGCCGGCGCAGGAACAGGTTCAGAAGGAGCAGGCTCGCTAGTGCCCCCGTTTGTCCCGCCATTCGTGCCTTCCTGCGCAACCGAAACAGAAGATAGGCTTAGAATCATACCAAAGACTAATATAAGCGCCAGCTGCGCATGCTTCATGGGTTTCTTCATCTTCAGGCAATATATAAGCATTGCGGTAAGCGTGGCTTTGTGCAAAACATCCAGGAATCACATTTAAACAGCAAAATTCTACTATTCTCATGAAGCCTCTTTTTATCGTCATCGAAGGCATTGACGGCTGCGGAAAAGCCACGCAGGCTGCGCTTCTTGCATCCCATGTATTCAGGATGGCAAAGGACACAAACGTGTCCCTGACGAGAGAGCCCACAGGCCTTTCTCCGGCCAGCCGCAGACTGCGCGAGATGCTGAAAAAGAAAGACAGCCACAGGAAATACGCAGGGAAATTCCTGAAGTTGTGGGTTCAGGACAGAAAATTCCACATCCGCAAAATAATAAATCCGGCGCTGAAGGCATCTTGCATCGTCATAAGCGAAAGATACTACCATTCTTCCTATGCATATCAGGCAGCGCAAGGGCTGTCTTTCGACTTTATATCACAGATTCACAAAGGCATGCCTGTTCCTGATCTCACAATAATCCTTGACGTGGAGCCTGAAAAGGCAATAAGCCGCCTGTCAAAAATAGGCAACGGCAGGGATTCCTTTGAGAGGCATGATTTCCTGAAAAAAGTCCGCGAGAATTATATTCATCTTCCTGAAAAGCTAATCAATGAAAATATCATCATAATCCCGGCAGGCGGGGCTGTGGAAAAGGTTTTCGAAAAGGTCCGCGACGAATTCCTCAAGGCATGGGCAGCAAAAGAAACGAAGGAGCACGCAAAGGGTTAGGAAGAAGGCTCAGGCGCCCAGACGGCTCGGTACCTTATACATCTTCTTCCCGGCTCAAATCCCTGAAGGGTGAAGAATCCCAGATGCTCCCTTGGAAACATCAGATTAGCGCTTACCGCACTTCCTTTGTGCACCCTCCAGTATATCTCATTCAGGAATCTAACCATCCATCCGTCTTCGCACGGCGCCCTGAAATCCAGGGAAATGAATTCAAGTCTGCGTTCGGCAAGCCTCCTAAGAGCGGCTTCCAGTGAACCGTGATCACCCACCATTATCCTTTTCCATTCCCTGCCAGTTCTGTAGCAGAACCTGTCTGCATATTCCGTGCCCCAGAAATCCGTCGCAGCATCTTCAAAACTGCTGTAGCGAAGCGGCTCTTCGATAGTCGCGTATCCGACACGAGGGTTCTCTGTCCGCCTTCCGCCGTAGCCAAACCAGAAATCCAGACCTTCCAGATACCTTTCAAACGGGCATCTCCGCAGCACAATCCGCTTTCTGTCAATAGCCATGAAAATACTACAGAAGAAATTTTCTTAAGCTGCTGAAACATCTTCAGGCATCCACACACCCTTGTATCTGATGAATCTTCTGTCCGGGTGAAAACCATCTTCCCATCCAAAATTATCATACTGCTCTCTCGGAACCTTCACTATGGAAAGCGCCACTCTTCCCTCATAAGAATCAAAAGACAGATCATCAAGAAATTCATAATTGAGATTCCCGTCAAGCGGCAGACTGAACTTCACAGAAACAAACGAAGGTTTGTTCCTTCGGAGTTCTTCATGAATTCTATCAAGTCTGTCCTTTCTCCTACCGGTTTTCGGATTTATTTTGCCTTCTCTTTTCCCGCCAAGCCAGAATTTCAGATTTCTGTGGTATTCTTCAAAGGGACATGGAGACAAAACAATCCCTTTCCTGTCCATGCAACTAATCCAGCAGAAAACCTTTAATGGGAAAGAGCGCCATCAGGAGTCCACACCGACCTGTAGGACCTGACTCTTCTGTCAGGGAAGGAGTCCGACCTGTCAGTCCATGTGAAAAGGTCAAAATAAGGTGGTGATACGTCCACCCTGAAGCTGACAACCCCGCCATCACGTTCACTGAAATATATTTCGTTGTCTTGGAAGTTGCCGCGGACGTCTCGCGGACCCCTGAAAGAAAGGCAGAAGATTTTTCTGTTATGCCTGAACAACTCCCTTAGAATCTCTTCCAACGGAACCGACACGTGAATTCTTCTCCAGCCGTTGCGTGTTTTGAAGGTTAGCTTTCTTGAACCTGCCGTTTGCTTCCATTCATATACAACTTCAGCTGCATCAGGAAAAACCAGAGGTTCTTTAACCAAGGAATACCCCATACGCGGTTTCTCTGTCAGCCCTTCTTTATCCTTGTACCAGAAATTCATGCCTCTAAGATAATCATCAAAAAGAGCACTTGCCAGAACTATCCTTTTCCTGTCGATAGGCATGAAAATACTACAGAGGAAAAATTCTTAAGCCACAGCGCACCTGTTAGGCCCGGCCTCCAGCTCGCGTATCTCCTCAAGTTCCGGCACCTGCATTTTTCCGAGGTTAATCTGCTTTATGAATTCAAAATTCGCAGGCTTTGGAGCAGCATTCTTTACAACCCAGTCGATGAAATCAGCAGAAGTCATAGTTAAGGCAGGCAGATTTATTTTCAGCTCCCTTAATGATGCAGTCACAGGCATTCCTGCTTTTGTCTCAACATTCTGCCCCACATGGCCCGGAAGAACTTTTATTTCGTCAGAAAATCTCAAAACAACATTTTGCAGCGTATTGAAAAGTATTTTTCCATTCTCTCCTGCGTTCTGCCCCAGGTCAGGCCTGCCAACGCTTTCAACGAAAAGCGTGTCGCCTGTTATTGCGCAATTTTGAAACAAATAAGTAAGAGAGCCCGGCGTGTGTCCCGGCGTTGACAAAACTTCTATCTCACCGCTCCCTAAATTTATTTTTCCTTCCTTCAGCGGTTTTCCAAAAGGAACTTCTGAAGAAGAGTAATATGGGACATCCAGTTCTTCTGAAAGCAAACGCGCACCGGATACGTGGTCAGCATGCGCGTGGGTATCGAAAACAGCGGCAATTTTCAGATTTCTTTTTTCTGCTTCTTCTATGTAGGCATTGATGTCAATAGCAGGATCTACAACAACGGCAGCGCCGTCTGACATAATCATATACGACAGACAGCCCTTTCCAACCCTGCGGAATTGCAGGATGTTCCCCAAATCAGCAACATCGTAAACGCCGTTCCATGCAACCATCCCGCCTTTCAGCGTGCTCACAGGCAGGCCTTGGTTTTCCAGAAGCTGCGCGATGCGCCCGCTTCTTATTCCATGCATGCATATTGCTACTATCTCTTTTCCTTCTGCATCAGGCATCTCGCCTGCCATGATATTCCCGACAGGCACGTTCACCGCGCCGGCTATGTGCCATTCCTCATACTCGAAAGGCTCACGGACGTCAAGCAGAAGCAGATTGTCGCCATTGTCAATTTTTCTTTTTAGCTCCGCAGGCTCTATGAATTGCATGAACTAAAAGCGCAGGCAATGGATAAAAACCGATCTGCTTAAGGAAAGCAGGCTATCTGTTCATGCGATTTCGGAGAACATATGCGACTATACGAAGTTGGCGAAGCCAATTTGGGAAAGCGAAGTGCAACGAGTTTTCCGTATAGTCGCTGTTAAGTCTCCCGAGCCGAAGGCGAGAGTGCAACGTGGTCGACCGATTGAAAGGAGGGAGAAGTCAGCCTCGGGGCGACTTTTTATATATTAGCAAAATTTTGTCTAATTGTTCTTATGAATTTGATCAACAACCTCTCTTGATTGTTTAGATTTAGTTTTTCGAGCTGTTTGACTTTGGATAAAATCTCATAATCTTCATCTACTGACATCACATACTTCTTTTTCTCAGTTTTTGTCAGCGAGATTTTTTTGGTCAATTTTTGTTTTCTCTCTTGGAGAAGTTTTTGATACTCTTTATCTTTTGATAAAATTTTGCGTAACCCATCGCCTTTGTAACCTTTACTCATGTAAAAATCTTCAATTCTTTGTAGTGATTTTTTCATACTATGAATTATTATCACGAAGGTTATAAATGTTGCTTTTTGGAGCCCCGACTCTGATTGAAACTAACATGAGATTATCATAACTTCGGTCATGATAATCTGCCTTGATGTGGTATTGCCATTACAAGCGCTTCGAACGCTCAGCGGCCTTAACACGGCTATTTCTGTTTCCAGAGAGGAAGATTTATCAATAACCAAGTTAACAACCCCGCGAAAAACACATTTATATCCTTGAGTTCAATAAGATTAGAGATATTTATTGAAGAAATATTATCAGTTGCGAAGCAACTGAAAAGGAAAAGAGGTTGAAAGGAGGAAAACCTTGGTTTTCTCTCCTTCAAAGAAAGGGATTTGCTATGGATATTCCTGCGCCGATGCGACAGATGGGCTACGACCGCGCTATTGCCGTATTCTCTCCGGAAGGAAGAATGTACCAGG
>JACPJV010000013.1 GCA_016187395.1 Candidatus Aenigmatarchaeota archaeon
GCGCTGCTGTTCTGGGGATTTGGGGATTTTCTTATCCAGAAATCAACGCGCAAGTTCGGAGACTGGGAAACCCTTTTTTCCATCGTGGCTTTTGGAACAATCATCCTGACTCCGCTAGTCTATAACGATCTGTGGATTTTGTCCTCAAACGAAAATCTTCTCGTGCTTATGGCGGCTTCGCTGGTCCTGCTAGGCGCAGCCCTTCTGGATTTTGAAGCTCTCAAAAAAGGAAAGATAGCAGTAGTGGAGCCTGTTTACGCACTAGAGGTTCCCATAGCTGCTGTTCTGGCATTTGGCATTATAAGCGAAACCGTAGAATTGCTGGAGATTTCCCTGATATCAATACTGATAATCGGTCTCATTATGGTTTCGCTGCGCTCGCACCACTTCTCAAGAAGGGCATGGGTTGAAAGGGGCGTGTTTCTCGCAGCTGTTGGCTCTTTATTCATGGGCTCTGCGAACTTCTTGGTTGGATTTGCTGCACGGATAACAAATCCTCTGATGTCCATATGGTTTACCAACCTTGTGCTTACTTTCGTCTGCCTGTACTATCTTATGATAAATAAAAAACTTGGCGGCTTTGCACGGGATTTTTATCATCACAGAAAACTTGTGCTTGGCGTTGCTGTGCTGGACAATCTAGCGTGGATTGCCTTTGCAGGAGCCATGAGCATTATTCCTATAGTTATTGCTGTTGCCTTATCAGAAAGCTACATAGCGCTGGCGGCTTTGCTGGGGCTTCTTATCAACAAGGAAAGACTTTTCATGCACCAGAAAATCGGGCTCTTTGTGGTTCTTTTAAGCGCTGTTGCGCTGGCTGGGATAACTGCGTAGGTTTCATTCCTGTTTTCAGGATGTTTTTATTATTTTTAAGGATTCCCTGCATTTCTTCTCATGCCAAAATATCCCCTAGCCGCATTCAGCGGCGGCACGCTTGTGAACCTGCTCGGAGAGAGCAACTTCTGGGACTATGTGCGCAAGAAGTGGCAGATACCAGACCTGCATGAAAAATACATGAAAGGGGAAATAAGCAGGGAGGAGCTCTTCGGCGAGTACAAATTCTGGCAGCAGAGAGGGCTCACAAAGGAAGTTCTGGAAAAGGCGGTCAGGGAGGATCTGAAATTAAACGAAGGGGCGAAAGAGGTTTTTGAGGAACTGAAAAAAGCTGGCGTTACAACTGCTATCATATCCGGTTCTGCAGACATTCTGGTCAAAGAGCTCAGGAGGCTTCTGAACCCGAAGTATGTTTCTTACAACGAGATTGTATTCGACAACAAAGGACTTCCGTTCTCAACAAAGCCTACGCATCCGACTGCGGACATACGCATGGACAAGATTGCTGCCTTGCGGGATTTTGCAGAGCGCGAAAGAAGAGGAATGAAAGAATGTGCTGTAGTTGTCCATCAGGAAGAAGACCGCGCACTCTGCGCAGTGGCAGGATTCTCAATTGCATTCAATTCCCTTGATGAGGAGATTACAGAAGCTGTGGATGAGGTAGTAAAATCAGATAATATGAAAGACTTGCTGGAATTCCTTTTGTGAACTCTCATCGCCTTTTTATATCCTTTCTCAATCCAATTTCTTTCCAAGCCCCGGTAGCTCAGTTGGTAGAGCGCTTGAATGGGCAATTTTGCCTAATGGCGAAGCTGTTAACCAAGAGGTCGCCGGTTCGAGCCCGGCCCGGGGCGCTTATGACTATCAAAGTTATTTCTTTCGACTTAGACGGCACTATAGTCGATTTTAATTACAACAAGGCTTTCTGGGACGAGGCTATTCCGCATCTGTATTCCAAGAGGCATAAAATTTCTCTGGAAGAGGCGAAGAAAATTGTTTTTGATGATTACAAAAAGCTCAAGCAACCCGATGATGCCAGGTGGTATACACCCTCTTTTTGGTTCCAGAGATTCGATATTGGCAGCTTTGAAGATGTAGCAAAGGACTTGGCTCATCATGTAAGGCTTTATCACGATGTTATTCCTTCCCTAAAGACGCTTAGCAGGAAATTCAAATTGGTAGTAATTTCGAACTCCCTGAAGGAATTTGTCGAGTTGAAGCTAGAAGCCGAGGGCATTGGAAGGTATTTTTCGAAATATTATTCTGTTCTGGATATGTTTGGAGGATTCAAAAGCCCGGTTGTATACAAGGCTATTCTTAAGGACCTTGGTGTCGGTGCGAAAGCCGTGATTCATGTTGGTGATGATGCAGAATTCGATTATTTTGCAGCCAGAAAGGCGGGCTTGCATGCATTTCTCCTGAATAGGGGCGACGGGCCTGAATTTTTGGACACCAATGCAACAAACAGGAAAGTCCCGCCTGGGAATATTATAAGGAATCTGAACGATCTGAAAAAAAGGGTTGAAAACTTATGAATATTATTCCAAGAATTTGCTCATGATTACTAGATCTTCTCCTTTGGCATAGTGGCTCTTCAGAACACCTTCCTTTTTGAAGCCAAATTTTCTGTAAAATTTTGTGTAACTAGGGAAGGTATAGAAATAGACCTTCCTGGTTTTCTGTTTCCTTACTATGCACAGAACATTCTTGAATACCTGCTTTCCAATCCCTTTACCGCGAAACTCCGGGTCAACAACGAAGTCGCGAAGCTCAGCCACGCCTCCCTCATAAACAACAATTGAAATAGTCCCTATAACTTTGCCGCCCTTCTTTGCGACAAAAAACATGTCCTTCTTGATCTCTGTTTTGTGACCGATTTTAATGTAGTTTTCCGCCCATTTCTGAGAATAATTCATGCCCCGTGACTTCCAGTATTCTCTTAAGAGCATGGCGGCTTCGTGAATTTCGCTTTTGCCTGCCTTTCTCATTTCCATAAATTTCAATGTGTTTGAAGAAATTAAAACTTAGAGGTAAGGTGATTATTATGAGGCAGGCTGTGGGCGGGGCACTATTCAATAATGGAAAGCTGCTTGTTGTGAAAAGAGTTGCTTCGGAAATCATGCGGCCGAATGATTGGGAAATCCCCGGCGGCAAGAACGAAGAGGGGGAAAGCGATGGGGAGGCGCTACGAAGGGAATTTATTGAGGAAACGCAGATAAAGGTAAACGTAAAAGAGAGATACCACACTTTTCATTATGACTATAAAGGCGAGCCCGCGGAAGAGAATGATTATTTTGTTGCTTCTGATAGTTATGATGTGAAGATAGGCCCACAAGAGCACTCGGAATTCCGATGGGTGACGAAGGACGAGGCTAGGGCATTGAAAATGTCGGCTGAGATGAAGAAATCCGTGATGAAGGCGTTTGCTATTGTTCAATCTGCTTCCTTGTAAACATATTAAAACAAATCTTTCTACATAGTGCATACAATGGGGAGGTAGCTCAGCCTGGGAGAGCACACGATCATGATGATGTGAAGCTGAAGTCCTGCTGAGCAGCGACCGTATCTGTGTGTTCACAGAGGTTAAGGTGTCGGGGGTTCAAATCCCCCTCTCCCCATTTTCATTTTATAAAGTTTTCCTGTAAACTATGGGCATGAGAATTTTCGCTATTGTGTTTGTTCTGATAGCGGCTGTCGCCATCGCTGGATGCGCTGGCCAGTCAAATATCCAGACAAGCGGCGAATCGCCTCAATCTGTCTCTGTCGACGCTTATGCTACTGTCAAGGAGGCTATTGATGCTGGCGCGAGCCTGAAATGCGATTTTACTGACGTATCTGACGGTGATCTCAAGAAAACCATATACATTTCAGACGGCAAAGCACGGCGGGAGCAGTATGTTCGAGGACTTGGTCCAGATGCAAAAATATCGACTGCCATAACTGTCTATAATCAGGGCAAGCTCTACCAATGGGTAGAAGACGAAGAAGGCAACCCGTCGTATGTTGATACTATTGATGAGTCAGAGGCGAAGTCAGGAGAGGAGAATTATATATTTGACAGGTCGAAAATCGACTCTCTTTTCAAAACTTCTCTTATCACTGATAATAATCCTGAACCTACCGATAACCCTGCCGAGGATATGCGCAGATTCTTAGCAGCTGATGAGAAAATAACATGTATTGAACAGGCTGTTCCTGATTCTCTTTTCGTTCCGCCTTCTGGATAAGAATTTAAACTCTCAGTGGAATCTAGTTATGGTGCTCATATGGAAAGGGAAAAGATAAGCGGCCTTACAGCTGCTTATAGAAAGGTAAAAGAAGGGTATATAGCGTATGTCGAAGAAATACCGGGCGTAAATACGCAGGGCGCAACACTGGAAGAAACAAAGGAGAATCTTCTTGATGCCCTGAAGATGGTTCTGGAGGCAAACCGCGAAATTACAGAAAGGGAATTGGCAGGGAAGGAGATATTAAAAGAGAAAATCTCAATAAATGTTTAATGAAGAGAAGACTGCTTATCATTCATCTTATTTCCAATGGCTGCATGCTTCTAAGAGAAGGGGCAAAGCATACGATAGTTTACAATCCGGCAACCAAGAAAACATCTTCATTGCCGCGGCATTCGGAGATAAACGATTTTCTGACAAGGAAGATATGCAGAGATTTGGGAATACAAGAACTCTGAATAATCTAATTGGTCCTCTAATTTATTTCTTTTAATACCTTGCTGTCATGTAATTAGAGAATCATATTAAAGCGAAAGGAGTTATCTGCTTGCGGATAATTCCCGCTGCATGCATAAATGCATTAGCTACTTCTTTCGCTGTAAACATCGGGGGGGGGGAATGTTAGACAGGATTGAATGAAATGATAAAAAATTGCAACATCCATTTTTATTTTCCTGTTAATGAATTGGTGATATCATGAGCAAAAAGAAAAGGCATGGCGGTGGTAATGGAGAAGGCATGGACCAGCTTTCCGAGGCTACGGAAGTTTGGGGAGAGGAGGAGGGAATATACACAAAACAGGTCCAGCAGGAGCAGCCGAAGATAATTGTAGACTGCCAGCTTGAAGGCGAAAAGGTGCTGGCGTGGAAGAATCAGGAAGCTGTATATGAGCCTGGCTTCTACGGCAAGCAGCTTGGCGACAGGCTTGAGCTTTCGCTTGTAGAGGCTCTTTTGCTCTTAAAGCGCGGGCGCATACGCGTGCTGAGGGATGAAAATCCGATGAACCAGCAGGAGCTGTATGACTATGCGACGAAGATTGATGTCAGATTTCCGCACAAATACCGTGTTTATGAAGATTTGCGCGAGCGCGGGCTTGTTGTAAGGACGGGATTCAAATTCGGCTGCGACTACCGCGTTTACGAACGTGGCGTGCAGCTAAAGAAAGGGCCTAAAAGCGCAAGGGAGCATACGAAGTGGATCGTGTTTGCCGTGCCTGAGGATTTCACGCAGTCTTTTGATGAACTATCCCGTGCGGTCAGGCTGGCTCATAACATAAGGGCAAGGATGCTCTGGGCTGTTGTTGATTCTGAAAGTGATGTGACATTTTATCAGGTGACGCGGCATAAGCCCTAGTTAGATTTAAACTATGGAATCAATAATAAATCGGTTCTATGAACGTCGAAGACATCATGACAACAAAGGTCATAACCTGCACGCCTGACACACCCATATCCGATGTGCTGGGCTTGATGGAAAAGCACAAAATTCATCAATTACCTGTCCTGAGCGAGGGAAACAAACTTCGTGAAAGAGGGGATATTTTAGGCATTATAACCCTGAATAAAATCATCATAAGCGAGGTCAACCCTTCAAAAACGAAGGCTAATGCATTTGTGCAGCCGTGTCCAAGGCTTTCCACTGACTACAACCTGAAAAAGGCTGCGAAGATTCTTTTGGACGCAAACCTGAGGGCATTGCCGGTATGGAACGGTGGACTTGTAGGTATGTTATCGGAACAGGATATTATGCAGGTGTTGCAAGTAAAAGGCTCTGCACCAGATTATGCAAGAAAATGCCTTTCTGTGGATGAAAATGACCCCGTGGCAAAGGTAAAACGCCTCATGGTTTACAATAACATAAGCCGCGTTGGGATTATCAAGAAAGATAAGCTGCGAGGAATTGTTGGCACACTTGATCTTCTTCCGTTAATAAAGAGATGGCAGAGGTTTCCGGCACGAAGCGCGGCTTCTACAGTTGCGTACAAGAGCAAGATGAACATAAACATGACTCCTGCCGGGAACTTTATGCATGGTGTACAAACTATTGACTATGAAAGTTCTTTGGCAACTGCTGCGAAGGTTCTCAAGGGCAAAGACGAAGTATTGCTTGAAAAAGGCGGGGAATTCTACATAATAACGCCGAAGGATTTGTTGAAGATTTATACTGAAGAAGTTAAGGACCAGCTGGTTCAGATCGCCGGAATAGACGAAGAAGATGACAGATACGCCGTGGGTAAAATGTACGAGAGTGCGCAGGAGATTGTATATGATCTGGCAAAAAGCATTGCAGTAATGCCGATGAAGATTTATGTCAAGAAACACAAAAAGCAGGGGAATAAGATAAAATATTCCGTGAAAATAGAACTGCCCACATCTGCGGGTCTCATAGTTGCTACTAAATCCCACAAGGAACTGACGAGCGGGAAAAGTTTTGGCGACCTGCTCACAGTCTTCCAGCATGCGCTGGACGACATAGAAAGGCAGGCGCGAAAGCATGTGGAGATGAGAAATAAGCCTGAGCGCCAGTGGGAGGCGAGGCGCAGGGTGAAAGAGGGGTATTAGCTCTTCTTCCAGTATTTTATCTGACCTAAAATGAATGAAAGGGAGAAGATGCTATAAACAAAAAGGAAACTCATATCTGTCAGAAAATAACCTATATCTATCATATCCTGAATTTTTGAAAGCCTCATTGAGAATCCAACTGTAAATAATGCAAAAGGGAATGAAACCATGACCATATACAACTTCCTCTTTGTGAATTCTCTCACTATTCTCAGCAAAATTCCCAGGCTTGCCATAGGAATTATCAGCAGCAATATTTGCCCTAGCATTTTCCAATGATATGCAGAAGAGTATTTAAGTATCTTCTCTAACCTAGATATTTTTATATATATTTTATAAATGTGGTTTCTCATTCTTCTCTTTCAACCAGAAATCCCCTGTGATTCACTGGCAGAATCCTTACCTTCTCGCCTTCCTTCAGCCTGAGGTGAGAAGCGAGGTCGGAGGGCACACGAACTACAAGGCCTTTGCCTGATGTTGCAATAGTGCGGCTGAAGCCGAACGAATGAATTTTTAATTCCTCGGTGCGCTTTTCCATCTCTTCTATCATTCTTTCCGTGAAAAACAGGTTTCCGCAATTTCTGCACTGGTAAGCAGGAATCCTGAATAGAGGGAAGTTTTTTACATACTCGTATCTATCTAAAATCACTTTTGTCATTTCCTCCCTGCATTTTGTGCAGATAATCCTCATAATCATCGCCTAAATTTCCCTTCTAAGTGGATAGCACGTAATAATTCTTTTCTTTCCGTTTCGGTATGTCCATATTACTATGAGCTTCCTATGCTTCTGAATAAGCACATTGCCGTAGCGTTTCTCCTTTTTGTGGATGATTTCAAATTCTGTTTCTCCGTCAACCAAGGCTGCGAGGACCTCATCCTCGCTTATTGCATGCCTAAGCATCGCCTCTCTCGCATGCCCTGAAATCTTCGCTTCTGGCATCACTTAATATTAAGTGATAGTCACTTTAAATATTTAAGCTTTTTGGCGCCGAAACACGCAGAACTTATATGGCTTTTCCTAATTTCTCTATATCCTCGCCGCCCAAGAATTTTCTTGCCGCATCCTCCAGATTTTTTGCTTCTACTCGAACTTGCTTCATCAAGTCCCTGTCCCTTAATGTGACTGTGTTATCCTCCAAAGTCTGGTGGTCGATGGTAATGCCCATGGAAATTCCAGCCTCGTCTGCCCTTCTGTATCTCCGCCCTATGCTTCCGCCATCATCATAAAACACCTTAAGCCCTGCTTCTTCCAGCTTCTTTGCAATTTCTTCTGCCTTTTCA
>JACPJV010000014.1 GCA_016187395.1 Candidatus Aenigmatarchaeota archaeon
ATGGCATTTGTTTTGACAAACAAAGACAGCCAGTCTGCCAAAATGCACGCTAAAGGCGAAAGTGCGGAAATTTCCAATCCTGTCAGTGATAATTGGAATTCCCTGCGAAGCTGGCTTCTGCCTTCGCAGCTTGACTTCCTCAGCAAAAACAAGCACGCGGAGTATCCGCAGAAAATATTCGAAATAGGCGATTGCGTTATCCTTGATGACAGGGCAGAAACTCAAACCCGTGACATTAGAAAGCTTGCAGTAACGGTGAGTGACGTGCGTGTTGGATATGAGAACATTTCATCTGTTCTTCATGCGTTTATGAAGAGTATTGGATGCAGGTTCTCATTGAAGGAAAAACTGTATCCTTTCCTTATCGATGGAAGATCTGCAGAGATTGTAATTAACGGAAAGCCGTCGGGATTCGTAGGTGAAATCCATCCCGCGATTCTCAAAAACTGGGGTCTGCAGAAGGCTGTTGTGGTTTTTGAGGTTGATACTGAGCTGCTGAAGTAAATTAAAACTTTCTGGTTAATTGTAACTATGCCTGTCAGAATTTCCATAAGGCCTGAAAAACTTGCTGCGAAAGTTCTGGTTGATATCTTCAAAATGTTCTGCGAGGCTTACGGAATTGAGTACAGAGAAAGATACGATGGAAGGTTTCTGCGAAATCTCGGAATAAAAACATTGAGAAGAAGGGAACGGCTTGACTACAGACCTTGCTTGGGAGCCAAGTTTTTCGGGGACGAGATACGTGAGGATGGCATTACATTCCATGGCTACTCTGACCCTGAAGACCCGAAATGGCAAGAAAGAGATGGACTTTTCCGGGAAAGGGTTGAAAGCTATTTCAGAGGCCGATGATTTACTCCCTGCCTTCTACTTTTCCTTTCATTGGTGTTACATCGCGCTCCGATTCTTCTTCCAGAATGCGCTTCTTCCTTCTTCTTTTGCGCAGCTGCTCAAGAACATCTTCGCTCATAGAAATCAAACCTCATGTTTTCTGGCAGGAAACATGAATACGCCTTCGCTACGCAGCCATGCCTTCCTCGTTTATCTGGGATACGGCAAACAAAGGCTTTTCTGTGAGCAGCTGGAGAATGTCGCCGCCAGTTTCGTTATGATTGCAATCTGCGCAATAGAAGTTCGTCATTGCCATTCCTAAAAGAAAGCCTGCGTTCATAAGTTGCATATCATTCTTGCACCTCGGGCATCTCATAGAATGCAAGAAGCGCGAAAGCTTTTAAGCGTTTTTTACAATCGGAAAAGCTTCCTAAGCCAGGATGGTTCCTGATATTCAACTCCAAGAAGGTACGCAGCAAGCCGCTTTATTTCCCTGGCAGCCGGCGATCGCGGCCTGTAATGCACGACAGGCATCCGCGCTGCTATGGATTCCGGCACTGCCGGATCTTCCGGTATTTCTGCCACTATCTGCGAATCAAGCATTGTCATTATCTGCTCGTATGACATCTCGTGCTTTCTTCCTGTAATGCGGTTTACAACCGTACCAAGCGTTTTCGTGCCAAGCTGCTCCCCGATCTTTGCTGCCTTTAAAGAATCAGTCACAGACGGCATGTCCGGCGTTGTTACAAGCAAGGTTTCATCAGCGCTTTCCTGTGCTGCCAGTGCCTCGCGGCCAAGGCCTGCGCTTGCATCAAGCAGAATATAATCCACTATTCCAACGAGATCCAGAAGATGCGTAGAAAGTTCTTTCGGGTCTACTCCACGCAGATCATCAAGCGAAATTCCGGCCGGTATTACGCGCAGCCCGGATGGATGGCGGTATATCGCGTCGGTAATAGAAACACGCCCTTTGAGCACATCGTGCATGGTTTTCGGGTATAGAGGGATGCCTAAGTGTATCCCCAGGTTTGGTGTTGTAAGGTTTGCGTCTACGGCCACCACATTAGCGCCAAAGTCCGCCATAGCTGTGCCTAGATTAGCTGTTAAGGTACTCTTGCCTACACCTCCTTTGCCTCCGAGGAGGGCTATAATCCGCGTCATCAGATGAATTATGCAAGAAGCGATATTTAATAATTGCGGGGGTAGGGAAAAGCCGTGTAAAGTTATGCGACAGCCTGCCTGGCAAAATAATCCATCACTTCTTCCAAAGGAGGCGCTTCAAAAAGCCTTCTCCTCCTTCCAAGAATTTCGTTTGCCACAGACTGGTACATGAGTCCTATCATGTCCCTGAACTCTGCGGGCAGGGGCACGGGCTCTATTCCAACATGGTCGCGCCAGTCTCCTGGATGCTCTTTTTTTGCTCTCTCTGTTGCAGCGACCCACTCCGGCTGCTCTCTCCTGTAAAATCGGCGGGCAACCTCCTTGCTGACCGGAATCGTGGTTCCATCTCTCTTATAGGTGAATCTGCACTCGTCCAACGTGCCCAAGGCATCGACGAGCATTATGCTTCTTGTTCCATCCTGAGCAAAATCTCCGAACCCGAACTCGAATTTTCCATCCTCGTTGGCAAGGCCTAGTGGTGCTGTGGCTTCTGATATGAGCCTGTTTGCCATCGACATGTAATCTCTTATTTTTTCGCTTTCTCCGGGATGGAGCCCTGCAAGCCTTTCAGCCTCTTTCCAGGACATGTATCTGTCAGATTGCTCGAACTTGCTGCTTAAATCGAGGAAAGGCTTTGGAAGCTGGTCTCCTTCTCTTGGCATGGCATCTAGTCCCATTTCAGCAGGGGTTAGCTGCCCTGACCCCAGGCGTTTGAAGACAGAGCTTCCCAGAGGCAGGCTGTTTCTGTATATGAATTCCATCGGGACAAGCGTTATTCTTGGTAGTAGCTGGAATGCAGAATAGTCGTAGACGGCTCTGTTTTCTCCATCACCTACAGTCGCTGAATGGGCATCCTTTTCTTCATCCGCGTCGCATGGTTTTCTCTTGACAGGCTTCAAAACGTTCAGAAGCCACACCCCCATCTGATTGCACGGCCTGTCCAGATCGGCTAAATTTGCATATTCCCCGTCTACTGCCAGGCCGTTGTAATGAGTTTGCCATCCTGCCCTTGCCAGTGGCTCAAAGTAATATGCAGACATCATGCAGAGGGCTGCTCCCTTTCCCGGTATCTGGTCGGGCATGCGCCCCCAGTCGAAGACGGAGTAGCTGTCTGAGAATGTGAATATGCCGCTCCCGAGGTTTTCGTGGGTGGGCTGGCGCAATACCGAGATATCCTTCACGCTGCCCATGCGTATTTCTGGGAAATGAAGTTTTAAATTCGTGCGGTGAGTTAATCCTGACTCGCCTGAATCTTCTTTCCCTCAGAAGGGCTCTTTTTGAAGAAAAGGTAGAATTGTGATGCTTTCAAAACTATTTCTCAATGGGATATTTAATAGCTATCATCAACAAGGTAGTTTATGCCTCCGTAGCTCAGGCTGGATAGAGCACCTGCCTTCTAAGCAGGGGGTCGCGGGTTCGAAGGCGTATGAAGCCCGAAGGGCTTCTATGCGGAATTTCCCGTCGGGGGCATTTAGGTGAATTAATGGAAAAGGAAATCAGGATAAAGACTGGGGACGGGCATGTGATTTATGGCACGCTGACGAAGGCGAAAGGAAAGTCAAAAAGGCTGATAATATTTGTGCATGGCCTCGCTGGTCACAAGAATGAGCATATATTTTTTAACGCAGCAAGATTTTTCCCTAAGAGGGGTTATAGCACCTTCAGGTTCGATTTGTATAGCTGGCAAAAGGGCGCTAGGAAACTGAGAAATTGTACGATAACCTTACATGGAAAGGACGTGAAAAGAATTGTGAATTTTTTCAAGGGAAAGGGTTATCAACAAATATTTCTTGTTGGCCATAGCCTTGGAGGTCCGATAACATTACTTTCTGACACATCTAAACTGAATGCTATTGTTCTTTGGGACCCTACATATAACCTGAAAAGGTTATTTTCGTCGGAAGTTTACAAAAAAATTGATTATGGGGTTGTATTTGATTGGGGGATAGATATTGTTATAGGAAAAAAGATGTATAGAGAAGCTATGAAATTCGACTCCAGAAAACTGATTAAGAACATTAAAGTCCCTATTAAGATAGGGGTCGCCGGCAAAGGAATTCTTGTAGAAGGCGCTAGGAAATATTTCCATGATGCGAATCCTCCAAAAGATTTGACTATAATCAAAGGTGCAACCCACGGTTTCGACGAAGAAGGAGCCGAAGAAATTTTGTTCAAAGAAACACTGAAGTGGCTTGATAAATTTTAAGTGATTTCCATGGACTTCAAAGAAATCGAGAAAAAGTGGCAGTTCAGGTGGGGAGATAAATTCTACGAGCCAAAGGGCAAGGGCAGGAAATTCTTCGTCACATTTCCCTATCCTTACGTAAACGGCGCGCCTCATATAGGACATATTTATACTCTTTTTCGGGTGGATGTTTTTGCCAGGTTCAAACGAATGCGGGGCTTTGACGTGCTTTTCCCACAAAGCTTTCACGCAACAGGCGAACCACTTGTTGGGGCGATAGAAAGGCTAAGGAAAGGTGATGCTGTCCAGCTAAACACGTTCAAGGCATCCGGCGCAACCGACGAGGATATAGAAAAATTCAAGGAAGATCCTATATACGCCGCGAAGTTCTGGAAAAGAAGATGGATGTCTGACCTCAAGGCAGCTGCGGCGTCTATAGACTGGTCGCGAACTTTCATGACAGCTACGCCGCACTACAACAAATTCATAGAGTGGCAATATTTGACGTTGAGAAGGAAAAAACTTGTGGTAAAGGGAACTCACCCGGTTATATGGTGCCCACATGACCAGAGCCCTACCGGCGACCATGACAGGCTGGAAGGCGAGGGAGAATACCCGGTTGAGCATGTGCTCCTGAAATTTGAGGTAAGTTCGTTATCAGAACAGATGGATAATTTCTCTGTTTTTCTGGTTGTTTCTACGCTAAGACCTGAAACTGTCTACGGAGTCACGAACATCTGGGTTGATGAAAATACGGAATATGTAATGGCTGTTATGAGCAATGAGGTTTGGATAGTTTCTGAGAAGGCCTTCGAAAAGCTAAGAGATCAAAACAAAGACCCCAGAGAGATAGGAAGAATCAGCGGCTCTGGGCTTCTTGGAAAGAGGGCTGTTAATCCGGTCACAAACAGGGAAATTCCGATTTTACCAGGAAAGTTTATAGAAACCGACGTGGGCACCGGAATTGTTATGAGCGTACCGAGCCACGCACCATACGACTGGATGGCTGTCAAAGGGCTTTTATCAAAGCCTGAGGAGATGGAACGCTTCGGAGTGACAGAAAGAGAGCTGCAGCCGATAAAGGTTGTGAATACAGAAGGCTACGGGGAGAACCCTGCCGCGGATTTGTGCGAAAAACTGGGTGTAAAATCGCTTGAACAAAGGGATCTTCTGGAGAAGGCAACAAAAGAATTGTATACGAAGGAGTTTTATCAAGGAACCATAATGCTGGATTATGGCAAATACGGCGGAAAGAGCGTGGAAAAAAGCAAAGACACCCTTGTCAAGGATTTTCTGAAGGCAAAGATCGCTGACATACTCTTCGAAACCAGCAATAAAGTCGTGTGCAGATGCGGAACTCGATGCCACGTAAAGGTCCTCAAGAACCAGTGGTTCCTTAAGTATTCGGACAGGACCTGGAAAAAGGATGCAAAAAATCACATAAAACTTATGCAAATTCTGCCAGAAGAGGCGAGGACAAACCTGCTCGCAACCATAGACTGGCTTGACGACAAGGCGTGCGCGCGCAAAAGTGGTCTGGGTACAAAGCTGCCGTGGGACAAGGAATGGATTGTTGAAACATTAAGCGACAGCACGATATACATGGCGTTCTATACAATATACGGAATTATAGAGAGGGAAAGGATTGCAGCGGAAAACTTGAATGTGGAAGTATTTGATTATGTTTTCCTTGGCAAGAATCTGGCAAAGGCAAGGAAATCTGTGGGCATTCAAACACTCAAAAAAATGCGCTCCGAATTCCTGAGATGGTATCCTGTTGACATGAGGGTAAGCGGCAAGGACCTGATCCAGAATCACTTTGCCTTCTTTATTCTGCATCACATCGCGCTGTTTTCAAAAAACCACTGGCCTAGAGGCATAGGAATCAACGGGCATGTAACAATAGAAGGCGAGAAGATGAGCAAAAGCAAGGGCAATGTGCTTTTGCTAAAGGATATGATTGATAATTACAGTTCTGACCTGGTTAGAATTACTGTTGTCGGCTCAGGCGAAGGTCTCGATGATGCGAACTGGTCTGTCCGGGATATAGATGCATACCGTTCCAGGATAGAATTTATCCTCGAAACAGCAAATAACCTGAAGAACCTGAAACCGGTGAAAGAAAGAAATAGTGACAAATGGCTTCTGTCGGAATTACAGCGTATCTTAAAGGAGACGAAAGAGTGTTATGAAAAATTGCTCATAAGAACTGCCTGCAATTCTGCTGTATTCCGCTCTCACAATGCGCTAAAGTGGTATCTGCGAAGATGCGGTTCTTTTGAGAATTCAAACAAAGCTGCGCTAGAGAAATTTCTATCAGCCATCATCAGAATAATCTCGCCGCTTGCACCACATACAATGGAAGAGGCATGGCATATGCTGGGAAAAACTACGTCCGTGTCTCACGAGGAATGGCCCGAGGAGGATGAAAACCTGTACGACATATATGCAGAGGCTTGCGAAAATTTGCTTAAAAAAATAATCCAGGATGTCGAAAATGTAAAAAGGATGATATCAAAGAAAACTCCTGACCCAAAGAAGGCAACTATATTTGTTGCGAGAAAACCTGCTTTTAAAGATGCCAAAGAGAAAGCAGTTCAATTATCTGTTCTTAATGAAGCAAAAGACTTTCTGTCTAAAGAGTTACGTCTTGAGGTAAAAATAATCGATGGCGACAAAAGCATAGACGTAAAGGCGGAAAAAGCTACGCCAGAGAAGCCGGGTATATTCATAGAATGAATATGGTGAAGCAACAAAATAAACCCGATAAGATTTTGTTGCTTCCCATCCAGTGAACCAAACTCAAGCCGGTATTATTAATTTGGTTCACTATAAACATAGTTACTCCTACTACTATTATTTATATGTATATAGTGAAACCACAAAATAAACAGGATATCATACTTGTGGTTTCACATATAGTGAGCAAGGAAGTATTATATCCTGATTTATTCCTTGCATCACTATAAGAAAAATTAAAACTTCTCCAGGCTTTCTGTAAGAGGCTCTTTACATTCCTCTGCCCGAAGCCTTCTGTACCTTGACAGGAAACCTTCAAGGAGGAATTCCATTCGCTTAAGCCTTTCCTCTATTCTATCTGAGCGCTTTTCACTTTCAAGCAGGGCACACCATAACTGTGCGATCTTCACTTCATCTGCGTTGAAGTATGCGCCTCTATGCTGCGCTACATTCTCCAGATAGGCATTAAGCCTCGCTTCATCTTCTGGCTTCAGAAAACCTTTCCAATTCTTCTCTGTCTTTGTCAACATCTCTGCACCGTACCACTACTTGACGACTAAAATCTTATATACTTATTTGACGGGAGAAAAATACAAAGGTTTAAGTCTGTTTGGATTCCGGTTTCTTTTCATATCTTTCTACAAATTCTACAGATTCCAGACCAATCCATTTTATTATGATGTCTGCTATGCGATCTTTAATCTGCTTTGGTGCTGGAGCAAATATTTTCGCTGCTTTTCCTTCTACCTCTATTTTATCTGCGTTAATGCCAAAAAACTCCAGGACTGCATTGATTTTCTCCTTTTCACCTTCTATTTTTCCGGTTATTTTTATTTTGTAATGAAGCCTTTTTCCTGCAAGGGGGTGGTTGAAATCTACGCGCACACGGCCTCCGCTCACAGCCTGAACTCTTCCCAGGGCTTCGCCAAAGTCCACCACTGTTCCTGGTTTTGGTGTTTCTTTGAAGGATTTTAAAGGAAGGGTCTTTATCATTTCCGGCATTCTTTTGCCAAAGGCGTCTTGCGGCTCTATGACCACCTCTTTCTCCTCGTTTACATCCATCTTTTCCAGCTCACCGTCGAGACCCGGCAGAATAAAGTTTGCACCTACTATTACAGGAACTGGGCTGTATCTGGCTTTCGGGTTGAATATTTTTTCTTTCTTGGCCAAATCTTCATTCGTCAGATCGAAAATCTCCCCTGAGTCCAGCCTTCCCACGTATTCTATTTTAACTACGTCTCCTTTCTTCATGTTATTAGATGTGAGGAATAACTTTAAATATATATAACGATAGTAGTAGTAATAGGAGATACGATGAAGCTCAGATGCAGCAAGTGCGGCCACGTATGGCCGACGAGGAAGGACTCCATACCTGTCCTTTGCCCGAGATGCAAATACTCGACCTATTACCACAAACCGATAGTTCTCAGGAAATGATGAAATAAGAAACGAGTATAAATAGTTTCATTACAATAACTATAAAATCCTTTTGATAGGGTGTTAAGATGGGTGTTCTTACTGTTGAAAAGACCGGAAAGCGCACAGAGGACGAGGAGCTGAAAAAGATTCTTGAATCTCAGAAAGCTGTTATCAAAATTATTGGCGCCGGCGGATGCGGGAACAACACTATTTCTAGATTGATGCAGTCGGGTATAGCGGGCGCTGAGACTATTGCTGTGAACACAGATGCGCAGGATTTGCTGTATACCGACGCCGATGTCAAGCTCCTGATAGGAAGGGGGCTCACAGGAGGGCTTGGCGCTGGCGCTGATCCCAAGGTTGGTGAAGAATCCGCCAAGGAAAGCAGGAACGAGATAAAGAAGGTTGTGGAAGGATCTGACCTTATTTTTGTAACGTGCGGGCTTGGCGGCGGAACAGGCACAGGCTCTATCTATGTTATAGCGGAAACTGCAAAAAAATGCGGTGCGCTAACAGTAGGAGTAGTAACAATTCCCTTTGACATGGAGGGAAGGGAACGGATGAAGAACGCGATAAAGGGGCTGGAGAGATTACGTGATGCTGTAGATACTCTTATAGTTATCCCAAATCAGCGGCTTTTGGACATTGTGCCTGACGTAAGCCTGCCTGCGGCATTCAAGATTGCCGACGAAGTCCTTGTAAACTCTGTTAAAGGAATCATAGACCTTATAACAAGGCCCGGTCTTGTCAACAGGGACTTTGCAGACGTGCGCGCTATACTGAAAAACGGAGGAATGGCAATGATAGGAATAGGCGAAAGCGATGGCGACAAGAGGGCGGCTGAGGCTATAGAGCGCGCACTAAATAACCCGCTGTTGAATGTAGAGCTGGATGGGGCAAGAGGCGCTCTGATTAATATTAGCGGAGGAACCGACATAACAACAAGCGAGATAAAAGAAATTGTTGAATCTGTAAGCTCAAGGATGAGCCCTGACGCGAAAATACTCTGGGGAGTCCAGATAATGAAGGAGCTAGGAGAAACTGTAAGAGCTCTTGTTGTAATAAGCGGCGTTAGCTCCCCAATTATGCATGCCGTATCATCGCCAAAGAGCGACGTGGAATCAATCCTTGGGATAGATTTTGTGAAGTGAATTATGGAGAAAATGTATAAAAAGTCTCCTGTGATATTTTTCTTCAGTTCAAGAATTAGAATGGCAAGAGCGGGAAAGAATGAGAAATGCTTTGGGAAAATGCAGAACCTATTGCCGCTCTTGCCTGACGAGGCATTTAAATCTTTGTTTTCGAAAAGCATTGTATGGTTCTTCTAAAATTGAGAGAATTCATCCAGAAGAGCAGGCGCGTTATGCTCGTGGCTAGCAAGCCAGACCCCGAAGAGTTCAAGCTCTCGGCAAAAATAACAGGAATAGGCATTGTGATAATCGGCGTGATCGGCTTTGCGCTGTTTTTGCTTTTCACGCTCACTCCTGTTTCGGTGATTGCATGATAGTGACTATAAGGACAACTATGGGAAGGGAAAACATGGTTTTGGAAGCTTTGTCTGTGAAGATTGACAAGAGGAAATCTCCCATAAAATCTCTCTTTCGCACAGAAGATTTGCGAGGCTATATATTCGTAGAAGGAGACCCTGACGAAGTTGACGGGCTTATCAAGAATGTTCAGCATGTAAGAGGCATAGTTGCGAGGGATGTTTCATTGGAAGAGCTGGAAAAATTTCTCGTGCCAGAAAAGCAGCATATTCAGCTGGAGATAGGCGATGTAGTGGAAATCATAGGCAGCCCGTTTAAGGGTGAGAAAGCCAAGATAACGCGTGTAGACGAGATGAAAAATGACATCACCGTGGAACTCTTGGAAGTTGCCATACCGATACCTGTCACGATTCCTGCTGCATCAGTGCGGCTGCATAAGAAGAAGGAATGATATGAAAAAGTTGGTTCATATGAACCAAGCTGCAGATTATGGAGTTGGAGTATAAGGATCCTGCCTTCTTCGTTTTTCTTCACGTCTTTTCAATGCGCGATTTGTTCCTACTCCTGCTGTAATACCTAACCCAACCGATAAAATCGCGGTAGGTAAGAATACCATTTTTTCCCTGAAATTAACTTTATCCCAATTTTCCTGCACAACCTGGTTTAGTTCTTCCCTTCTTTGGAGCGATACTCTTAATTCTGGAGTTGTCATTCTTTCCAGCTCCTCCTGCGCCCTGGCAACAGCGCTCCATTTATACCCAACAGGGTCGTTTGCACCTTCTAAAACCAGTGACCGAATGCTTTCCGCGCTCTCCCTGTATTCTGCATAATCTACCCTTGATTCTATCTGGCGCACTTCAGCTGCTGCACTTTCATATAATCTTCTCGGTGCGCTGCCAATGTATCCGGATAACAGGACTCCTCCAAGCATTACTGCAGTGAATGCTGCAGTTCCTACCAAACTTGATAATATCTCGCGCCTAGTGTCCGAACTCATTCAATCACTTAATCAAAATAGGCAGAAACCCTTAAATTCTCTTCCTGCTCTTTATGCTGCATGACTACGGTCCCAGAGCTGCTGAAGAAGAAACTGAATGTGCAAAAGCTAGGCACGTCAAAAGAGGGCGGCACGCAGGAGATTTGCGGCGACCTGAAGCTTTCTGACATCAAATCTATAGCAAAGGAAAAGTTCGGAGACGACTCTGCGCCTAACGTGAAAATGGTTATTGGCACGTGCAGGAGCTGCGGGGTGACTGTGGACGGTAAAAATGCGAAAGAATTTATACAGGAAATAAAGTGAAACAACAAAATAAACCAGATTGCATTTTGTTGTTTCCCGTCTAGTGAACCAAGTTTCTAGTCGGTATTTTTAACTTGTTTCACTATAAAGTGAAAGCAAATATTTCTGGACCAGAATTCTTAGTCTGGTTGTTTTAGGTGACTGAAATATGGTACTATAATTCTCAGGATGGGTTTATTACTTTCTTTCATTTTTACCTTGCTGCTTCAAGCGTCTTCTTTCCGTGGAATGATTCATAAGCCCTATGGATTATTTCACGGCTCCTGCCTGTGTATGTAAGAGGGTCTGCCATTCTCCTGATTTCCTCTTCGGAAATCCTGCTGCGGATTTCAGGGTCCTCTAACAGCACGTCTGCAAATGACCTTTTTTCATCATAGGCCCTCGTTGCGAGAGCTCCTACAATATCGTGTGCCTCGCTTCGCGGCATGGCATTTCCCCTGCGCGTATCTGTGAGATATGCAAGAAAGCGCGGTGAGGTGACGACGCCATGAGAGCGCAAAACGCGCTCTGCGCAACGCTCTTCGTTTGGCTGTATTTTGCAAACAACTTCTGCCATGCCTCTCACTGCATAGTCCAGGCATTTGAATCCAATGCTTAGAAATACCCTGTCAAATGCGGATCCGGAAAGATCACGTGCATAATCCATCCTGCATACTTTCTCCGCAGCAGAGGCGGCTGCTGCAAGGATTGCTTCCATAGATTCCGTGTTTTCTTCTGTTGTCGGATTCCCGCCTTTCCTGTCCTTGTGTGGCATTGCTGAGGATCCTTTCTTGCCGCGCGGGAATCTGAATATATCGGTGTCGTCGCCTCTTCCTGAACGGATGAAGTTTGCCAGATTCCCTGCTGTGGCTGCTATTCTTGCGAGTGCGTAATAAATGTCATAAAGGTATTCTCTTCCAGGAACTTGGGCAGGAGCAATCATGTGCCTTAATCCAAGTCTCCGGCAATATTCTTCCTCGATGCGCATGCCATCCATGCCTAAATCCAAAGCAGAATGATGGTTTCCGGTCGCGTCTGCCCACTTGCCTCTCAAAGAATAGTGATAGAAAAAAGACAGGACATCTATTCCTGACTGTAGCATTTCTGCATAAAAGGCAAAAGGCCTTCCAAGAAAGGTGGGGAGGGCGTCGTAAAGGTGTGTCTGGTCCATATGCGGAATGCTGTCCCATTCCAGTGCCCTTTCCAGAACCACGTCCCGCAAATTCTCTGTAGAATCAGCAATCACTTCCATACCTCTTTTAAGTTGCAGTGCCTTGGCAGGTTCCGTGGAATCAGCGCTTGTTCTTGCCTTGTTTATGTGCGCAGCTGCTCTTGGATTTACTGACCTCACCGCCTCTTCCAATGCGGTGTTGATTGCTATCACATCATGGCCAGTCTTCTGTTCCAGTTCCCTGATTAGCTGTGATTCTACCATCCTCAGGTTTGCATTCTCAGCGATAACCTGGGCGTCTTCTGGAGGCACAACATCGGGGTAGAGATCACTAAGAACCAAAGAGGATTTTGCCTGAACCTCGAGAATATATTCAAACATTTTTTCTTGGCCAAATATGCTTATCATGTCGTCCGTTCCATACCTTCCTTCAACAAGAAGCGCTGGGTTTGTTTCCGCGCTAATGCCTCGTGGTTTCGGCTTTGTGCGCTCTTCAGGCGGGGGCAGAACTGCCATTCGATAAAATGCAAACAAAGAAATAAGAAACGATATTTCAAATCTTGATTGCCTCGTAAGCTACAAATATCGGGCCGATATATTTCTTGGTAAATATTCCGTATTTCCTTATCTCCCTTTCGCAATCAGTTTCTTTATAGAAATAAACCTCAGTCTTTATCTTTAAGCCAGAAGGAAAAATAAAATTTCCCTTGACGTGGTTTTTCTTTTTTATATCAAAGGAATCAAACCGTTTCTTTATCATCTGGTGTGAATGGTCGTTTAGTTCAACAATAATAACCTTCGCGGATGTTTTTGCCTTTGAGAACAGGGCTTCTATTGAAGCTTTAATATCACCAATGTTATGAAGCACCAATGAGCATATAACCAAATCGTAGCTCTCATTGTCCACTTTTGCATCACTAGGCAATGACCCCTCTATGAGCTTTATTTGGCCTTTAAATTTTGACCGTATGTAATCGAAAAATGCTGTGTTTGGGTCAATCCCGCAATATTCCTGCCCTTTTCTCAGAAACTTGGCAGCGGTTCCCCACCCGCAGCCGACGTCAAGTATCTTGGCATTCTTCGGTGCTTTATTCATTATTCTTTTCAGGTATGGTTCAAGGTATTTTACCCTGAATATGTCTTTGCGGGATTCATAATTCTTTATCCATATGTCTGCCGTAGATTTATCGTACATAATCAGGAATTAGACATACGATAAAATATTAAACCCCGTTGATAATGCCTTTCACTTCTGACAAATCAGCTACGGTATAATCGGCGGCTGTTGATTCCATATGCTCATTAGAAATGTGCTCAGAATGATAATGAGTTAGATTTTGCCCAAAATCACAGTAGATCGTTCTTAGACCTAATCTCTTGGCAGATAGAATGTCCTGAACAGGATTATCGCCTATTGAGAATGATGACTCAGGATCGCCATTCAAGTTTTTTAAACCGTACTCAAAATGCTTCCCCTCGGATTTCAAAGCTTTCACGTCGTCGCTCGTTACTATAGCGTCGAATAAATCCAGCAGGCCGGCATGGCCAGCTCGCAGCAATATAACAGCTCTAACAGCGTTTGTTGCCAAGACGTTTTTGCAGCCGCTTTCTCTAGCGTATTTTAAAATTTCTTTTGCATATGGAAGCAAAATCAATTCTTTAAGATGCTTTTCTTGATGATTCCTCCAATCTACACCTAGAATTCTGCCATGAAGAACATAGTCATGCCATTCCCATGTATTTTCTAATTTTTTCAAGTGATTCCTAAATCGTTTTTCAGCGTCTTTAAAGGATATGTTGTTTTTCTTCGCAACTTCTTCTTCCATACTTTTGCAAACAGCTTCATCTAATCTGGACTCGTCGATCAAAGTTCCTGTCCAATCCCAAAAAACTAATTTTTGCTTCATGGCAATCATTGAAAAATAACCCTATTCCTAACTTTTATATCCTTTTCATTTCATAGAAATCTACTGCAAAGCGGCGAATGCGAAATGCCGTTGCTTCGCAACGGCCATACGCTTCCGTGTAGCAGTAGGTGATTTAATGCAAATAGCCGAGGCTGTGAAAGCGGCTAGGGAGAGTGAAAAGCGCGAATTCAAGCAGAGCTTTGACCTTTCTATTAATATCAGTGGTCTTGATCTGAAAAAGCCTGAGAACCGCATATCCAAGGAAATTCTTCTTCCGCATGGGAGGGGCAAGCTTGCGAAAGTATGCCTTATTTCTGATTCCGGGGATTACGAAGAAAAAATAGGGAAAGGTGAGTTAGAGTCTCTGGGCAACAACAAAAAGGAGGCGAAAAATCTTGCCAGAAGCTATGATTTCTTCATGAGCGAGCCGCAGCTTATGGTAGCTGTAGGAAAATCGATAGGAAAATATCTGGGCCCTGTTGGGAAGATGCCCAAAGTTGTCCCTCCTGGCACTGATGTGAATAAAACCGCGCAGCAGCTTTCGAAGTCTGTAAGGCTGCGGATAAAGGACAGCCCTGTTATTCATTGCACAGTCGGCACTGAGGATATGAGTGATTCGCAGATAAGTGAAAACGTAAACGCAGTCTTGGGTGAGATGAAAAAGATGCTGCCTGGAAAGGGCAAGATCAGGAATGCATACCTGAAATTAACCATGGGCAAGTCTGCCAAGATCGATGTGACTCAATAGGTGACCATGATGAAGAAAAACGAAAAAATTGTTTTTGTTGCACAGTTAAAGGAGCTTGCGAATAGCCACAGGTCTCTCGGGATAATTAACATGAAGAATGTTCCTGCCGCATTATTCCAGAAAGCAAAGAAAGACCTTGCAGGAAAGGCAACCGTAAAGATGAGCAGGAAAAAACTGATTTCCAGGGCCTTGAACGAATCCGGAAAGAACGGCATGGATAAACTTGAAAAAACTATACAAGGGTCTGTTTCTCTGGTTTTCAGCAATGACAATGCCTTTGAGCTGTTCAAAAAATTGAAAACAGCCAGGGTGAAGGCGCCTGCAAAAGAAGGCGACGTTGTCAAGAATGACATAATAATCCAGAAAGGTCTCACCCAGATATCACCTGGCCCGGCTATAAGCACGCTACAGAAGGTTGGAATAAAAACCCAGGTCCAGGGCGGAAAACTTGCCGTGATGAATGATATTGTTGTACTCAAAACAGGCGGCGTCGTAACTGCTGATATAGTAACTGCATTGAATCTTCTTGGCATCATGCCAAACGAAAAACGTCTTAATTTAAGTGCTGTATGGGAGGATGGCATAATCTATGGCATGGATGTTCTTGACATTGATATTGAAAGGTTCATAAAGGAACTGCAGGCTTGCGTGCATTTTTCGATAAATTTCTCGCTAAACACAGGCTTTATCACAAAAGAAAGCGCCCCCCTCGCTGTACAAAAGGCGTTCTTGGAGGCACAAACTCTTGCGCTGGAAGCAAATATACTTACAAAGGATACTGCAGTTCTGCTCATAAGCAGGGCTGCCAGAACTGCAACAAACATAGAAAAAATGATGCCGAAACCGGCGGAGGAACAGAAGCAGGAAACCGTGTCATAGCTTTAAAAAGATTAATAGTTGCTTGATGTAAGGAAAATTGCGTGGTTATATGACAAATTTGATTTATGCCGGATTGCTCCTGCATTCAGCAGGAAAGCCTGTTGACGAGGAGCATGTAAAGAAGATTGCGAATGCAGTTGGCGGTGTGGATGAAGCGCAAATAAAGGCGTTTGTTACTGCTATAAAGGACGTTAACATAGACGACGCAATAAGCAAGGCAGCGATGCCTGTTGCTGCTGCTCCTGTCGCTGCCGCGCCTGTTGCTGCAGAGGAAAAAAAGGAGGGCAAGGAAGATGTTGAGAAGAAAGCCGAAGAGGCTGCGGAAGGGCTTGGGGCGCTGTTTGGGTAAAGATTTATGCTCAAAGAAGTTCTAAACCATCTGCTTTTAAGCAGAGTATAAGATACCATCAAGAGCGAAGCTCTTGATGTACAGCATGAACTTCGTTCATGCTTGTATCGAACTTCTTTGGCATGCCATGCTTCAAGAAACCACGCATTTTAGTGCGTGGTTCATATAGGAAGCATGTCATTTTGCCAGTTTCTCTTTTAGGATTTTCAGAAGCTTTGACATGACGATTTTTATTCTCTTTTCATTCCTCTCCAAAAAATCCGGGTTTACGAAGAATCCTTTATAGACGATTTTGTTTCTTAGCTTTCTCAAATGGTCCATGAGATTTATTTCTGCATCTGAAAATCGCGGGTAAAATTCCTTCAGGTATCCTATCAGGACTTCATGGCTCAACGTCTTGTACCCGTCCATAGCCATGAGGGCTGTTATGGTTTCTTTGATGATTTCATAGTAATCTTCTACTACGAGGGAGGCGAATTCCCTTTTATTTTTCAATTCAGCCTCCTTAATCCTCATCTCGATCATCTTCAGCATCGACCTTGCCATTTCCCCGTCCGGATATATCTTCCTGACTTCTTCCTGCGATTCCTGCCATGTTTTCATCAGAACACCTTCAGATAGCCGTATACAACTATTCCGTTTATGATGTTGTTTAACAATTCCTTTGGAATGTCTGAAATTTTTTCTTCGAAATGAAGCGAGATTTTCCTGTGCAATTTTTTCTCAAAGTTTTTGAGTTCTACGTCCTTTTCCTTTGCCACCAGAAAAAGGTCTATATCGCTTGCCTCTATATCCTCGCCCCGCGACGCAGAACCGAACAGTATTATGGCATCTGGAACAAAGGCATCGGCAATAAACTCCACCAACCCCGAGGCGTGAAGCCTTATTAACAGGTCATTTCTTTTGTAGATTTTGTACACATCGCTTCCAGAAGAGGCATAACTATAGTAAACCCCTCTCTTCTCTTTTTTAAGAAGACCTTCCTTTTCAAGCTGCCTTACATGATTTCTTACAGACGGCAATCCTAATTTTAATATCCTGCTTATTTCCCTGAGCTGGAAATGCCTCGCGGGATAGTCAAAGAACAGAGTGACTATCCTGTAGGTGATATAATTTTGTATCATGTGATATATTTTTATATCATCTGATATTTAAAGTTATCGCATGCCGCCTGCTGGATAATAGAAGGATCCGAAAAGATGGGCTTGGCGCGTTGTTTGGATGGGATTTTTATAGTTTCGCTTCTTTTTTTTGTTATGACGTACGCTTCTAACCATAAAAGGGATGGCATTCCGATTTATGCTAAAATTTCTCTCTTTTTTATTGCTTCCGGTTTATCATATGCATTATTTATTGAGCCTTCTCTTAGGCTTGGTACATGGAATCCTGCTGAACAACGTAGGCGCGCAACGATGAATGTAGAGTACAGAGAAAAATTGCGCGACTGTTTATTCAGATCGGCCGATGTCGAACCTGGTTCTATTGGATATCTGAGCTTCAGTGAGCAGATTGGTTTGTGGGGAAGGATGGGGCATAGCAGAAGGCCATTTGTAGAGTCAGAAGGTCGAAGGCAGTTCCCGGAGCCGACCACAAAAGAGCTGGAAAGGGCTGCTATAACTTATCCAGAATGCACGCCTCTTCTGAAAAGCCGCCCTGAGCACCTATAAAAATTCTCTTTCTCGTAATCTATAGCATGGACCCAAAAGAACAACTGCGCCAGAAGTTCTCTGTCGATTCAGATAAATACTATAAAGTAAAATTGTTCGAACAGGAAGGCTTCAAGCGACGCAAATGCAATAACTGCGGGAAATTCTTCTGGACCCTTACTGATTCAAAAAAATGTCCCGACCCTCCCTGCACGACATACGGATTTATCGGAAACAGCCCTGTGCACGGGCGGAAGAAGGATTATATAGAAACGTGGAAGGCTGTTGAAAGATTTTTTGTCAAAAATGGGCATACTTCTGTGCCTTCGTATCCCACGGTATGCAGGTGGTTTCCGGGACTGTACTTCACGATCGCCAGCATCGTTGCGTTCCAGCGCGCTGCCGGCGCTACTACGGTCTTTGAATTTCCTGCAAACCCTCTTATCATTCCGCAGGTTTCTTTGAGATTTTCAGACATACCAAACGTCGGCGTGAGCGGACGCCACCACACAAGCTTCATCATGATAGGACAGCATTCTGAGTATGATCCTGCTGCAAAAAAGGGTTATTGGAAAGACCGCTGTATAGAGCTGGACTGGCTTTTGCTCACAAAAATATTCAAGATTCCACGTGAGGAAATATCCTTTGTAGAAGACGTCTGGGTTGGCCCTGCTGCATTTGGTTATTCGCTGGAATATTATGTGCGCGGACTGGAGTTAGGGAATGCAGTTTTTACAGAATTCATCGGCACGCCAGACAACTACAGGCAGATGGATAAAAAAATAATTGACATGGGTGCAGGACATGAACGTTTTCTGTGGCTGCTGCACGGAACTCCCACAAGCTACGATTCTGCTTTTGGTCCTGTAATAGAAAAATTAAAAAAGAAGATTGAATATGATCCTGCTGTATTCAAGAAATACGCCTCTGCCTCTGCGGTGTTAGACCTTACCGATACCGATGATATAGACAAGGCAAGAGTGCAGATAGCAAAATCGATAGGAGTTGATTATGCAAAATTAAAGTCATCTACTGAACAATTGGAAGCCGCTTATGCCATAGCAGACCATACAAAGACATTATTGTATGCTATCGTGGATGGGCAGCTGCCTTCCAATATCGGAGGCGGGTACAACCTGCGGGTTGTCCTGAGGAGGGCCCTGGCTGCGAAGAATGAGTTTAATCTTGATCTGGATTTGTTTGAAGTCTGCAGCGATCATGCAAACTACCTCAGAAAACTTGCGCCTCACCTGAAGAAAAATCTTTCTCATGTAAAGGAAATTCTTAAGGTAGAGGAAGACCGGTACGAGAAAAGCAAGGAGAGGGCAAGCCAAAAAGTAACGCAGATCATTGTGAAAAATCCGCAAATAAGCAGTGACGAAATGGGCGTTCTCTATGAATCGCATGGCATAACACCAGAACTGATAAAGGAGATAGCAAAGGCGCAAAAAATAGAAGTCAATATCCCGCAAAATTTTTATCAAAAGATTGCGGAAAGACATGCACAGGAAAAGATCGTGGCGAAGGCAGATATAGATGCCAGTGGCGTTCCTGCTACAAGGCTTCTGTTCTATGAAAACCAGGACATGCAAAAATTTGACGCTAAGGTATTGAGAATCATAGGAGGCAAGTATGTAATTCTTGATAAAACCGCATTTTATGCGCGCGCAGGCGGACAGGAACCGGATTTTGGCGTGATAAACGGCTGCAGGGTTTACGATGTAGAGAAACACGGGGATGTTGTGATTCATTCTGTTGAAGATCCGAATTTCAAGGAAAATGAAATCGTAAAAGGTGAAATAGAATGGGACAGGCGTGTGCAGCTTATGCTCCATCACACAGCAACGCATGTCATCAATGGCGCAAGCCGCAAGGTTCTTGGAAATCATGTCTGGCAACACGGTGCATTCAAGGATGTCGAGAAGGCAAGGCTGGACATTACTCATTATGAGGCTTTGGATGCCAAAACTATAGCGAGGATTGAAAAAACAGCAAATGACCTGATAAGGAAGGGAATAATCGCGAAAAAACACGTCATTCCCAGGACAGAAGCGGAAAAGAAATATGGATTCACAATATATCAGGGAGGTGCAGTGCCCCAGGCACAGTTGCGGATAATGGAAATCCCTGGCTTTGACGTAGAGGCTTGCGGTGGCACGCACGAATTAGACCTGAAAAAGCTGTGGGGAATTATCATCACATCAAGCGAAAGGATCCAGGATGGCATAGTGAGATTAAATTATGTTGCCGGAACTGCCGCTCAAAAAGTGGCAGAGGAGTATCATAATACATTGAAGGACTCTGCCCAGATTCTTGGAACAAAGGAGGAAAACGTTTTGACTGCTGTGAAATCGCTGATAAAAGAATGGAAGAAACTGCGCAAGAAAAGGGAAAAGGAATTGATAATCAAATCGTCAAAGATTGCAAACGATATCATAAGGAAAAACAAAGGTCTTATTGCAATAGAGGCAGTGGACGGTGACATGAATAAACTAAAAGAAATATCACGGCTTGCATCTGAGAAGTATAAACTTTTCATACTGCTTGGCAGAACAGAGGGAAAAACCTCGGTCTGGGTGGCTTCGAAAGAACAAAATGCCGGGAAAATCGCCAATGATATATGCGATATGATTGGTGGCAGAGGAGGTGGTTCGCATGTGCTTGGCCGGGGATTTGGAAGAGCTTTGATAGAAAAAGATATGGAAAAGATAAGGGAGAAATATGAAAAATAAATTTATGAGTTTGGAAGGCGAGGGAAAAATTGAGATATTAAGAAAGATTGCAGAACTTCTCAATACAAGACCTGAGAATGTCTCTCATGTCCTGAAAAAGATGAAGGAAGATATCACGTAGAATTTGATCCTCCTATGAGTATTATTCCGCAGTCTGGCGGCGCATCCAAAATAGCCAGGCATACTGTCTCTAAAATTTCATTCTTGTTTTCTACCCCTCCTTTGAATGTTCCGCGAAGACTGGATGCTTGCAATTCATTTTTATCTCCTTCCAATATCTCAACAGCAACCTGATTCTGAAAGATTTGAGGCAGGGACTCTAAAAACGTTATGCTGTCTTGACAGCATCCTGTCTTGTGATTCATTGTTACAACTGTCAGGCCGTTTTGAATTATCTGGGATTTCCGGAAATTGCTCAGCGCCTCGTAGAATACGTATTGATCCAAAGAAAATTGCTGCTGCTGTTGCTCTTGCTGTTGCTGTTGCGGATTAATGAAAGATCCCAGAGAAAACACTATGTAGGTAATAGAAGACATTCCAAAAATCAGGATGATTGCTAAGGCTCCTAGCACTATCTTGGTTCTTTTTTTCATCTCTATCAACTCTTTCGCGCTCAGCGGGTGCAAACTGCTGATGCGAAGCATCAGCCATTCACCTTTTCGCTGCGTTTTTGCAAAAACTTGCTCGCCTAGTTCGCTTGAATAGCCCCGCCAGGATGTTCTGCATACCAGCTTTTGCGAAAGCTGGATACGCCTTCGAACCTGGGTCCGCAGGTATCTCGCTAAGCGTGGAGCTTTCTATGGCAGTTGGCACATAAGACAATACATTTCTTTATTTCGGAGAGAAATCTTGATTTTGAATATCCATTTCTTTCTATTGAATCGGATATTCCAAATTCTTTTTTGTTTTTATTCAAGTGGTGGAATTCTAGACATGCTGGGTGTTTCTCTCCGCATTTCAGGCATCCTAACCTCTCTTTGTATTCCCTAATCCATTTCCTGAGTTCATATTTTCTCCTTTTCGTTCTTTCTATTTCTTGCTTCTTGTGTTTCTTGTAGTACTGTTTATTCCACCGTGTTTTGTATTCTCTCCTTTCTTCCCTGTCTTTATGTGACATTCTCCACCTCAGTCCAGAGCCTGCTATCCATAGCCACATTTGTTTTGGCCGCTAGACGACGGGGCTTTGCTTTGCTACCATAAATACTTAGCATTAAAATATAAAACTGCTCTTTCTCATTTTTGCAATCATTTGATTGTGAATTAAAGACGCTAAAACGCTTAAATGTCTTAATGTTATGATAATCTCATGGAAAAAAGGAAGGTGACCGTATACATAAACGAAATGGTTTGGAGGCGTTTCCTTCAAAAAGTTCTCGCAAAGCACGGAAGGGCTGCAGGCGGCGCTATTTCCGAGGAAGTGGAGCGCTCCATAAAAACACAGATGAAGAAATAATTATATCAGTATATGGTCTAATGTAAGCATGCGGTGTATTTGTTTATGAATCATAGTCATGCAAGGAAAGAATTAGGTATGGTATTTCCTTGCTTCACTATATTTAATACCTCTCTGTGATCCCTTTATAAGTTTTTCCAAATCAGTTATGCGATATGATCGTTGGATTTACGATAAACGGGATAACGGCAAAGAGGAACGATGGGGTTTCTGTCAGAGGAAAGGAGATTAATGTAACAACAAACCCCACAATAACAGAAATAAAATTGATTGATGTCCTTGGTAAGAAGGATGCACTACGCGCTAAATATGTATTCAAGTGTGAATACGAACCAAGGATAGGCGAAATCTCGTTTGAGGGAGATGTTCTTTGGAAGGGTAATAGTGAAAAGGAAACGCACCATGTAGCTGAACTGTGGGATAAGGAAACTAAATTTGAGCCTGCTGCTGCCACGGAAACAATGAATACAATCCTGCGCAGATGCCTTACGCGGGCAATAGGGCTGGCGGATGAGCTTAGATTGCCGCCCCCGCTCCAGTTTCCTATCGTGACGACAAAGGAAGAAAAGACTGAACAGCAGGATATTGGATAATTTTCATTTGATACCTGTATTGTGATTATTGAGGTTCATTCTTCTCGCGTTTCTTCGTTCTTTTCCTCTCTCACTTCGCTTTCCTTTGTTTCTTCTTTCATCTCCTTGCCCTGCCTTGCCGTCCCCAGCATGACTATATCATCGAAATCTTTCGCAATGCGGCGCGTCTTTCTCAGAAATGCTTTCATGGATGCTTCCACTTTGTCGAGAAGACGGTTCATCGTGGGCGCAGGAAGCATGTAGCCTTTGATAAAGCCGCTCTCGCCTGCCGGAAGCTTGACGAATTCTATCAATCCTAAGGATTTCCATTTTCTGATTTCCTCATAAGCCTGTGACTGGGAAACCTGCAGAAGCTCTGCCATCTTCGATATGTCTACAGGCAGGTTGTCACGGCGATATTTAAACAAGGCCAGAAGCAGGGCAGCGTGGTCTGCACGGCTCTCTTTCCTTTTCAGGCCAAGGCGTCTTACAATGACCTTTGCAAGATCCTGCGCGCTCAGGCTAGCGGCGTCGTCAGGCGGCGATACGCGATGAAAGACCATATCGGAGAGCTTCTTTGGGGGCATGCCAGGCACCTCATAATCCTTTGAGTTGTCTGAATTTTGTTATGTGAGTTTGCGCTAATATAAGGTGGATTGCGTCTTTGCCTATTACCATGAAACACTGCCCCTTTGCCAATCTTGTCCAATCAAAGGAATCGTAAATCCCCGGAAGTTTTTTCTTCAGTTGCCTCATTTCTCGTTTGGCAGGCGCTTTGTCTTTGCTGCCAAGTTTGTCGAGAAATTTGTTTATCGAATCGATGGATTTGGGTTTCTTTTCAATTTTCACGTAAACAAACCCCTTTCCAAGTATGACATCACGCACTTTTGTTGCCACCTTTTTCTCCAAATACCTCACCTGAAACCTTCATAATCTATTTGTAAAGGGGGTTATAAGTATCCTGTTTCGCACTTCTTTGGCACCTGGGCTTGCCCATAACCACCTTGTCCAGAGAATATTTAATTTTTTCGATGTTTGGCTGGAATTACGGGATTGGGCTGGAAAAGGGAGGGTTTCTACGATGCGGGGTTGGGAAGACCTCGGAAAATGTAAGAATTGGGGCGGAAACTAATCCACTAGATAAATTTGGTGTACAATCCCATTCCTTAACCTATAAACACCCCCTTCACCAGAAATTCTTCTTACTCTTTCCATAACCCTCTCTTCCGCCGCTGGGATAAAGTGCATCATGGGTCCTCCAAATCTTTCTGTCATTACTTCTATAATTAGATCTAAAGGAACTCTGCCACGATATGTTTCCATGAGTCTATCCCACCTGTATTTGACCGAGTGATCAAATTTGCCATTGTGGCATATACTAGGAACTATAAACCCATCTCCTGAAATCTCGATCGCCATTTAACCCCCTTAAAACAAGGAAACCGAAAACCTCTTAAAGCTTCTATTAAGCTAGAACTAAACTGCGGTTGCTTCGCTCTCATCTTCTCTAAGAGATCTGGTTGTCCTTCTACTTCCATATGCCATTGCTCCTGCTATTCCAAGAGCAAGTAATCCTGATGCCTCCAGAACTGTTGCGTATTTCTGCGGCTCTGATGTTATTGCGTAACTTAAGACAGAACTTGTATCTATTGCTGGCGGTTGTTTTCTTGCAGTATAATCAACGAGTACCCCTGTTGCCAGGTGAAAAACGCCAAAAAATGTTAATCCTGTTGCTATTGCTCTTAGGCTCCTTCTATCGCATTCGAGATGTCTTCTTGTGCTTGCTTCCATAAACATCATCTTATATAGAAACGCCGAAACTTTCTTAAAGGGATTTTGAATTAAGGCGTTGGAATCTGGATGAACGGGGTGACGCCGTCTCCTGTGACCAGCGGAAGCTGACCATTCCATTTGTTTGTCGCTAGCCATTCCAGATACCTGGGGCTTTGCTCGAGCTCCTCGTTTATAATCTGTATGGATTCAGCTTCTCCTCTTGCGCTTGCGACTTTCTGCTGCGCCTCTATCTCTATTCTTTTCAGGTCGTTCTGCGCCTTCAATGCCCTCTGCTCTGCGACCTGCTTTTCTTCGATTGCCACGGTGAATTCAGGGCTGAACGTGAATTCCGTGATGCTTACGATCTCAAGAATAATTCCGAATTGTTCAAGCCTGTCTCTCAGCACGTCTTCTATTTCCTGTTTTATCAAGGGCCTCTGGGTTATCAGCTCTTCTGCGTTGAATTTGGCTGTGCTTGCCTTTACAGATTCCTGTATGGCTGGAGCGATAATCCTGTCCTCAAACTCCAGTCCCAGGCGCTGGTATATTTCATTTACCCTGCTGACGTCAAGGTGGTAGTTCAAGGCTACTTCTGCTGAAACGTCCTGCAAATCCTTGCTTGCGCTTGTGGCTAAGGCTGAATACTTCTTTGTTCTGACCTCCATTTTTTCCACGTTTTGGACTACCGGGATTTTGAAGTGCAGTCCTTCCCCGAATATTTTTACGGTGTCAACTGCGCCCCACGTTAATATAACTCCTCTGTGACCGGCAGGCACTATAACAAATGCTCCGAAGATAAGCATCAGCAGGATTATAACTACGGGCACGAAAAGCCATTTTCTGGTTGTGCGGTTCTTTCTCGTATCTTCAATTACTATCCTCTGGGGTTTTGCAGTGTCTTTCCTCTCTGGCATCATATTTCATATTCAGAAAATCTCTTAAATTCAATTTCCCGGCATAAAATTGCTCCTTTCGCCGTCTTCGATGGGCTCTATTTTCAGGTACCTCAAGCCTCTTGTTTCTTCCTGCACGGGCAGGCCGTTGCCTGAGAGAAGGGAATGCGCCAGTTCTTCATCGCTATATTCTCTTTCCAGCCCCAGATCATACACCATTCTGCCGTCTCTTTGCAGCCTTTTGGAAGCTACTGCGTAAATACCAAGCCCCCGCGCCCACCTATAATGGCCGTCGCCTATTCCCCACGCGTTTAATACGAGCCTTTCCCATTCCCGGAGTTCCGGTATCCGGCACTCTATCCTTCCTTTTCCAACACGTCCGTTTCTCTCGAGACATTCGAATACGACTACGGATGGTTTCATTCCTTCCTGAGGCTGGGAATCCATGATTTTATTTTGAATCAAATTATAAAAAGAGCTTTTCTTGTTTGTTTATCACTTCATTCTGGAGAATTTTCTCAGGATAACCTCAAAGTTGTTGGCGAGTTCGCGGCCGTCGTTGGTTAGTGTGATGTATTTTACACGGCCTTCTTTCTCGAAGTTTACCAGCCCCATTTCCCTGAATTCATCGAGAAGCTTTACGGTGTGAGAATACGTACAGTCGGTCTCTTTTGATAGGGTGGAAATGTATTTTGCCCTTCCCAGCTTCAGCGCCATTATGAGGCGCACGGGCTTGTTTCTCAAAAACAATTCCTCCAGTTCCGTTTTTCTTGTCATCGAATAACTAAGGATTCGGGTGGTATAAATATTTGACTTGTTTTGCAATAAACGAATTTAAGCCTCCTATGCATTTTTATCGCATGGCATTTACAAAGGCGCCGCTAAAACGCATCATAAAAAGCCACGGCATACGCCGCGTGAGCGCCGATGCGCTTGATTATCTTGCTGCTATTCTGGAGGAGAGGTTGTCACAATTAGCATTAGAATCAGATAAAATAAGCAAGCACTCTGGAAGGAAGACTATCCTTAGAAGGGATGTAAAATTAGCGAGAAAAGTTGTCGGGCTATAGGCGGTAGATATGCAGACGATAAAGATATGCAACGTGATTCCTGGAATGATGAACGCAGAAATTATCGGGATTATTGGCAAGATTATTACCAAGGAATATTCCGGCAAGAAGGGTTCTGGAAAGCTTTGCTCGCTTATGCTTACAGACGAAACGGGAAGTGTGAGAGTGGTTCTGTGGAATGACGAGATAAGCAGGGTTGAAGGCGCAAAGGAGGGAGATGCCCTGCGCGTTCGTGGATTTGTAAAACAGGGCATGTTCGGGCCTGAAATCATGCTTGGAAAAGAAGGTTTTGCAGAAGTTACTGAAAGAGGGCCTGATAAAATACGTATAGCTGACCTGAGAGAAGGGCATAAACCTGATGTCCGGGCGGCTTTAGTATGGCTTTTTGAATCGAGCCCTTTTTACGATATTTGTCCTAAATGCGGCGTAAGTCTGAAAGGAGGAGAGTACAAATGCGTGGCACACGGGGAGGTTCAGCCTGGCTATGCGCTGAGGGTAAGCGGTGTTATTGACGACGGGACTGGAAGCATGAGGTGCGTGTTCTTCAAGGAAAACGCAGAAAGGATTCTTGGAGCAGACGCTGAAAAGGCGAAGGATATTGTTTTGCGGAAAGGAGTGACCGAGCTGTTCAAGAACGCACAGCTTCGTGAGTATATATTCTCCGGTCGTGTCAGAAAAAATGCGATTTTTGACAGGATAGAATTTGTTGTTGATAAAATAAATGAAGTGGATCCCGTAAAGGAGGCGAAGCAAATGCTATCCCGCTTTTCTTCTTAATTTTATAGTCATTTATTTGGTTCACTATATTTACTAATCTTCTATTCCACTCTCTCCAACAGTGAATATAGCCTCTCCCTCGGGCAGATTTGGACTGTCTATCAACCGTGCTATGCGCTTGGTCTGCTTGCTTTTCCTGAGATACATTCTATAAGTCGAGCCGTGCCCGAGTATGTGCCCGCCTGTCGCTGTCGTGGGGTCGCCGAAAAGTAGGCCGGGGTTTGCCATCACCTGGTTTGTCACGAATACTGAAAGGTTGTATATGTCTGCAAGCTTCTGCAACGCATGGATATGCCTGTTCAGCTTTTGCTGGCGCGGCGCCAGTTCCCCGCGGCCTGAGAATTCTGACCTGAACAAAGATGTTATAGAATCAACAATTACAAGCTTGATGTTTTCTTTCTGGATGACTTCCTTCGCCTTTTCCACAAGGACGGACTGGTGATCGCTGTTAAATGCCCGTGCCACGAAAATATTTTTCAAAACTTTCTGCGTGTCCAGGCCGCGCTTCTCGGCAATCTGCTGGATTCTTTCCGGCCGGAATGTTCCCTCCGTGTCGATGAAAAGACATTTTCCATTAAGGCCGCCTTTTTCAGCAGGCAGCTGCACATTCACAGCCAGCTGGAAGCCGAGCTGTGATTTTCCTGAGCCAAAGGCCCCGTAAGCCTCCGTTATTGCCTGCGTCTCAACGCCGCCTCCTAAAAGCGCGTTAAGATTTGAACTGCCTGTCGATATCCTCCCTATGTTCTTCCGCCTTTCCATCAGGTCGACGGCTGTCTTGAATCCCAGGTCAAGGTGTTCCCTTGCTGCCTGAATAACCTTTTCAGCCGTGCCCTGCCCTAATTCTGCGATGGCAGAAAGCTCGCCCGGGCTGGCTGCGGCAATAGCCATGAGATCTGTAAATCCTGCATCGCGCAGCTTTTGCGCGCCTTTAGGACCGATTCCCGGAAGGTCTTCAATAGTTATTTCTTTTTTATCGCTCTTAATTTCTTCGCTTGCTGGAACGTCTTCTTCCTCCGATTCCTTCTTCTTTGGCATAAAAAAACCTGATGACAGAAAATGGCAAGAAAACGATAAATAGGCGTGTGATGGTTGCTGTTACAAAAAGGGGCGGTTTTTCAGGAAATTCTAAATTGATCTGTTACTCCTAATTGCATTCTTATGTTAGCAGAAACAAGGCTTCTGCTGCATCGAAGAACTCCTGCCGGAGTTCTTCTTATGTTAGAGATCTACAAAATATCTTTCTCCGATATTATGACGTAATCACCGACGGATTTCACGCTGGAGAAAGGTATCAAAATCCTGCTGTTCTCATCCCTATTCAGGTCCATGTTGACCACGTGTTTTGACGGCTCTGCTATGATGAGATTCAGAAGTTCTCCGGATTCTGAAACAAAAATCACGTCTCCGACAATTCCGAAATTGCGCCCGGTTTCTTCTGATATAACCGTCTTCCCCAGAATATCTCTTCCTCTGTGCGGCATATCTATCCCTATTACTTTCATTCCCATGCTTAAATAATTATGGTGATTTTTTCAACGCCGCAAAGTATTTTTACCCCATCCTGTCTTCTTATTTTAGCAGAAGCAAGGCTTCTGCTGCATCGAAGAACTCCTGCCGGAGTTCTTCTTATGTTAGCGATGCTATCTTGTAACAAAGGCTGTTTTTGCCCTGGAAGAAAGCTTATAGACGTATGATTTTTCAAAGGGGTTTCTCTCCACGAGTCCTGCTTTCATAAGCCTGTGCAAAATATTATTTATCGCCCGCAAAGCGTGCTGCTTTGATTTGTACCTGCCTGCAAAAAGATCTGCAAGATGCGATATGGGAGCCGGGTTAACCAATGCTTCCAATATATGACGCTGCTTTTCTGGAACAGAGCTTGCATTTATCATAGGCTGCATCGCCCCGGGTTCTTCTATGATACTTCTGCTTATTGCTGCTGCCCCTGATTCATGGGCTTTGCGCATTGCAGAATCACAAAGCCGCAATATTTCCCTTGGAAAGCCCGTTGACTGTTCATATATGTAATCAATTGCATCCTGCGTGAAAATGTTTTTACCGCCTGCATGCGCCATTCTTCTGTCTATAAGCTGGAGAGTTTCTTCTTTTGTTAGGGATAAAACCCCTATTTTTACCGATATCCGCTTTCTCAAAGTTTCCAAGCGCTCTCCCAAATCACGCTCAAAGCGCGGCAAGGCGGCGAGAATCAAAACCATTCCATCAACGTTATCGCCTAAGACGCGCATCCACTTGAGAACTTCGTCTGATGCTTCGTGTGCCTCGTCGCATATTATCAGAAGATATTTCATTTTCCTTCTTTTCTGTTGTTCTGCAATAAATTCAGGCAGCTGGTATATACTCTTGGCTCTTTTCTTTCTGAAAAATCCTGACTCGAAATACGGATTTAATATATCTATAAAATTATCCGGATTGAGAGGAGGCTTGGGGAGATAAATTACGTGCCTTGTGCCAGCAAGACGCTTTGACAGCCATTTAAGGACGGTGGTTTTTCCGGATCCGGTTGGGCCTAAAAGCAGAATTATTTTATTCCCTGATAAGACAGCATCTTCCAATTCTGCTGTTTGCTGCTTATAACCGACAAGGGCCTCCGGAAGAATTTCAAACGAGAACGGGTTGCGTGAAAATCCAAGCGAACTCATCCAACTCTGATAGGATCCTTTATTTTTGGCCAATACTTCAGAATTTTGGCTACCAGGAGGGTCTTCTATATCAGCATTTTTTGCCATATTGGGTAGCCCACGAGGGCGAAACCTGTCCAGCATAACAACTCCTTTCAGATGCTGTTATATATGTTCACGTTGATTTAAAGATTATGCGTGAAGTTCACGTGTAGTGCGTGATGTTCACATGAAGTTCACGTGAATGGGGTGAACTTGCCGTGAAGTACGCGTGAATATCGCAAAACAGACGTTATTTTCCAGTATTTCTCCATAATTTCCATGTTATTTCTTATACTTAGTTCACGTTTAGTTCACGTCTAATAATTAAGTTCACGTGAAGTTCACGGTATTAAAAAGTGAAGTTCACTCTAATCTAATTCTTATAATGGTCTACGTGAGATGTTCTGTGAGGGATGTGTTGGAAAGATAAGACTAAATATCAGCTTTTAATAAGAGAAACGCTATATTTGATCGTTTCTTACTGTTTTCTCACCTTCTCTAAAAGACCTGCCAGGCGTATCACTTGCTTGACAGTATCACCTTGTCTTAGTCTGTCTAAAACATCTGGTTTAAGCCTCACAATCCTCATAAGCGGTTTTCTGTCGGGACTTCCCAGCGTACTTTCCTCTACAAGGAACATCAGGGGACCTGATAAGTAATGAGAAACCGTAGTCGGATGCAGCTTTGCATCTCTGGCAATGCTTCTAATCCATGTACCATCTGGATATCTGGCTAGTACCTGCACTATCGCCACTATTTTCTTTGGGTCGTTTTTTGGCCTTGCCATGGTCTATGATTAGACAGCTGTGCATATAAACCTTTTTGCGGGCTTTAGGGCTTAAAAGCGCGGAATTTTGAGGGTCATGTGCTCATTATTCATTTATCCCTCACATTGTTTGCGAGGGATTTTGGAGGCGTATGTTAAGAATTAATAGCTAGCAAGCCAATTCTTGATATGCGGCTGTTCATGGCTATAGACCTGGACCCTAACATAAGAAGGGCTGTTGAGAAGATTCAGAGGCAGATAGAGGAGCCTGGGTTGAACGTGGTCAGGCCTGAAAACCTGCACCTTACCCTGAAGTTCCTGGGCGAGATGGAGGATGTCAAAGTTGAGGGCATTATCAAGCAGCTGGAAGAGGTGAAAATGCAGCCTTTTGAGGTGGAATATTCTGGCATAGGGGCATTTCCTTCATTGGACTATATCCGCGTGATCTGGATAGGCATTAATGGAGAAGGGTTGCAGGAGCTGGCTGGGAAGGTGCGCAATGCGCTTAGCGAGTACCCGGACGACCATCCGTTTTCTGCGCACCTGACGATAGCGCGGGTGAAGCACAGGCCGCAGAGGCTTGGGGATAACCTACAGAAACTTGCCGATGTAAAGATAGGGAAGCAGCTTGTAAGCGAATTCAAGCTGAAGAAATCCACGCTTACGCCGCAGGGGCCGGTTTATGAGGATGTTAAGGTTTTCAAGCTGGGCGCTGATGAAAGTTGACCCTTCCGTGGGTTCTTCTTGTCTGTTTCTACTGCTGCAGTAAATTCCTCCTCGGAGGGGCAATCGGAAAGGTGCTGCGGCAAAATCGCAGAAATCTACACAAGCAGCGGTTTTACCTCTTCCACCTCAAAAATAGTTTCTTTCTTAGGGCTGATGACAACTTCAAACATCTTCATCACGTTGTTGGGGACGTTTATCTCGGCAATTTCTTTCCTGGAACTTTGCTTTCTCTGAACATACTGATGCGCAAAGGAGCGACTTATTGAAGAAACCCCTTTGAAATCTATTACTATCTCCTTCACATCAAGCGCTTCGATGAAATTGAGAAAATTGTCCGCAATTATTCGCAAGGCTAAATCTGATGAAAGAGCATTTCTTATTGATACTGCAACTTTATTCGACATAGCCATATACGCTCACCTTTTCAGAGGTTCATCGAGCTGTACGCATTCATCGTCTTTCGGTATATTTTTCCGATAAATTTTTTCCTGTGGCCAGAAGCGCGCTGATAGCTTGAAAGCAGGCACTGGGCTATCAGAAGCAGTTCTCTCCGCAGAGAATTTTTTCCTGTGAATGGTTGCTTAAGCGATCTGCCCTTTACTGCCTCATGCCGCATTATATTCCATTCTTTTTCGGCAATTAGCTTTGACATCAAAAGAAGAAGCAAGAAAACTTCTTAAATTCTATCAGAGCTAAAAATTGATAGTGTGGTGGCGTGAATTTATTTCTTTGCATTTTCAAATAACTTCAATACACCTTCACTAATCTGAAACGGCCTGGGAGCGTAGAACTTAGATTCCTGAAACACTGGGCACTTCCAGCAATGTCTCAGATTTAAGAATTCGTTCTCCATAAATTGCTAATGAACATTCCAGAGATAGATATCAAGAGTAAGTTGAAAGAGATTTCCGAGATGGGTTTTATAAAGGCTCTACGAAAAAGTGACACTGGTATAGGATTCACTCTTGAAACTGAAATGGGAATAAAAGAAAACAATCTGAAGAATGAAGATTTTACTTACAAAGGAGAGAAAGTAGAATTAAAGACGCAAAGGAAAGGGACGACTTCTAACATAACGTTGTTTACAAAAGAGCCCGTGAAAGGGGAGCTGAACGACAAGAAACTCATAGACAAATATGGTTACAAGAACGGGCATGGCAGAAGAGCGTTAAAAATAACACTCACTACCAGATACTATACACCACAAGGACTAAAATTGGAAATAGATGAAAATAGCAAGAATATATTTGTAACACACAAGACTGATGGTAAGCTCTGGTATTGGACAGTTTCTGATATAAAATTCAAGTTGGGCAACCTTCTTCTTGTATTTGCAGCTAAAAAGAGGAAAGGCGAAAGCGAATATTTCCATTACAATGAAGCATACTATTTCACGAATTTTGACGAAGAGACTTTCTTTAAGCTCATCCAGACGGCAAGAATAGTAGTCGACCTAAGAATGCATCTTAGGCCGACAGGCACAGTAAGAAACCACGGAACAGCCTTTAGGATAATAAATCTTGAGAATTTGACATCTTGCTATAAGAAAAAAGAAACAATAGTTTCAGAAAATAAGAGCTTTAGATTTTCTGAAGGACCACAATAGCTTCTTGCGTCATTGTATTAGATATGTCACCTTTCTTGTTAGACGGAGAGTTTCTCGAGGGTATTCTTTTGCTCGGTATATTTCTGAATATAGTATTAATGTGGTTCATGTCGTGGTCTTCACCAAGTTCTTGTATTATTTTGTGAGTAGGGATCTGGTAGCCCTTCACTGTTCTATTGCCTACAACCATACAGATTCTAGCGCCCTTTCTAGTAACACGGTTAAGTTCTACGAAACATTTGTCTAAATCTACATAGAAGCTTAGTACGTCGTTTGCACGTTGCACATCTTTTTGTTCGATTTTTGTAACATATTCGTTAAGTGTAGGTGTTATTACTTTCCACAAATTATCAGCTTTCGTGCCGCCCAACAACATTTTATCTATGATATTAACAACTTTCTCATCAAAGCCTAGCCATTTCAAAGACAATCTTGAAAATTGGCCGTAAGCAACGGTTGTTCTAGAATCTCCATAAGGCGGGGAAGTGACTATTAAGTCTACGCAGTCATCGGGAACAGACGTCTTCTTTCGTGTGTCTTCCAGCAGAACAATAGGTTTCGGCGGATTATCTAAGACATTATGAAACTCCGCAATTTTAGGCATGCATTTCTCAATATGTTTTTTGAATATCGCAAGAGGTTCTGGATTATAACCTTTAAAATCGTCTTCGCTTATCCTATGCAGTTTAAAGCCTCCTTGCCTGACGTTGCTAGATTTTCTTACGGTTTCTGAAAAACAAGTTAAAAAGAATGCTTTGAATTTGTTAGGAATATTATTTATAGCGTCTCTTATTTTTGCCAAGTCTTCTATCGCTTTGGGCTTAAACCAGAAATCTATATTGAAGAATTTGGGCGGCTTCACAGGCTCAGAAGTTTCTATTCTTTGAAGTAATTTTGAATAAGTTTTGTTCAATTCGTCTATATCATATAGTGTTGTCTTGCTTTCTGCGATTAGTTTAGTTAGAGGGTTTATATCAATCCCAAAGCTTTCTTTACCGGTCAGCATAGATTCTACCAAAACAGTTCCGCTGCCACAGAATGGGTCTAAAATAACATCACCGTTTTTCAAATTTTCTTTAATTAATCTAGCTGCGATCTGGGGTATCATCATTGCCGGATAAGAATGTAAGCCGTGAGTATAATATTTTGTATCAGCTCCCTTAAAATCCCAAGGTGTTTCTAAATATAGATTTTGTTGTAAAGGCATCATGCTTCTTTTATTGTTGATTTTTAACATATAACCACCTCTCACACCCTAGCAATCCTCCCAGCATCGGTCAATGCGAACTTCCCGTTCTCCTTTGCCAGCAAACCCTCGGATTCCAAATCTTTTATATAGCGGTATACCTGCGCCCTGCTTATCTTGAGCTTCTTTATCAGCTGGGTTATGTTAGCTGTTCTGTCCACCTCATTCAGCAGCTTCTTGTAATTGCCGTTTATCGTGAAGGCAAGCTTTGGCATGAACACGGCCTCATTATTCCCTCCCCAATATACTATCTTCTTTATCCTGTCAGAGCGCGCATAGCATGCGAGAAGCACGCCAAAGGCCTGAGGCTTTCTTCCCTGGGATATGTCAACGTAAATCTCCGTTCCGGCCGGTATGGAATCTATCAGCTTCATCACGCCTTCAGAAACTGCCGGGATATCATAAACATCGACGTTTCTCTCGACTATCTTCAGCGTGTTGTTGAAGGCTTTTTTGATGAACTTTATTGAATTCAGCTGCGCGGCCTTCGCCTTATTGTCAACAAGCAGAATAAGCCTCTTCGGGTTGAACTCCTTGATAGAAAGAACCGTAGAGTCGCTCTTCTCGTATACGGTAGAAATCAGCACCCCTGACATGACAGAATTGTGGTTTCATGCCGTATATATAGATTTGTGTTTTGTGAGATATGTATCGGATTTGTGAGAATTATGATACTGGGTTGTTGAAGCGCTGCGGGGTTGTTTTTGAGGTCTAACGGATTTAAGCGCTCGCTTTAGAATATGCGAATGGAAGATCCTCTTAAGGTTGTGTACCTGTTTGGGGCCGGGGCTACACAGGCAGAAGTTGTTAGATTCGACCCTGATGTAGACTTAACTATGCCTGCAGTTACCGAAAGAATATTCGATAGAAAAATACCAACCGTATCCGATCTGAATGCTTTGCGTGTTTATTTCTCAGGGACTGTTTCGTCAGCTCTAAATGTCGAGCACATTATTAGCTTACTTGAATCCCTAGAAATAGAGAAATATCGAACGATGGCGAGTGTACTAAGAAAGTTGTTCCAAGAAGACATACTAGAAAACTTGATTAAGAAAGACAATTACGTTAGTCCAGATCTGACAAAGGCGTTGTTAAAATTTCATACCCTCGACGAAGTTAAAATACACGAAACTCTAAATGGGGTAATAAGCTTGAACTATGATAGTCTTTTGGATATAGCATTTCAATACGTATTCGGAGAAGTTAATTATGGAATCAACTGTATATCTGAAACTTATAAGACTTCGCAATCTGAAAATTCGACCCCTCTTCTACTGAAAATTCACGGCTCCTTCAATTGGAAGCAAGGAATTCCTATCGTAATTTCTGAGGGTATGGATTTTCTTAAAACCTACTCTTCGGTTTGGATACCGCCCTCTATTAACAAAAGTATACAAAATTTCCCTTTTAACCACATTTGGGGCGAAGCCTTTGAATTACTAAACTGTGATTTACTCAGAGTAATAGGCTGTTCATTGAACCAAAATGATTGGGGGTTATTAGATTTGTTGTTCAAAACACAGTTTCTTTCTCCCAAACCTTATAAAATTGAATTGGTAGTTTCGCCCAAAAAGTGTAATGAGATAAAGGAAAAGTTCGCGTTTCTTAAGAATGTGGTTGCGATTGAAGACTTGGACATTCCTTTATTTTCTGATATGGAATTTAACGAAAAAGGCAACTACGTTGGAGAAGATTCCAATTTCTATGAAAGGTGGTTAAAAACCAAAATAAAATCCTTTGCAAAGTTTATACAGAATAAGGACGTTAAAGAGGAAATAAATAGGCTTGTTGCTGAGGAGATACTATGAAACATCGAATTGAAAAATGGAAAGTTATTGACTTATATAAAGATAGGGATAAAATTCAATATCCATACTACCAGAGATCTCCTAACATATGGAATGAAGAAAAAAGGGCTAAATTGATTGATTCTATTGTTAATGGTATACCAATACCTCTAATCTTTCTTTATGAACAAAACGGAGGCGACTCCTATGATTGTGTAGATGGTCAGCAAAGAATACAAAGCATTATGGAATTTTTAGACGGACATTTGACTACAGAATACGGAAATATAGATAGGATTACTGAAAGAGTAAGAGTCAAAATAGAAAACTACGAATTAAGTATAGTTATTATCGAAGATGCAGATGAGGACGACTTACGAAAACTCTTTATAAGATTACAGCTAGGAGCTCCACTCAATGCTGGCGAAAAACTTAATGCAACTACTGGAGAGATGAGAGACCTTATTTTCAAAAGGTTGAAAGAACATCCCTTTATACAAAAAGTTAACATCCCATCGAGAAGGTTTTCTAAAGAACAGGTTCTAGCACAAATTTGTATCAACTCGTTCAGTCTTGCCTTAAAGGGAACATTTCAAAGTGCAAGATTTGAAAAACTGTTGTCATTCTTCGAACAGTATGAAAAATTAGACCGATACCATCAAGAAGTTGGTACAATAGAAAGGACGCTCAATATACTAGATAAATATTTTGGTGATGATGCTAGGAGGCTTACTAACAGAGCTTTGGTTTTGACTGCATACCTCTTTATTGAGAATTTAATAAAAAATGATCCGGAGGAAAACGTACCAATATTTGTACAGTTTTACTTACGCTTTATTGAAAAGTTAAAAGAACAGGCTAGTTTAGGACTAGATTATGACAAAAGATATAGAAAGATAGTCGACTTCTATACCTACGTTACACAGGCTGCGTTCGAACCTTATTCCATCAGCAGGAGAGCCAAAATTATAGAAGACTTCTTTTCGTACTTTAAGCAGACGGGACGAATAATGGAAGATGTTGCCTAGTGTCCACAGTTTTTCCAAACAACCAAACTTTCCCTTGCAGGGTCTTTATTGTATTTCACGGTTTGTTGATAGCTGTTGCCTCTGTATCTTAGAACCAAGATGCTCTCTGGTTTAAGCCCTGCAAGTTCTCCTATTTGTGACAACAGCGTGTCTGTCGGTACACCAACGCCGGCGTATCTTGCGTTGCTTATAACGAATGCGATTCTGCCGCCGCGCTTTACAATTTTCTTCAGGGCTTTTAGAGTTATGAACATGTCTTCGAAAAAGCCCTCAAGCATTTCAATTATCTTGCTATTGTTTAATTCCTTTTTTGCCATTTTTTCTAGAATTTCCTGCAGTTCCTTCGGTTTGGTGTAACCTTCCGCTTCAAATTGTTTCTTTGCTTCTACGTGAGACCTCAGAGTCTTGTATCTGACCTGTTTAATCTCTCGGTCGTTTCTATCGAACCCTATTGCCTCCTCTAGCAAATACACGCGTGTGTAGTCATGCCTGTTGGGATAAGGTGGAGAGCTGATAACTGCATCAAAGATTTCATCTGGTTGTATGTTTCGGCTGTCTCCTACAAATGCTCGTGCATTTCCTCGAAATGTAATTTCGTTGCTTCTTATATCATCCTTTACCTCAGCCAAATACTTTTTGAATATTCTAAGCACATCTCTCTTTCTGAGATTTTCTTTTTCCACTATTCTAAGAAACCCACCGCTTTTCTTAGAATTACTGACAGGCTCAAGTGTTTTTAGGAGGCAAAGAAGGAATATAGCTCTTACCCCTGGATCGTCTATTCTTCTTATTTTTTCTCTGAACCGTACTAGAAAATTTAGTGTTTTTTTATCAAAGACTTTATTAATTGTGCTTATGTCAAATTTTATCTTTGTTTTAATTGCATCTATTGTTTTAACACTAAAAAATCTTTCGTATTTCTTTATAGCAGCAATACGCGGTCTAAGCAATTTCGTATTTGATACGAAGACTGGAAACCTCATTACATCGTATCCAACTGCTTCTATGCCCGACTCCGCTGCTACCAACAGGGTGGTTCCACTACCACAGAATGGATCTAGTATTCTATCACCTTCTCTTACACCAAGGAGGGAAATTATTTCGTTCACAAGGCTGCGAGAATATCCGTGCTTATACAAGTACCATCTGTAGAATGGCGTTTTTTTATCAACTGCGGGGGAAACGAATTTCGAAAGGTGTTGCCTCTCCTCAATTCTGATGGCCTGCTGCATAATAATCTATGGATGGCTCTACATATATTAATCCTCAGCGATTACGTTAACTAAGGGTATGATTAAGATGGTGAAAACTTGTAACTTCTCCTCGTTGTACACAAAAATATGGTGGCTATGAAATTTCCCGCAGATTCCGAGAGCGATGCCCCTGACAGAGATCACCTCCCATAAACCGCCGGGCTGCTGAATGCAAAACTGCCTGCGCAGCTTTCACTTTGCTTTTCGATTTTCAGCTCTGTCTCGCCGGTTAGCTGGACTATTATCCTGCCGCTCTGGCCCTGAGCTTCGTAGCAGTATACCTTGCCGTCTGGTTTCACTTGGTCGAAGGCGCGGTTGACTGTGCCTGCGCTACCTGCTGAAAATTCCCACTTCCCTGCGTCTGCGAACGTACCGCCTACTGAGATTACTGAGGTTGCAGGATCTTCGTTGTCCTGCACAAAGGCGAGGTGCTTGTCCCAGTCCGTGCCGATATCGGCGCGGCTGTTGCCAAAAAACCAGTTGCCTTTCAGCGTGCCTGGAACGTCCTGCATGACAACGCCGCACTGCTGGGCGTCATTGCGTTCTATAAGGTCGAAAAACTGCTTTTGCATGGCTTCGTCGTAATAATCAAAAGGGCACTGGATGTGCAATGACCTCATTCCATAGCGCGAGGGGTTTGCGAAATTGTTTGTCTTTCTGAGGTCCAGGACGCCGAAATCAAAGTTTCCCTGCAATCTTCCTACCTTTCCCATGGGCGAATTGGCTTCGATGGGCTCCAGAGTCTGGACATTGCATCTGGTTGACTTGCTTTCGCCCTGGAACATGCATTCGTTTTCATCGATAATTTTCTGGAGGTCGGCGGAAATCTCCTTGACGTGATTGAAATAACCTACGACGTCCTTGCAGAGGGCAAAGTAGATTGTGTAATCGACGGGGTCCTGTGTTATGCCGTGGCTGAAGGATATGAGTGTTATGTGCATGTCAGCAGGTGAGTTTAGGGATATTGTCTGCGTTGTGGCACCTCCGGCAGAGATGTGGAAGAATGTGTGCTCTGTGGGGAAGGTATGGCCTGGCGGGCCAAGGTTGCCTAACGGCGTTATTTCAACTATCCTGCCAAGGTCTACGGGCGCTGCTGTGAATTGCTTTCCGTTACAATCAGAAATCTGTTCCATCTCCAGTTCTGAAGGGATTTCTGGGCTCTGCCTGAAGGAGCTTGCCGGCCTTAGAGGTTCTTCGCGGACTTCCGGCTCTGGATGCATTTCTTCTGGAGGCATTTGCTGAATTTCTTCGGCTGGTGATTGCTGCTGTTCTTCCTGTATTCCTGTATCTATTTTCACCGGATATTCTGTTACGCCCTGCGAGACGCAGCCGCTTACAAATATCACGATGGCGACAGAAAAAACCAGCGGCGCGAATTTCATGATTAAAGATGTTTCTGCTGCAGATAAATGTTTTTCAGCTCATCAACAACCCTATCGTCTAAGAATCGAACTTTGGTATTGAATTCCGCTTCCAATTTTCCTTCCTGCCGCCATTAATGAATCCTCTCTTATCTCTGGTTATAAAAAAGTCAGCTTTGCTTAGCACATGCTGCGCAAATATCTCAGCATCCGGGTATCTTTTTTCTATTGATTTTAACATAGACTCCTCAAAACTCAACCCTCTTCTATCCGGATCTGAATGAATCTTCAGTACCTTTAGGACTATACTTTCAAACTCGTCTGAATTATCGGGTTCGGGCAGCATTTCTATCAAATTAAGGTCTTCCACAATTTTCATTATCTTCTTTGTTTTCTTGCTTCCAAAGAGCCTGTTGAATTCTATTATGGTCGGATATGCTATTTGCAAAACTATTTTGTTTTGCTTTCTCAATTCTATAAGCTCACGTAAACATTCCGATTGTGGCTCGAAGCAGGAGGAATCTAAGGTAAGTAACATATGCTCGTAATTATTACTACGATTTAAGAAACTTCTTAATTCATTTATCCCATGGACATCTCATTCAACCCCGACGGGAGCCTGAAGCTGCCTAGAGGCGCGGCCTGGCGGAGGCAGCGCTACGGGCAGTCCAGCGGTTCCGTGGAGAAGCCCGAAAGATGCATTTCGTGCCAGAGGCCTATCAGGCACCGTGGGTACTGCCTTCAGTGCAACATCAAGAAGAAAGAGCTGCTGTCCGGAAAGGAAGAGTATGGGGAAGTTGCAGCAAAGCCAAAATCCATAGCAACATTTCCCCACCCGTCTGTGCGCCCATCCCAGCAGGAAATGATTGAAGACATCAGGAGCGCGCTGGCGAAGCGCGGGCACCTCGTTGCAGACGCGCCTACCGGGCTGGGCAAAACAATAGCCGCGCTCTATCCTGCGCTTGAATATGCAATCAAAAACCAGAAAACAATATTCTTCCTCACGTCGCGGCTGAGCCAGCACCGCGCTGCAATTGACACGCTGAAGCTGATGAAGCGCTTCGGCAACAGCTTCAGCACGGTTGACATGGTAGGAAAAATGCATTTGTGCTCGCAGGATGTTGAAGGCATGCCTGGCTCCATGTTCTACAACTTCTGCGGCGCCATGGTGCAGGACAAGAAATGCGATTACTACAACAACTACAAGTCAGAAGCTCTGGCAAATGAAAGGAATTCGCTTCACGCCATAATGCGGCAGAAGGGCCCGCTGAGCTCTCAGGAAACCATGTCTATTGCGTCTGCGCGCTTCTGCACGTATGAGATGCTAATGGACGCCGCAGGCAGCGCGGACGTCATCATCGGCGATTACTTCCACCTTTTCGGCAGGGGCGGGGCGTTCCTGAAGAGGCTGGGCAAAGAACCCGGTGACTGCATAATTATAATCGACGAGGCGCATAACCTTGCCGCGCGGCTCAGGGAATACCTGTCTTCCCGGATTTCTACATACTGGTGCGAGGCTGCTGTAAAGGAAGCCCGGGATTTCGAGGAGGATGAGGCCGCGGGATGGCTGGAGGCCGTAATAGACGCCATCCACAATCTTGCAACAAAAAGCCTGCTTGAAAAGAAGGAAATGTTCGTAGAGAAAAAATCTTTCGTGGAAGGCGTGGAGGAGGCAGGCGGCTACGATGAAATAGTAAGCGGCCTCATTTCCATAGGCAAAGTGGTTCTGGAGGAAAAGAAAGCCTCCTCCATAGACAGGGTGGCGGCTTTCCTTAACTCGTGGACAGGCGACGACCACGGCTACGCGCGCATCCTGTCCAAAGAAAGGATACGAGACAAAGACACCCTTGTTCTTCAGTATAACTGCCTTGACCCTTCGCTGATATCGGCGGAGATAATAAAGGGGTCTCACTCGACTATACTTATGTCCGGAACGCTGTCGCCGACAGAGATGCACCGCGACCTGCTGGGAATGGAAGCGGAGCGCACGACAATGAAATCCTACCCGTCCCCGTTCCCTGAAAACAACAGGAAGAATATCATCGTAACAGGCATCACGACACAGTACAAGCAGCGCACGCCGGAAACATTTGCGCGCATCGGGGATGTCGTGGCAAAATCTGCCGGCGCAATCAGGGGAAACGCCGCGGTGTTCTTCCCAAGCTACGAGGTACTTAATCGCGTGTATGCGACTGCCAAAGATTTGATAAATAAGCACGTCATTCTTGAAAGAAGCGAAATGTCAAAAGAACAAAGAGACAAGGTCAAGGACGATATGAGGCTGCATGCAGGCAGTGGCGCCGTGCTCTTCGGCGTGATCGGCGGCAGCTTCAGCGAAGGCATCGACCTTCCGGGCGAGCTTCTGAACGGCGTTGTGATTGTCGGGCTGCCTCTTGAAAGGCCCAGCCTTTCTGTGCAGGCGCTTGTTGACTATTACGAGCAGCGATTCCATAGGGGAAGAAACTACGGCTATGTCTATCCTGCGCTGATAAAGGCGATGCAGGCGGCTGGCCGCTGCATACGAAGCGAAAGTGACCGCGGCGTCATAGTGTTCGCTGACGAGCGCTTTCTCTGGAAGAATTACAATTCCGTTTTCCCGAAGAGCTGGAAGTTTGCGGTGGCTGAGGATCCTGAGAAAGAGATACGGGCGTTTTTTGATGCTGGGGGATGAGGAATATAAGATAAAATGTGGGGCAGCGCGAATTTCATGATTAAAGATACCTTACCGTCAGATAAAGATGTTTCGTGAATGAGCAGCTAGTTTTTAAATTAAACACCCTATTTATGAATAAATAATCATCTTCGTTATATTGGATTTGTTATGACAGTCTATGGCATTTCTGTGATTGCTTGGGATCTGGATGGAACACTTTATCCCTTGGACGAAACTACTAGAAAATGTGTCAATGAAAGAATTTATCAAAAAATTCATAAAGAAAAAGGTTGGTCGTTGGAAAGGTGCATAGAAGAGTTTCACTCTAGGGCAGACAGATTGCATACAGCCACTGGCGCCTTGGTGGATCTGGGATTCAGTAGAGAAACGATGCAGAAATGTATGGAAGAATCAAATCTACCTGATGTTTTGCATTACGATGAAAAATTGGTGGAAATGTTTCGCAAATTGGAGAGTTACAGACATATTCTGGTAACTGGGAATACAAGAAGATTATCAGTAGAAATAATAAAGCGCTTGGGTATAGAAGGAAGATTCGAACGTATGATCACTTCAGATGATGTTAGAAATGGGAAGCCGCATCCAGAATCATATGAAAGGTTGATAGAATGTACGAGTATCCCTGCTGCCAATCATGTTTGGGTGGATGACAGACTGGATCACGTACTGGTTGCAAAGGGTTTCGGAATTAAGACTGTTCTAGTCGGCGGAGTGCCAACTGATAAAACAGATATCTGGGTTCCGAAAGTTTATGATGTTCCTCAGAAGTTGGATGAACTTGCATCAGCTCTTGCAGCCAACGAGTAATGCACCTTCCCAATTGCTTTGATAAGAATTTGCCTTTGGAGTAATTAATTACCTTTGCCTGAAGGCGATAGGTTTGTTCTCCTTATATCAATGTTTGTGTTTCATTTTTCATCCCCCAGTCCTCAGCACCGCTATCCTGCCGCAGAGCTGGTTCTCAGGCTCCTGCTGGCAGATCTGGCTGCATGTGCCATAGCGGTTCTGGCAATATTGATTGCACTCTTCCAAGCCGTAGCAGAGGCCGCGGAGGGTGGGCTGATTGGCATGAGAATCATTAATCTCAAGCTGCTGGGGAAGGGCGACTGCCAGTGATATGATAACTATAACGGCTGCTCCGAGAAGTATTTTCTTTAGAGGTGTGTTGAACTGGACCTTGTATAGCATTATTGAAATAGCAGCCACGAGGGCGTAAGCAAGGCCGATGGTAAGCCTTTGAATGATCCCTACTGGAATGGGCGGCGGCCATACTGCCAGATAGTTATAGCCGAGGATGAGTGTGATGGCGCCAACTGCAAGTATGACTGGCGCTAAAATCCTTAGTTTCTTGTTTTGCCAGGCGTCAAAGGCGAACAGAAGAAGGGCGATGGTCAAGACAGGAAACTGCCATATGACCGCCAGCTGGTGCAGGTCGTCCGGCGCGTAAATGCCGATGTCCGTATAGGTCGGCGAGATTGCGACAAGAATCATCAGGATGCCTGTTATGAAGAAGAAAATTGAGCTGAATTTACCTGCTATATGCAATTCAGGTGAGCGATAAACACCAAGGGCAAACAATGCAGTCAGAACCCCTAACAGACCGAAGCCGAAGATGTTCATTATGAGATGCACAGGGCTGTCCGATGCGCCAAGCTCGCTGATAACCATGCTTACATGATTATAGCCGGGATAGAGGGCGCCACTGACGGCTATTGCAAGGAGAAATGTGAGCGCTCCGATAAAGCCTGATAATATTATGAATCTGTCGGTTTTTTCTCTGGACTTCTTCATAAGAATTTTTACATTAAGGATAAATAAAGAAAATTCACTTCTTCGCCCACGCCATGGCGCCCCAGATTATCGCCAGTATTGCCCAGAGATAATTCAGCTCACCGGCTAAATTCAACGCCTGGGTTGCGGCAATCAGGATGCCTACGATGATCGCGCCAAGGCCCATGGTTTTTGAATTCATAAACTATCCGATGAATTACGTCCCTTAAAGATTTTTTGGCGAGGTGCGGCCAGAAAGCCAGTTAAATATAGAATTTAAATATTCAGCCTGATGTTTATTTCCATGAAACATGTCATCGTGGCTCCGGTTGTGGAAAATGCAGAGGCGCTGTTCGAGGGGGTACGCGAGTTTCCGACAGAGAAGGTAGTGATGCTTGTTCCGCAGAAGAGGATGAAAAAGGCTCTGGAGGTGAAGGACGACCTTGCGAGATTCAGAATTCCATCCTCCATCATAGAGATGAAGGGGGATATATGGGAATTTACGTTCAATGCGATAGGCGAAATAAAATCAGATGCCGGAAAGGAGGTTATGGTGAATGTGGGTGCGGGCGATTCGATTACGCGGTGCGCGGCAATCAGCGCTGCGTTTGTGAACGGGCTGAAGGCTTTTGACGTGACTAAGGACGGCATAATGATGCTGCCTGTGCTGAAGTTTTCGTACTACAGGCTGATTCCTGAGAGAAAAATGAAAATTTTGCAGATATTGTGCAGGGAGCCTGATAATGAAAGTGACCTTGAAACTCTGAGAAAGAAAATGAATATTTCGCTGCCGCTTCTCTCCTATCATATAAACGGCAATGCCAAGAGCGAGGGACTAGTTGAGATGGGGCTTGCCGAGGTGAGCGAGAAAGGGAGGCGCGTGAGGGTTGCGCTGACGTCGATGGGACGGCTGATTATACGGGGCAAAGTACCGGTAGAAGAGCCGCCAAAGAAAAGGCGGTTTGATTTTGCTTTACATTAAGGATGAGATACTTATTCTAAACCTCTCTGTTGATATTGGGGTGAGAAATATGAAAAAGCAAAAGTGCAGTTGCGGTTCGGGCAGGGAGGCTGATAAGTGCTGCGAGTAGTTTAGTTTTTGTTTTGCTTAATATTGATGTAATGTTGCGAAGGTGTATCTCGCAGAGGAAAGCAAAGTAGATGTGGGAAGATATTTGGGGTGCTAATATGTCATGCATAATCTGTGGCAGGTCAACGAGGGAAAGAATTCTGGGCACAAAGCGCGGCATGACGGTGACCTATTGCAGCGGTCATGCGATAGACTGCTTGGCTGGCGGAGCAACCTGCAGGATGGAAATTCTGCCTTTTTAATTTGTAGCTAGCTACAAATTTTACTGTTTTACTTTTGCCTGAACCCTCCCATCCTGTAGATGGAAAATAACATAAGAGCCACGGCTATCAGCATGAAAACCGCGCTGTACTGGGTGAGGGCTATGGAGGCGCTCAAAGGCAGGAAAATCGCGGCTATGCCGAGGCATGCAGGGCATACGCCTATGAAAAATCCTGCGAATGCGCCGAGAGCGCCTGTGCCGAGCTTTTTCTTATCACAGTCTATGCACAGCCTGCGATTGTAGGAATAAAGCGCGATGAAAAGCCCGAATGCGATGGAAAAGGCTATGTAGAGCGCTATGTTTAGCGGGTATTGCGCTACGGTCAAAAACCAGAGGTCTAAATTTCCTATGCCCTGCCGAAGGCTCTGCAAAAATGGCAGGAACAGAGCCATGATTATTGCAGCAGCTATAGCCAGAGCCAGATATTTTTTCTGCCTTAATACTGCGGACAGCCTCATAGCATCACCCTCAGATTAATGGGTTTAGCACCTCCTTCGCTCTTTCGTATGCCAGTATCTCCAGATTTTTCCATTTTATAATGCCTTCCTTGTCCAGCACGTATTTCGTGTCAAGATACTGCACAGCATAATTTTCTGCCATGCCGTTGTCCGGCGCGATATACCAGTCATCGCGGCCAAAGCTCAGCTTCCACTGCCTGAATTTCTCTTCGCCCTCGCCCGGGTCGACGAAGACGATGAGGACATTAAACGCATTGTCGCCTGTCTCTGCGTCGTATCGTGCAAGGTTTTTTGCCCCAAGCTGGCAGGGAGTGCACCATGTTGTTGTGAAGAATATGAAAAGAGGCCTGCCTCTCAGGGAATCGCCTGTAAAATCGCCTTGCTCTACATCTTCAAGCTGAAAGGGGGGCGCTGAAAATCCCCTTTCAAGCCCTGTTTCCCTGCTTACATCTTCTGTCGCGTAACCTGTACTTCCAGTCTGCGACTGGCCGATGCAGCCGGCGACAAAGACGAGGGAAAGCAATAAAATAACAGGACCTTTTTTCATAGCGGTTTTCCCTTTCATTTATCCACCAAGCATTACACTATTTGTAAGGGTTATATTTAAATTCCTCATAATTCACTCCGTGCAGCAGCTCATTTTGCTCACGTCTTTATAAAATGACTGTGCAGCGAGCTTGACTGATTCCGACAGGGTTGGAAACACATGCACTGTGTCGATGATGTCATCTATAGCTAATTTGAATTTTACGGCAAGCGTGCCTTCATGAATAATGTCCGCTGCATGGGGGGCGAGTATGTGCACTCCAACTATGCGCTTTGTCTGATTATCAGTTACTATTTTCACAAGTCCTCTTGTGTCGCCGATAATATGAGCCTTCGGGACAAAGGACAGCGGAAGCGTTCTGCAGCTGCATCTGATGCCTTTGCTTATTGCCTGTGCATCGGTAAGGCCGACGCTTGCGACCTCGGGATAAGTGAATACCGCGCGAGGCACTTCGCTGAAGTTGATTTTCTTCCGTGCTTTGCCAAAGGCGTTCTCGACAGCAACAGCCCCCTCCTTTGCAGCAATCGTCTCGAGCATGGGCTCGCCTATGACGTCGCCTGCAGCAAAAACATGAGAGGCAGAAGTCTGCATCTCGCTGTTGACTTTAACAAAGCCTTTCTCGTCGAGCTTCACGTCGGCTTTGTCTAAATGTAATCCGTCTGTATTCGGTTTCCTGCCTGTTGCAAAAAGTATATGGTCGGCTTCTATTTCCTTTGCACTGCCTTTGACAGAGAAATTTACTGTTTTTTTGCTTCCGGATTTTTTTACAAAATTGATGTTCATGCCTGTATAGATTTTGATGCCTTCTTCCTCCAGATACTGCCTGAGCGCGTCGGATATTTCAGGCTCCTCCTCTGGTATGACTCTTTCGCTTCTCTGCAGCACTGTGACCTTTGTGCCGAAATGGGAGAACATCTGGGCGAATTCCAGGCCAAGCGCTCGGCCGCCGACCACGCACAGCGATTCAGGAAGCTCCTTTAAGTCCAGCGCTTCCTCGTTTGTCAGATAATTAATTTCATCAAGCCCTTTCACAGGTATGATATTAGATCTTGCACCAACCGCAACTATAAATTTACCGCCCTCTATTTTCTTTCCATCAACTTCAACTGAATTTTTAGAAACAAATCTTCCCCTGCCTTCTATATACGTCACGTTCTCAAGGTTTTCAATAAGGTCAGCATACTTCTCTTTCCTGAACTTCGCGACAAGCCTGTCCTTCTGCTCAATGGCTTTTCTGAAGTTAAGAGCGCCTTTCTCGTACTTTATCCCCTCAAAAGAGTTGTTCGCAGCATAGTGGAAAACATTTGCCACTGTGATGAGATTCTTGCTCGGCAGGCAGCCGACATTCACGCAGGTGCCGCCGATGACAGTTCCGGGCGTTGCGTTGCCGCCTATCATCGCGGTCTTTATGCCCAGCTCATTTGCCTTTATCGCTGCGGCGAATGCAGCAGCGCCCTGGCCAAGGATTATCAGGTCGTATTTTGTCTCCATATCCTCACCGTCTTTATATTTCATTTCAACACACCGCATTCCTTCAGATGCTTATGGTATTTTTTTATGTGCCTGTCCATGAGCCTTAGCATGGGCAGGATGGTTTTTCTGTTAAGCGAATATATGCGCTGCTTGCCTTTCCTGTTAACTTCCACGAAACCGCATTCTGCAAGGCAGGCAAGATTATGCGACACGCGCGACTGCTCGAAGCCGAGGCTGTTGCTAATATCGGAAACGCTTGCACCTTTTTTGCTGAGATGCTTTATTATATCGAGCCTGGTTTTACTGGAAAAGGCCCTTATGAACAATTTATATGATATATCTGACATATGATAACATGGTCATATGTATTTAAATAGTTATCTGCTCGGGTTGTTAAACGTAACGCTTAAATATATGATAGTTCTATCATATGATTATGTCATCATTTAATGGGATGGTTTTATGGTTGAGGTAAATGTATATTCCACGACATGGTGCCCGTGGTGCAAAAAGGCGAAGGAATATCTAAAGGAAAATGAAATTCCTTTCAAGGATATTAATGTCGAGAATGACTCTGCGGCAGCAGAGGAGATGGTAAAGAAGAGCGGCCAGAGCGGCGTGCCTGTTATAGACATAGACGGAAAAATTATTATCGGTTTCGACAAGGAAGCTATCAGGAAAGCATTGAAGTTATAATCGGGGGTTAGCATGAGCGACAGAATGTCTTTGTTTTGCCTGAACAGGGAGGATTACATAAAAACAGTGAGCAGAATCGTGAGGGAACAGATTGAGGCGGTAGGCGAGGACCCTGACAGGGAGGGTCTGAGGGATACTCCGGAGAGGGTTGCAAAGCTTCTCAGGGAATCCCTGAGAGGTTACTGCGCCGAAGAGGAGCCAAAGGTCACGATGTTCGAGAACAGGGAAAATTATGACGAGATGATTTTCGACGAGGGATATTTTTATTCGTATTGCGAGCATCATATGGTTCCGTTTTTCGGCAAGGCGTTTGTCGCGTATATCCCTGACAGGAAGATAATAGGCATATCGAAATTGTCGCGCATCGTGGACCATTTTGCGGCACGGCTGCAAATACAGGAAAGGCTGACCAAGCAGATAGCGGAATTTCTGCAGGAAAAACTTGAGCCGAAAGGGGTTGCTGTAACGCTTCACGCAAGGCATTTGTGCAGGGAGATGCGCGGGGTAAAGAAATACAATTCAAAGATGACTACCACAGAGGTTCTGAGCGCGTTCAGGACAAACCCGCTGACAAGGCAGGAATTCATGAATCTTGTCCAGAACAGGCTGAACGGTGATTAAGATGAAAGATAAAATTGTTTTGAAGGGGTTCACAGAACCAAACGTTCCAATAGAAGAAATGGAAAGGTTCTGCAAAATAGAACCGGAAATGATTCCCTTTAACAGGCCATATGTCTGGTACATGTTTGTAGATACGATGGACGGCAGGGGGAGCTTCCTGCAGAAGGGAAAGGCAGGGGGCTATCACGTGGCGCTGGGGCATTTCAGGGAGGACACGGGGCTTGCCGCCAGATATCCTGATATCGCTGCAGGCGCGCTTGCAGACTGGCGCCTGCTGCAATATGGCTGGGTTGTGGCTGACGCAATCATGGCAGCTTCGGGCATCCTGAACAACGAGCCTGGCAACGAATGGAGGGTTGTTGACAGGGACCTTATAGATTACAGGCAGAGTCTTGGCAAAAAGCCTGCAATCCGCGTGCTTGTCACAGGAAGCGGAAGCCTTGATGTTGGCGAGAAGGTTTTTTCGCCGCAGAAGGAATATGAAACAATTGTTTTCACTGCCAGCGAAGGCGAAAATGTTCTCAAAAGAAAGGCTGAGGAGGCGACGGGCAGGCTGGGTTATAATCCGCTGGACAGCAATGTGAGGATCTATAGCCTTGGCGAGGGAAGGGATATAACAGATTTTGCGAGGATGATGGAAATACTCAGGAAAACCCATGGCGTGCAGTTGCTGGACCTGCAGGGCGGTCCGACCCTGGCAGGGCTTCTTGCCGCGCAAAAGCTCATAGACGAGTACAGGCTGACAAAGGCGCCGCACATCATAGGCGACAGATATTATAACGGCGGGAAGGCAAGGGAGAGGCCTACAGCATTCACATTTTCTGAAGGCGTCTCGTTCGGTCCTGACAATTCTATCCTCACTCCATCTCTGGCAGAAGACAGGCAGGTGGGCGGTCATACCTTTATAAGAAGAAAGATGGTTTACAGGCACTGACGATAATGGGGTGGTTCTATGCCTGAATTATTCGTGAGCAAGGAATTCGACTTTTCAGCAACGGCAACGCTGAGAATAGCAGGGGAAGAAGGCATTCTGCAGGGGCACAACTATGAGCTGAGAGTCACTGTGAAGGGCGCTCCTGATGAAAGCGGGCTCGTTGTTCATACCTCGGATCTTGGAGAAATAGTGCAGGACAGCGTAATCAGGGAACTGGACAAGAAAACCCTCAATGACATTGTCCCAAATCCGACCATGGAGAATATAGCGATATGGATATGGGAACATCTCAAGCACAGGGTCAAAGGGCTGCACGAGGTCAGGGTGTGGGAAAACCGGAAGAAAGGCAATTGCGCTATATACAGGGGTTAGCATGAAAAATCATTTTGTTGCGAACTGCTACGGTATTCGGAGGGGCAAGGTGCTTCTCGGATTTCACAAAAAAGAGGGAAAATGGCTGCCGCTCGGAGGGCATATAAAATCCGGCGAGACTCCTGAAGAAGCTGTGCGAAGGGAGTTCAGGGAAGAAAGCGGTCTGCAGGTTGAATTTCTAACAGGGAAAGAATATTCCTCGGGAAAAATAAAATCCCTCCACCAGCCGCAGAAAATGAATCTTGTGTGCATGGGCGACCATCCTTTGCATATAAACCTTATTTATTTTTGCAGGGTGAAAAAAGGCGGGGAGAAAATCTCGGAAAGGGAGCACAGAAAACTGAGGTGGTTTTCCAAGGGCGATATAGAAAAAGAGAGACTAGATGCGGATGTAAGGCTTTATGCGAAAGAAGCCATTGGTTTTGTCAGCAAGGCATGATGCCATTGTCAAAGAACTCAGCAAGAACAGCAGGAAACCATACAAATGCAAATCCTGCAGCTTTGGAATCACGCATACAATTCTGTATCCGGATGGAAATTAAGCCAGGCGAACCACATGGAGCTTTCATGGGAGATTTGCTCGAGCTGCGTGCCGCTTTCCAAATTAATGCCGTCAAAGGACCATTCCTCTCCGTGGTTGTCAAGCAGTTTTCCGCTGGTGTAAGAGAACTCGAGGGTTTCGCCTGCTATGCTGCGGCTGAATATGCGGACAGGGTTAAGCTCGAAGCCTTCGCCTACGTCTATGGCAGGGTTGACGACAATCAGGAGAGGTGTCTCTTCAAAAATATCGTTAACTGCAACTGCATTCGCAACTGCTTTCACAGAATAGGCTTTTGCTTTGCCATTTATCACTATTCCCGCTACCATTGCCTTTGGATGCAGGCGTGTGTCGCTAAAGGAAACGCCGAAGCCAACGTTTTCGCTTGTATAATAATCACCATAGGGGTCTGTGCCATAGGAGCGGGAAAATCCTGTGTCGCGCGAAAGGACTTTGGTTTCCGGATGGAGCTTTTTCCAGTCTGCAAAGGTCATGGTTTCAATAGGCAATATTTTCAGTTTTGTGCCTGTTAGTTCTCCGACAATGGCGCGGCCGCCGACCTGTGTCCAGTAGCTGTCTGTTTTTTCATCATACATGACAAGGTTGCTGCTGTATAATTTTCCTGACGTGCCGAATCTTACTGCCTCTCCATTAATTGTGCGGTCAAAGGCGATGCCTGTGCCGCAGAGCGGGCAGTACGTGACTAAGACAGGCATGTCGCCGAAGAAATCATTGACAATCTCGTGCCAGACCAGAATCTGCTTGGGGTAGGCGCGCGCCTCGCTGTTCAGGGACATGCCAAAGATGATATCGTCGTCGGCGAGCCATGTTGCCTCTTCGACCGAAATGAACTCTGGCTCTGCGATGGCTGGTATACCTCTGTCTATACCTATGCCGCCTTTTGGCGGACCTCCTGAAAGAAGTTCATCGGGGTGCACGAGGTATTTTGTGCCGTCCGGCAGGGTTTTGATTTCTGCATTTGCAAAGCTGCTTTCTCTGAAAGTGCTGGACTGGAAGTAAAGGGCGGCGCCTGCTATTAGCAATACAAATACCACGATTACAACGGCTCCTATGACGAGCTGATTCTGTTGTTTTTTCTTGAGTGCCATGAAAAGAATTTGTCCTGGGATAATTAAAGATGATATTTAAATCGGTGGAATGCAATCCATAAGCATGAGGCTGTATCTTCTGGTGGTTTTGTCTTTTGCTGTCTTTACAGCAGGGTGTATAGGGCAATCGCAGCAGGCGTCTAGTGAAGGTGCAACTGCAAGCGACTGGCATGACCTTCCTCTGAAGGATGTGCGGACTGGCGAGACTTTTAAAATAAGTGATTTCCGCGACAAGCCTGTGTTATTAGAAAGCTTTGCGGTGTGGTGCCCTGTGTGTCTTGAACAACAAAGACAAATAGCTGAGATGCGTGCGCTGGAGGAAAATGGCAACATAGTGCATGTTTCTTTAGACACTGACCAGAACGAGGATGAGGCACGGGTGAGAGAGCATCTACAAAGGTACGGATTTGACTGGTATTTTGCAGTGCCGCCACAGGAATTTACAGATGCACTGAGAGCGCAATATGGTCTGACGATTGTGCATGCGCCGAGCGCACCGATGGTGCTTGTGTGCGAGGATGGCTCTACCAGATTTTTGCGTACGGGCGTCAAGCCGCCTGAAGAATTGTTCAGCGAGGTGGAGAAGGGGTGCAATCTATGAAATAGCTGATGGGATGAAATCTGAATTTATCCGATACTTTGACTTTAACCATCATTTTAATCCCTTCCCATCCCTGATTTCAGCATGGTACTGAATATTCTGGCTGACATCTCGACGGCATTTATTTTAGGGCTACTCACGCCGCTCACGGCGGCGTGCGTGCTGCCGCTGTACCCGGGATTTTTGTCGTATCTGGCGTCGCTGGGGGCAGACAGGGGACAAAAGCATAGCATAGCTTTTTTCGGCATTATGATTACGGCTGGCGTTATTATCTTCATGTTCCTGCTCGGACTGCTGTTCACGACTATATTCCAAGTTTCCTTAACGAATGTGATAGGAATAATTTCGCCGATTGCGTTTGGCATACTTGCAGTAATCAGCCTGCTGCTGATTTTTGACATCGATATGGGTAGGTTTTTTCCAAAGGCGCATGCGCCTCTTTCGAAAAGCCCTGTGCGGAGCTCGCTGCTCTACGGCTTCTTCTTCGGCGCGATAGTGGTGCCGTGCAACCCGCTGTTTATAGCTGCGCTGTTTGTGAGGGCTGCCTCAACAATGGGCTTTATTGGAAATATTTTTGCATTTTTGTTCTTCGGGATAGGTATTGCATTTCCCCTTCTTGCGTTTTCTCTAATCTCTACGACAAAAAGCGGCGCTGTTATTTCGTTTCTGCTGAGGCACAAGAGGAAGATAAATGGCGGTGCGGGAATAATTATGCTTGTTGTTTCAATCTATTATCTGGTGTTTGTGTTCAGGGTATTGGGCATTGTTTGATTATTAGTTATGACTGTGCGGGTTTTCAAGATCTACGACGTGAGTACTGATTTCTACTTCTTTGTACATTCTCAGACTTCTTAATTTATTTGCAAGAGCCCTGCAAAATTCCGGAGAGTCAGAGGCGTATTCAAAAATTCCATCGCCGGGCAAACTTCTAAGATCGTATCCAACTACGTTAGCTCCCATTTCTTCGGCAAGCTTCCTCACAACCCTATCTGCGGCTCTGTAGTATTCTTCATTTCCTTCTTCCGGAGGTATGTCTCCGCGAACAATCACGACGTTCCTCTTATGGTGTTTCATAGATGATGAAGACCGATACTCCGCCGCCTGAAGGCGGTGGTTTCGCAAGGTCTTCAGCATCGCGGAAACCTCCTGTATCATATCCTCTGCCTGAAGGCAGAGGTTTTATGGGGAGGTTTCCGACGATAAAGAAAATGAAGGGACTTTAAAAGACTTATTTTCCTATTGTGAACATGACTGTTTCCAAAAAGGATGGGGAAGAGCTGATAAAATTGATTGAAAGGAAAATTCCTCCGTTTGCAAAATCTTTTCTGCCTGCCCCGCCAGAGCTGCTGAAAAAGCTGCCTGAGTCCTCGCGAAAATATACTATACAGGAACTCATCGATTTTCTTGAGAAAGCATGGAAAGACGGGAAGATTAAGTGGTAGAAACTTACTTTATAAGATTTTCGGAGGTAATAATTGCTATGAATTTGAATGCTGGTTACCCTGTGGATGATATGACTACTGTCAGTGTTTTAGTCAGATGCGTCGAGAATCCTTATGTTGACCCTATTACAGGGCGGAATAACCGAGAGGGTGTTGTGAGAATTGCGCGTGAAAGGCTTGCTGGAATACAAAGCCCTGAAGCCAGATGGCTGCTTGACTATGCTATAAAGAATTCAGAGGGGCGAACTGGTGTAAGGATGGGTGACATCTTTGACAAGCTGCCGAGAATTTAGTTCTCAATAACTTCATCTGCTATAATTTCTATTTCTCCCCTGTACAATGCGATTTTTCCGATTACTTTCACGTTGCTGCTAATCTCGACGGCGCTCAGGTTTGCGCTTCTCTTCCATGCCACCACTTTTAATGAACTGTCCTCGCTTTCCAGGGAAAGAAAAAATGCATCAGAGCTTTCTGCTTTTTCTGCAACGTATCCTTCAACAGCCACGTACTTGCCTATGTCTTCTTCTGATATTTCACTTATCTGCATGGCGAGAGGTTCCGCTATTGCAGAAACAATCCATATTCCGATTATTCCTATTATTGCAATAGCGAGAGATAGCCACTTTATCTTGTTTTGCATTTATTGAAGTGGTGAGAATGCTTAAATTACTGGCTGCGTTTACTTGAAGATGGCTGGCAGAAGCCTTCAGAGTTTTTCGTGCACCAACAGAGCTTAATTTACTTGCTACGGCATTGTTCCTTTCACTATTTCCTGGAATTCCAGGAAGGCCTTTTTTGCTATAACTCCGGCGTTTTTCTTTACATTGCCGTATATTCTATCCCGATATTGCTGGTGAAACAGGCCGGAAACAAGGCCGCGGGCTTCCGGTATATCGCTGGTTATTGTTGCGCTGAATGTTACGTTCAGCGACTCTGACAGAGAATCGCCCTCTGCATAGATGTCTATGAACAGCACAGAGAACTTGTCCATCTGCTTCTTAATTGAAAATTGCACTTTTGACGAAGTCCTTGGGCCTGATGATTCCAGTGAATTTTCTTTTTCTATTACGTGCCCGAACTTCTGGGCGGCGTGGATCAGCGCATGGGAAAGCTGATACGGGTCCTTTGTGCTTGCTGAAATATACTCTGTCAGCAGGTATTCGCGTACTTGCATAAAATAATAGTTTAGACGAGGTATAATAAAATGTCTTTGTAAGGTTTATATCGTTTCTTTTGCAATAAAGGTGCATGAAATTTCAGGCAACAGTTGAGGAAGTCATGAACACTGACGTGAAAACCGTTGACATGGACGACGACATAAAAAAGGCCGCGGAAATTATGGCAAAGCACAGGGTTGGGTCTGTTCTTGTAATGGGCCAGAAACACCTGAAAGGCATATTGACCGCGGAAGACATAGTCCATAAGCATGTGGCCAAAGGACTGGGTGAAAAGGTAAGCGACATAATGACGAAAAACCCTTACACAATAACACCAGACAAGACGATTGAGGAGGCCTCTGAAATCATGGCAAGAGAGAGGATAAAAAAGCTGCCTGTTTTGAAAGGAGACACAATTGTTGGAATAGTAACTGCGTCTGACATCATACGAGTAGAACCGGCATTGTACGAGATTCTTCTTGAACAGTTGCGGATTCACCGTCCTGAGATGCTTAAGGTCAAAGATGCTGTTTCTGAAATGGACCAGTGCGAATCCTGCGGCAACTATTCAGACGACCTGAAGGAGGTCGGCGGGATCTGGATGTGCTCAGAATGCAGGGAATGATGAATCTCAACTTTCTTGAATATAGAGAGCGTTATAGTCATGCAAGAAAGAAATTAGCATTATATTTTCTTGCTGATTATACAAGCAGAAGCGAAGCTTCTGCTGTACATGGAAAACTGAAAGTTTTCCAGTACTGATGAACCGAAGGTTCATCATGTACAACAGGAACCCCGTTCCTGTTTGTATGTGAACCAAACAGTATAATATCCTGATTATTTATTTGGTTCACTATGATTTGCTCCATATACTCCCACGCCTAAAGGCGTGGGTTTCTTTGAGCAAAGCATGTCGGAAGCCTTCTGTATCATATCCTCCGCTTAAAAGCGGAGGTTTATGTGGAGGCTTCCGCCTATAATTGGAACCCTTTGTTTTCGTTTTATGCGGGTTTTAAGCCAAAACAAAGAGTTTAAATAGTTTCCGAATATCTATCCGTAAGGATATTACCAACAACGCGAGAGAAGAGCTGGTGTATTATCATGTTCACAATCCAGTGCCGGACTGAACCGGCACTATTCACGGAATTTGAAAATGAATAAGGTATAGCATTAGCTCTGTTTCTTGCCTGAATATCCGACAAAAGGTGTGTGAGATGAATGCACGTTTTCCTTCAGGAAAACGTGAGGTGTGTTCAAATGGGAAAACTGGCACAGAATTTCGCCAAGTATATGATACATGCGAAAATGGAGGCTACGGGCACTGTAGAAAAGCCTGATGTTATCGGGGCTATTTTCGGGCAAACCGAGGGGCTTTTAGGACAGGACTTGGACTTGAGGGAACTGCAGAGGACCGGCAGAATTGGAAGGATAGAGGTAAGGCTGAAAACTCTCAAGGGCAACACAACTGCTGAAATTGAAATTCCGTCTTCATTGGATTCAAGCGAAACTGCGCTTATAGCAGCTGCGCTGGAAACAATAGAAAAGGTTGGCCCGTGCACTGCAAAGACCGCCATAGAGAAGGTTGAAGACGTGCGTACGCAAAAGAGGCACTTTGTTATAGACAGGGCCAAGGATATTCTGCGCGATATGACTTCAGAGCTTAGCGAAAGCCAGAACATCGCAGAACATATCAGAGAATCTGTAAGGAGCTTTGAAATAAGCTCCTGGGAAGGACTTTCTTCCGGCCCGGATGTTCTGACATCAGATGAAATAATCATAGTAGAGGGCAGGGGAGACGTCATAAACCTGGTCAAAAATGGAATAAGAAACTGCATAGCGATAGAGGGCAGCAAGGTGCCTGAGCCTATAGAAAGATTGTGCAAAGAAAAGGTCGTTACGGCATTATTGGACGGGGACCGGGGCGGCGATCTTATACTAAGAAAGCTTCTGTCCACTGTAGAAATAGACTTTGTTGCGAGGGCAGAGGAGGGCAAGGAAGTGGAAGAGCTAACAAAAAAACAACTGTTCAAATCACTGAGATCAAAGGTCACCGTGAACAGAGTGATCGAGGATATTGGTAAGATTGCTCCTTCGACTATAAAGGATTTTGAAGAGCAGGAAGTGGAAAAGGAACACCTAACAGCAGAAAAGCGCAAACAGCTGCTGAAGCACGTGGAAGATCTGGTAGGAACCCGAGCGGCATTCCTCCTGGACAGCGATGGGCATTTGCTTTCAAAGATGCCGATAGGTGAATTGAGCCTGCTTATACAGGATTATCCAGAGACTGACATTGTTGTCATTGACAGCAAGATAAACCAGGATCTCGTGGACCTTGCCATACAGAGAAGGATAAAATATCTAATAGGCACCGGCATGAAAGATGAAGTCAAGTCTCCGAAAACACTAATTGTCATAACTCCCGAAGAACTGAAAAGCATGGCCTAACTGCTACTTTTATTATCCTTCTTGCAATACTGAAATATGACAGAAAAATCGAGACGCCTATGGCTGCTTAAAGACGAGTGCAAGAAAGCCGGCGCAAACTGCGTTGTGATAACAAACGCGATAATGAACGAGGGCAAAAATCCGAACTTTTTCTGGCTGACAAACTGCAACTATGGAAGTGTCTTTTACTGGGAATTTCGTGATAACCCCCGCATAATAGCCAATTCCATAGAGGCGCCTCTGTGCAGGAAAGCATGGGTGAAGTGTGAGATCGGCAATGTTGAAGATATTCTGAAATCAATGCACGGTATGGCCGCATTCGATGCATCTCATACCAACGTTAATTTTTACAATAAAATTAACGCCAAACCTTTTGATGTATCGGATAAATTCAGAAATTTCCGGAGAACAAAAAGCGGTTACGAGATAAAATGTATAAAAAGAGCGTGCGATATTACTGGCAGTATTTTTTCAGAGGTTTTCAGGATGCAGAAGGGCAAGACTGAAAGACGCATATTTTCTTTTGCCAGAATGAAAATCGCGGAAATGGGTCTAGAGGAGGCTTTTGACCCTATAGTTGCGTCAGGCTCTAATATCAGAAGTCCTCATCACATACCGACAGATAAGCGGCATAAAGGGGCTCTGCTGGTGGATTTGGGGGTTCGGTTTGGCGGATACTGCAGCGATGTTACGAGAACTTACGGCAGCAGCTATACGAGAATAGGAGAGAAAATCCATGAAAAGCTAAAAGAAGTTATAAGAGAGGGCGTTTCATGCGCAGAAGCTGACAAAGTTTCGCGACAAGCGATGGGAACTCTTGCAAAAACATTCGTAACAAGCCTTGGACACGGAATTGGAATTTCTGTTCATGAAGATCCCCGCGTATCATCAAAAAGCAACGATATACTGAAGAAAGGCGATGTTATAACTATAGAACCCGGGATTTATTTAAAAAACGGGATGCGTCTGGAAAACGTTTATCTGGTTGGAAAAAACAAATGCGACAATCTTACAGACTGGTAAATGACCTTAACAATTAAATAAAGAGAAAAATTAGAAAGAAAATTCCGTTTATCTTCTCCTTCTTCTGGATGCTCTTTTTGCCGTTCTTCTTCTTCGTGCTGCCATTTAAAACACCTCACCTTGCTTTTGCAAGGTGATTTCATTTTCACCGATAAATACATGCATTCAGGTAGTATTAAAAATTAGCGGAAGTGTTTTGTTTCACTTATTTTCGCCTTTTTTATAACGCTTTGACGTTGAAGAGTTATGACGTCATTTCCAATCCGATAAAAGCCTGTGCAGAAGGCGGATCCCCCAGCCAGTGCTCCCTCTGGGCATATAGTACTTATTTCTCTCGTATAATGTCACTCCTGCTATATCCAGGTGTGCCCATGGTGTTTTATTTACAAATGCTTCAAGAAACGCTGCTCCTGTTATAGGACCTGCTGCTCCCCTTTCCTTTCCTGTATTCCTGACTTCAGCTACATCACTTTTTACAAGCTCCCTGTAATCGTCCCATAGTGGCAGCTGCCACACTCTCTCGTCTGTTGATGATGAAGCGGCGCTTATTTTTTCCATCAGTTTTTCATTATTGCCCATAAGTCCTGCTGCCTCGTGACCCAGCGCTATTACGCATGCACCGGTAAGGGTTGCAATATCTATTATTGCCTCCGGCTTATATTTCTTTTCTGCATAAGCCAGCGCATCTGCAAGTACAACGCGGCCTTCTGCATCCGTGTTTATAACCTCTATTGTTTTTCCGTTGTATGCCCTGATTATGTCACCAGGCTTGTACGATGATCCGGAAGGCATGTTTTCACATAACGGCATTATGCCGATTATATGCAGAGGCAGTTTTGACCTGGCAGCCGCCGTCATTGTCCCTAAAACTACGGCAGCTCCTTCCACGTCTCCGTGCATTCCAAGCATGGAGTCGGCGGGCTTGATGTCAAGACCGCCGCTATCAAAGGTTATGCCTTTGCCTACCAGCGCTATTTTCCTTTTTGCCCGGGGGTTCCACTCTAAAATCAGGAAGAAAGGGTCGTGCGAGCTTCCCCTTGCTACTGCCAGGAATGCATTCAGCCCTGTTTTTCCGGCTTCGTTTTTCCCGATTGCGCGAAATCTTAAATTATATTTTTTGCATTCTTTTCTGGCAACATCAGCAAATATCTTCGGCGTCCTGTCTGATGCCGGCGTATTTACCAGATCACGGGCGAAGCTTACTGACTCTGATAAGATGATTGAAGATTCTATGCTTTTCTGCAGTCCTTCTCCGCAAATGGTTATTTTATCCAATAAAAATTCCCTTTTCTTCTTGTACTTGTCAAAAGAATAAAGAGACAGGAAGAATCCTTCTGCGACCGGCTGTGTGTATTTTTCCGGCAGTCCATGGAGGTTTATTGCAACCTTGGGGTATTTTGCTTCCACTGTTCGCTTAGCTGCTATTGCCGCTGCCCGGCGCATGGTTTCCGTTGTTATTTTATCCTTCTTTCCAAGTCCTATCATCATAACGTACCTGGATCTGAGTTTTCCAGCGGACGGCAAAATTATGCTTTTGTCAAAGCTTCCATTGAACTCTTCTTTTTTCAGGTCAGCTCCTATATTTTTCGCCAATGAATTAATCCTCTTTGAATCTTCCTCCAGAAAGAATATTGATGCGTCCGCTGAAACTTCTTCTGCGCTGCTCTTGCTGCATTCAATCGTGACTTTTTTCTGGTTGATTGTAATTTGCATGGATATCTTTTGTATTCCACCATTTTAAACTCTTTTTATCGTCAAAGTCCAATAAATACCATGCATTTGTATTCGAAGGGTTACAGGAGCGAGAGGGAACTGCTGCACCTGCTTTACAAGCAAGGCTGGGCAGTCATCCGCGCTCCAAGGTCAGGCCGCGTCGGCATACCAACGCCTGATATAGTTGCAGCCAAAGCCGGCAGGCTTGTCGTAATAGAATGCAAATCACGCGCAGAGGCATTTGCCGTTGAAAAAGAGCAGCTTTTGCAATTAGCAGAGTGGGAGCAGCGCGCAGGCGCAAAGGCATACATAGGCTGGAAGCAGTCAAGGAAAGGATGGTCTTTTTTGCGCCTCAATGACGTGCAAAAAAACAACGGAAATGTAGGCAAAGCCTTCGCAGAAGAAAAGGGGATCAAAATGGAAAGTATCTGAAAAGAAGATTACAGAGAATCAAGTTAAAAATACAGAATATGAAAATCATTTGCTTTCAACCCTGCCTATCTCCTTCTCCACAGCAGCGCCGAATTCCTCAATAAGCTTCTGGGCCTTTACCTTTGTTTTTGCTTCAGCATGCATTCTTACCGTTGGTTCGGTGTTCGAAGCCCGTATAAGCACCCACGAATCCCCAAGATTCACCCTCACCCCATCCATCGTATCCACGTCTTTATGCACCTTTTTCAGATTTTTCTTTAGGTTTTCTATCACCGCGAATTTTTTGTCATCAGGACATTCGAAGTATTTCCTGAGAATATGCAGCGCAGGTATTTTGTTTACAATCTCAGACAGCTTCTTGTTCTGCTTTGACAGTGCGTAACCAAAATAAAGCGCCATAGCCACGCTGTCGTTGAATGGCGCTAAATGAGGAATGGCGCCGTGCCCGTTTATCTCGGTACCATAGGCGACCTTGTGCCTCTGCACCGTCTGCGACAGGAACGTGTGCCCGACAGGAAACCTTATCACGTTTCTTCCGAATTTCTTCGCAGCCATATCTATCAGCATGCTGCATTCGACATTGGCAGCCACGTCGCCTTTTCTCTCGTTGAGCAGTTCATGCAGCGAGATATACCCCATCTGCTCGCACGTGAGTTTGCGGCCTTTGTCATCCACAACCATCACCCGGTCTCCGTCGCCGTCAAATGCAAGACCAAAATCATAATCATATACCTTCGATTTCAGGGCTGCCAGCTCGTCTGTCAGAGGGTCAGACGGCCTGTTCGGAAAGTTGCCGTCCGGAACATCAAACATTGCATCCACAGAAAATCCGGCTTTCTCAAACACATTTTTTACACCAACCGATGTCGCGCCGTTGCCGCAATCGATGAGCACGCGCAAAGGCCGCTCAGCATTTATTTTCGAAGAAAGAAATTCAGCATAGTCCTCATCCACATTGCTTACAATGCTCTTGTCGCACCTGCTGCCGCTTGTGTTCTTCTGACAAAGCTTTCCTATCTCCTGAACCTCTTCAGCTGAGAAGCCAAGCATGCTGGAATGATAAAATTTGATTCCATTCCATTCCTTGGGAAGGTGCGAGGCAGTTACATATGCCAATGCAGCATTATTCTTCCATGCAGCGAAAAGCGCAGCAGATATAGGCAATATACCTGCATCTATCAATTTTTTGCCAGACATGCCGGATACAAACGCATTTTTCAATGAGAGGCTGGAAAGCCTTGTGTCCTGTGAAATCACAACCTTTTTGTCTTTCGCGACCCTGGAAAAGCCAGTGCCAATTTTTCGCATTATACCCTCGTCCAGATCCTTCTTGTATACCCCCCTTATGTCGTATCTTCTGAAAATACCCATAGCTTTTCTACTCTACTACAAGTTCTTAAGTCTTTTTGGTAAATTTCCGTATGGACTGGAAGAAGTTCAGGGATTTGCCTATAGAGGAAAGGCTAAGATACGTACAAGAGAAATGCGGACTGAGTGATGAAGAAGTGCGCATGCTGAGGGGCGGGTTTCTGGACGAAGATACTGCGAACCATATGATTGAGAACGTTATCGGAAGCATAAAGCTGCCGATAGGCATAGCCACAAATTTTGTCGTTAACGGCAAAGAATACTTGATTCCGATGGCTATTGAAGAAAGCTCTGTTGTCGCGGCTGCTAGCAATGCGGCAAAACTGTGCAGGGGTTCCGGAGGGTTTGCCGCAGAGGCGGATGATTCTATAATGATCGGGCAGATTTTCATACGAGATTTTGATTCACGCGCAACAGACCGCATAATTGCAGAAAAGGACAGGATAAGGCGTGAAGCTAATCCGGCGGATTCGACGCTTGTAGCTTCGGGAGGCGGCATGGAGGATCTGGAAGTCAGGGAGGTTGGGGACAGGTTATGCGTTCATCTGCTAATAGACGTTAAGGATGCCATGGGCGCGAATTTTGTCAACAGCACTGTTGAACGGGTTGCCCCGCTGCTTGAGGAGATAACCGGTGGCAAGGTTGTTTTGAAGATTCTCTCCAACCTGGCCGTCTATAGAAAGGTTCGTGCAAAGGCTGTCTGGGATAAGGGTTTCCTGGAAGAGTCGTTTAAAGAAAGCGGTGATTATAAGGCAGAGGATATAGTCAACGGCATAATTGAACTGTGGAATATTGCCAAGGAAGATCCGTACAGGCGTGCGACACATAACAAGGGCATGATGAACGGAATAGATGCGCTGATGATCGCGACCGGCAATGACTGGAGGGCTATTGAAAGCGGTGTTCATGCATATTCGATGCTTACCGGAGGCCTCCTCACCAGGTTTAGCGCGACTGCTGAAGGCAACCTGGAAGGTTTCATAGAAATTCCACTAGCTGCCGGGATTGTTGGAGGGGCTACAAAAATAAACCCTGTTGCACAGGTTTGCCTCAAGATACTGGGGGTGAAGAGCGCAAAGGAGCTTGCATGCGTGGCTGCAAGCGTAGGGCTTGCCAATAATTTTGCGGCCTTGCGCGTATTGTCCACAGAAGGGGTGCAGCGAGGGCACATGAAGCTTCATGCAACGAATATTGCCCACATGGCCGGGGCGAATGGAAGGAATATAGAGAGGGTTGCGCAGATAATGATACAAGAGAAAAAAATAAGCGTTGCAAGAGCCAAGGAGATATTGGAAGAGATTATTTGAGGTGAAGGCATGTATCATCCTGGAAAGGTTGTCAAGGTTTTGGCTGGAAAAGAAAGTAATGACCCAACGCAAGCTGTTCTTGAGATGTGGGATGATAACCTTCTCACTTTTCTCGTTGATTCTCGCATAGCTTCTGAGGTAAAGGAGGGTGACATTGTTCTTGTAGACTATAGATCCGTAACCCCTGCTAATCCGAATTCACATGTCATAGTAAAAATACTTCATGGAGGAGATGCGAGTGGTATATGGAGAAAATACAAGGAAAGTTATGAAAAGAAAGGACGTAATCAGCGTATGCATGATGTTTTGGATAACGACGAATATCTAGGCTAGAATATTGCCAGGGCCTCCAGTGCTGCCCCTAAAACTATAAGCATTTCTGCGGCAAGTATCCAGACAAGGGAATCCTTTACAACTTCGTTGAATTCCGGGGTTCCCGGGGTCTCGCGGATTAACGCTGTTGACAATATACCGCCGGCAACGCCTGCGAAAAAGTATCCTGCTATTTCCGGTATTCCGTGCAGCGCGATCGAGGCTAGGCCTGCTGACACACCGTAAAGATATGCTGTCGGCTGCCCAAGGCTTGGAACCAATTTTTCGGCAAATATTCCCAGGTATACAGCTATTACAGATGCGTTCCACGTCAATATGAATATGGCTCCTGCCCCGAATATGACTGACAGAATAAAGAAGATCATCATAACCTGCGTATTGTTCATGAGATAGACCTGGAAATGCGCCGGGTCTACTACCGCCCCTGCCAGAAAATTGTTTGACTTGAACCAGTCTAATTGCAAGGAGAAAACGTTGCTGTAATCCTGGACAAACATGAATACAAAACTGAACGTTATTATTGTGCCCAAGAAGAATGCGGAATATGATACTATAAGGGGTTTGTGTCTGGTCAGGAATCCGTGAATGTGTTGGTGAGATTCTTTTCTGTCAACTTCTTCTTCCAATGAAAGCATTTTGTGAAAGTATGGCACAAAGAACATTGCCATCAGGGCTACTGCAAAGGCAGAAGCCTGTGCAGGAAAGACCATGTTTGCCAGCCATATTGCCAAAAACGAGAAAACTGCCGATAGCGCAACAAGATAATATGGCTTTTTCTTTGCAGTCTCGGGGCTAAGCAACGACTCCAATACCATATATCTGGTAACCTACACTTCTCATATAAAGATTTCTGTAATTTGTTACCTCACTTTACGAGCGGTGTGCCAAATTCTCTATACATTCAGTAGCAGACTATATAAAAAGCCTTCAACTCCTATTTAGAAACGATGTCAAATGCGTTTGTCAGCCATATCAATATTTGACAAACAAGCAGAAGGCTTCGGTTTTCCGCCTTAATTAATTGCTTTCTGTGCATCGACTATTTTGTAAAAGACAGAAAGGTTAGTTTTGGCACATGACACACCTTACGTAATTCTTTATATATCGAAAATCTGAAATGAAATGTATGAAAGGCCCTAAGAGCAAAAAGTCCAAGAGGAAGAACGTGTGCGAATTCTGCTAGATGAGCGTGGATAAAGATATTTATTCTTTTCTGGCTGATTTTTGTTATGGAAGCAATTACCCTCCAAAGACTAAGAAAGAGGTCGGCCATTATGCTAAGGTCGGTGATTTTACAGGGAGGCTGAGACAAACTGAAAGAGGGTTGTTTGTAGATTCGTACGAAATCAATGATGGAGATATCATATCTATAGAAAGGCGTGGTAAACCTCCTGTAACGTACAGGGTTCATTTGTCCTGATCTTTTTCCACTGATATAATCCCCGGCTCTCCTTCCTTGCCTTTGACTGAAAATTTGACCGGCAAAAACTTCTCGATAACCCAGATGTTTGTGATTGCATGGCGCGTGGTTTCTGCAACTGAAATGGTGCTGGGGCCTTTTTCTGCTGCCATGGCAAGGTAGGGCAGTATCTGGTCAGACATCCATTCGTCAATGCAGGCTTTTGATGCAAGCTGCTTCTTTAGAAGCTTTGCCGCCTCTGCTCCCACATCTTCTGCCCTTTTTCCGCGTTCGCCGATGCAGCCTGCTCCTAAAATGCAATTATCATAGTGGGCGTGCATTGTGATGGCAGAGCCTGGCGAGAGGCTTTTGACATAACTTGTCCCGCCGCTCATGTTTGGAAACAACTGCTTTGCGGATGCCAACTGCCTTTCTGCCACGTTACTCTCGCGCAGAAAATCTGACGCAATTGACAGGCAGTCTAGCACAGGTTCTCCGATCCTTTCGATGAGAGTGAGAGGTGCAGGTCTGCTTTCGCCAACCTGCGCAACCACAATCCCTCCTCCTTTTGGGTAAAAGCCGTGCATGGATGTTTCTAAAGATATTTCTGCGTCTATTTTTGCAAGAAGCCTGCAACATACGCTGCTCATGTACGTTGTTGTGGGAGACCACGAAACATCTGTGCCTCCTTTGATTGAAAATGAAAATTTCTTTCCGCTTCCTATGGATGGAATCAGCAGCGCCTGAAGTACAAGGGTTACTGATCCGGCTGTTCCGACGTCAAAAGAATAATCTCCCGGGATTATTTTTTTTGGAATGAATTCTACTTCTGTGCTTCCTGTCTCTGCGCCATGCAACTCTGCGTTGCAGATTTGCGCCACAGCTTTTATTCCGGTTGTGTGTTGCGCTGCAAGGCCTTGTTTTGGGCGGTTTTTTCGAATATTCACAATTCTGCAAGAAATTCCTGTAAGAGCTGAGAGTCCTATGGCTGTGCGGAGAATCTGGCCGCCGCCTTCAAGATAATCCCCTGAAATTTCCAGCATGATAATAAATGAAAAGAAATGGTTAAATGTGCCGCTCCTAGACCCTGGCTTTCTGTTCCATCCTGCGCATTGCGAGCATCTGCCTTATCATAAGCTGCACGCCGCTGACCTTCACAGGGCCGTGCCCTGGCAATAGGAAGTCTACGGGAAAATCTGAGAGCCTTCCCATGGAAGACCATAGCTGTTCGCTGCTTCCGCCCGGCAGGTCTGTCCTGCCCACTGCGCCGTCGAAAACCGTGTCGCCGCTTATCAGGATTTTCTTTTCTTTCTCATAGAGGCATATCGACCCTTTAGTATGTCCCGGTGTGTGCAAAACCTCAAATGAGAAATTTCTGGTTTCTATTTTATCGCCCTCTTCCAACAGCAGGTCTGCTGATGATGCGCGGGCGCTTTCCCCGAATATTTCTGCGAGGGTCTCTCCTCTTTTTATATAATCTGCGTCCTGCTCGTGGATGGCAATAGCGCATTTTAACAGATCCCGGAGTTTTGCATTGCCTCCTGTATGGTCGTAGTGATAATGCGTGTTTACAAGCGTGTGGGGGCTCATTCTATTTTTCTCTGCAAACTCCTTCACACGTGCAAACTCGTTTCCTGTTCCTGCATCAACTATAACCTCGCCATCTATGATGTATATATTGCATTCCTTTCCAGAACCAACCACTGCGTAAAGCCCGTTCATTATCCTCTGCATGCAGAAAAGAGGGTGTGAAATTATTAAAGCGGTGTTTGCAGCAGAGCATTGGATGCCTTTACTGTTATTTCGCTTCCTATAAGGCTGCGAAAATTTACAGAAAAGACCTCGTCATTCTGCAATACTGCTATAGATCCCTTTACGCATAAAACCTTGCCGCATATTTCATCTGACTGCAGAGGTTTTGGGGGTTCTTTCACGTTTTGAATCCTGTAAAAGCTTCTCATGTCGTATATTTTGACGCCAGGCAGGTTTAATTTTAATTTTTCCTCTATTCTCGCCATACTCTCTGACATTGCTGCTATGCTTTCGTTCGGATCTGTGAGTATCCGTTTTATTTTGAAATCTCCGCTAACCCTGTCTGTTATGCCTGTTTTCCTTGATAGTTTTTGCTCAAGCTGCCTTGCGTATCCTCCGTCCTGCATGTCGAAAAGCCTTGCCGCGAAATCAGCTCCCTGCTCCAGAATGCGAGGGAAGAACCTGTATTTCCTTGAAACCCCGACCTTTGTCCTGTTTCCGAAGGCTGCCATGTATATTATGTAGTCTGCTGTTTCGCACCCTTCTCTTTTCTGGTGGTTTATGCAAGAGCCTCTGCATTTGACGCATGGCAGCCACTCGTCCTTTTTCGCGCAGCTGGAACATAAATATTCCCCGCTCTCCGGTTTGTTGCTGCATGCGTAATGATAAGCTCCCTGAAAGTAGCCTGAACAGAATCTTTCTCCTACCTGCATCTTCAAAAAAGCGTTCCAGAGGGGTATCTCTGCCAGAGACGACTTTTCGCTTTTACCGGCTTCAGCAAGAACCAATGTTGGAGTCCATTCTCCTGCGTATTTCCACTTTACATTGACCAAACGCATGCCTATTAGAAGAAAAGGCGGCAGATAAAGATTTCTATCATCTGAAATCATTTCACAGGCAACTGATTAGCTGAAAGGCAAAACTCTGAGAAAAAATCTGAAATAATTATCTGAAGAGAATGAAATCGGTATACAAGCCCTTTCAAAGGGAGATGATTGAAATGTGTATTTGTGGTTTTCCAAAAGCCCGATTTCCTTTTTATGACTCTAATGATATGGCTTCAACCATAAAATTCATGAGAGCTAACTAGATACTTTCACAGAATCAGCCGATATATTCTTTATCGCGGTCACAGGTGCAGTACGTCTCAAAGAGCCCGCATTTCTGGCATCGCTCTTCCTCCGGGTCTGCTCCTGCGAATTCCTCGTCATCGTAATCCTCTTCGTTTTCACTAGCCGACGCTCCTGCCGCCAGTCCAATAGTGTAAATCAGATAAATTACTTCGCTGTCCGACAGGTTTGATTCCCATATTTTCTTTATCGCCTTTGTCGGGGGCATTTCAAGGAGATTGTTTCTGTTTACAAATCTGTCTATTTTTTTCTGGTCTATCTTGAACGCTTTGTGCAAATATTCTGTTTTTGTTGTTGTCATTTCCAGCCTTCTTTCCTTTACCATAGCATCACTTGTGAAAATATCTAAGCACTGAATAAGTATAAAAATCTATTTTCCTCGCCCTTGCTAGTTTCTTGCTTCACGCTAATACAGTTACCCAGACAGTTCGAATTTGGTTCCATACACAAGGAGGTGATCTTCTGTTTCTAAAAGCCGCCTGAAGGCTGCTTTGACAGGGGCATTGTATTGCATTTTTTGCTCTTCGCCAATCACCTGTGCTGCAAATAACGGCCCTTCTTCCAATTCAACCATACCGACAACGTAAGGTCCTTCGAATCCGGTCGGCGCTGTTTTTACAACTGTCCACGATATGAGTTTGCCTTTTCCTGACAATCTTGTTTTTTCGTACAACGTGGAACTACACTTTACGCAAGGCGCTCTTCCTGGGTATGTTATGCTGCCGCAGCTGAGACACTTGTTTCCTACCATTGCGTACCTCTCCTTCATGTTGCGCCAAAACACCGGTGGTGCCATATGCTTCATAAAATCACGATTACAATCTTATCTTAATTTGCCGGGAGCGCCCTGTGTTGTGTTTCATTCGCCCTCTCCCAGAGGTAATTGAGGGTATCAAGCGTGTCCTTGTTCCTTCCTGCGTCAGTAAAGTCGCTGTCGACTGGCACTGATTTTTTGTATGTTGTCGCTGTTCTGTAGAATTCTGCTCGCAGTTCCTCGTCGCCGATTAACAGGATATCTGCATATGCTCTTGCTATTTCGTTGCGCGTCATGTAGTGCACTATTGTTTTTACGTGTGGTATCGGAGAATGTCTTATCCTTTTCACTCCATGAAGAAGCTCGTAGGCTCCTTCTACGTCCCCTTTTCTTATGCGATGCAAAAACGTTTTTGCGTATCTTCTTGCCAGTTGCTCTTCCATTTCCACCTCGATAAACGGCCTTCCTGCGGGTCCGATTCGGGATGAATGTCTTATGCCTTTTTCTCTTCCTGCTGGCTTTTTCATTTTATTTTCACCTTCACAAATTCTTCGAGAGAACGTGTGCGACAGCGCTTGCGCCTATTCCGCCGACGTTCACTGCCATTGCGCGTTCTGCTCCGTTCACTTGATTAAACCCTTCTTCCCGCAGCTGGCGTGTTATATCAACAATCTGCCTCACTCCTGTCGCCCCAACAGGGTGGCCTATTGATTTCAATCCTCCCTCTATGTTTGTCGGTATGCTTCCGTCTTTTGTGATTTCCTGCCTCTCAACCATCCTTCCTCCCTTTCCTTTTTCACAGAATCCTGTGTCTTCAAGGCAGACTATTTCATTGATAGAAAAGCAGTCATGCACCTCCAGAAGGTTTATTTTGTTCAGGCTGGTTCCAGATTTCTCCAATGCATTCTTTGCAGCCAGCTTCACTGAGCGCATTTCTGTAAGTGAGTGACGATCATGGAAGGCTATTGTATCTGTGGCTGCGTGGCTTCCTAAAATCCACACAGGCTCTTTTGCAAAGCCGTTGTTCTTGATGAAAGACTCGCTGGCTATTATGACAGAAGCTGCGCCGTCTGTCAGCGGAGAACAGTCCAGAACTCCGAGGGGATCTGCTATCATGCTTGACTGCAAAACATCACCAACGGTAATCTCTTTCCTGAACTGCGCGTAGGGATTTTTCAGACCGTGCCTGTGGTTTGTTACGCTAACCAAGGCCATCTGCTCCCTTGTTGTGTTGAAGAGGTTCATGTGGGCGCGTGCCATCAATGCATACAAGCCTGTGAACGTGAGACCTATGGGGGTTTCCCATTCTGCGTCCCCTGCTCCCATCAAACTTGTAAGTGCTGAGTCTGTTCTGACGTCTGTCATCTTTTCCACTCCTACTACGATGGCTGCCTCGTGCTCGCCGCTCTTTACAGCCATATATGCCTGCCTGAAGGCATTTGCGCCAGATGAACATGCGCTTTCACAACGCACAGCAGGCCTTCCTGTGAGGCCGAGCCAATCTGCTGTTAAGGCGCCTAAATGTTCCTGACTTGAGAACGTGCCCGCTGCCATGTTTCCCACGAATATCCCGTCTATCCTCTCCTTGTCCATTCCGCTGTCATTGACTGCAGCAAGGCCTGCTTCCTGGATAAGGTTTTTCAAAGATTTGTCCCAGTGCTCTCCGAATTTTGTCTGGCCTACGCCGATTACGCCGACTTTCATAATTAATTCACCGCATATCTACAGGAATTCGTACCTCGTTCCTTCTTTCCTGGCGTATCTAGAGAGACGTCCTGCCGCAGGAAAGTTTGGAGAGATAAACAGGCGCTGTGCACTCGGAAGATGATAAAGCGCGTCGTCCAGGCTTGTAGCAATAACTCTCTCTCCACCGCCGTCACTTCCTGCGCTCATGCGCCTTTCTTCATCTGGATGCAGCGCATATAACACTACCTCATCTTTTCTCCCTTCCATTTCCAAATCAGGAACTTCTTTCATCCAACATGGCGGTTCCTCTGGATCTTCAAGATAAGCTGACACGAATTCAAACTCATCATCTTCATCCGTCATGTCAATCCACCACTATTCCGGGTCTTCCTGAAGGCAGCACGCTGAATGGCACGCCATTGTTTGTTGCGTACGCTGCAAGCTCCCTCCACCACGGCACTGTTTCTTCGACCTCTATTCTGCGCGCTCCTGGCGCGTTTGCAAATGCAGCATCCCTATCTGAAACTACCAATGCCGCCATTTCTCCGTTGTATACTGTATCGCCTTGTTCAACTACAATCATTCTGTAGCTTATTGAATGTTCCCTGTGCTCCAGCGTCCCTTCCAAGCCTGGGACGATTGGCTGCTCGATATATCTGATTTCTGTTCCCATTATCAATCACCTTCTGCTCCTTTGTGACCGGTGCCTGCCTATTACATCCACGGGTTTCTGCAACACGTCAGCAGCAATTATGAGGCTTTCGTATGATGGTGGTGGCACTCCCAGCGATACTTCCACGCGCGCTGCCTCTTGTATGTATCTTCTTGCTTCCGGAGCTGCGTAATTGATTGTGAAGCTTCCATCTTCAACATCGAATCCCATTTTTATATCATCGTCTGGCCCTACCAGCCTCAATGTAAACTGCAGGTCATCTGTTCCTGACATTTCCTTTATTTCCTCGGGCGTAATGGAGTTTCTCCTCATGTATGGTATTATCAGCGGCGGACGATCTGTCCATCTGCGCCTTCCTTCAAGCGTTTCGGATGATCCTGTCATATCAATCACTATAATTTTCGGCGGTAACTTCTTTCGCCTGACATCTCAAAGCCCATTTCTTTACATACCCTATCTATACGAAGTCTTTCTTCTTCCGGCAATTCTGCCGACACCATGACATTTCCAACGTAATGAACAAGCGACCTCCCATCGAAATTTGCTGCTGGCACTGGCACGTGCCCTCTTTCTCTTATCATAAATCCATGCTCTGCCTCTTCACTTTCTGTCGTGATTCGAAGCGTGATCGGGCGCACTATTGGCGTTCGCGCTTCTCTGCTGCCCGCGTATGCATTCATGAAATCACTTCACAATCAGCTTTCCTCTTATCTTTGCGTAGGTTGCGTAATCTATGTACTCCTTTCTATTGCGGTAAAATGAAAACGGCGGGCTTGTTCGCTTATTCAAAATTTCGTCTGTCACGCGCAGGACAAAGGCATCGCTGCCTGCGCCTGAGCCGTATGAGACCAGCAGAATGCGATCTCCTGGCTTTGCGATGTCAAGCACTGCGCACAAGCCGAGGGGCGACGAACCTGAATATGTGTTCCCTATATCTGTGACTATCAAGCCTGGCAGAAATTGCTCTTTTTCAAGCCCTAACCCTGACAAGGCTTTTTGGGGGAATTTGGCGTTGGGCATGTGGAATACTGCATGATTAAAATCGTGTGGTGACAGGGAATTCCTTTGCATGATGTTCTTTGCAGCTGTCTCTACGTGGCGGAAGTACGCTGGTTCGCCTGTGAAGCGGTGTCCATGGTGCGGGTATGAATCACCCTCCCTTCTCCAGAAATCAGGCGTGTCTGTCGTGAATGAGTATGTGTCTTCTATGACTGCTAATGGCGAATTTCCTATGATAAAGGCTGCTCCGCCGCTTGCTGCTGTATACTCAAGCGCGTCGCCGGGCTTTCCCTGCGCGGTGTCTGCGCCGATGGCAAGACCGTGTTTCACCATGCCTGCTTTTACCATGGCGAAGCACGTTTGCATCGCTGCCGTGCCTGCCTTGCAGGCGAATTCGTAGTCTGCTACGAAAAGATCATTATTGCACATAAGCGCTTCTGCTACGATGGTGCCTGTCGGCTTCACGGCGTAAGGATGGCTTTCAGAGCCTACGAAAACTGCGCCTATCTCTTCCGGCGCGATGCGGCTGGATGACAAGGCATTCCTAGCAGCTTCCACAGATATCGTAGCTGTGTCCTCGTCGCTGTCAGCAACTGCCTTTTCAGTTACTCCCAAGCCTGACGCCACCTTTTGCCCGTCCTGGCCCCACACCCGCGCTATCTCCTCTGTCCTTATCCGGAAGCGCGGCACGTAACAGCCATAGCCGCTTATTCCTATTTCTGACATAATGATGCACCATGAGGGATGTGAAATAAGGCTTAAAAGATGATTCTAATCAAAGCTGGGTGCAAGAATATTTAATGTTTTTGCTTTTTGCAAAGAACACCACTGGTACATTATAGTGTATGGGCTGGTTTCTTACGATTCTGGATATCCTACACGCAACCGGCCTGCGCCGGCTTTCAGCAGCGCAGCGCAAACGCGCTCCCTATACTCCCTCCACGTAGCTCTTTTTTCAGACACACCATCAGGTCTTGCTAATCTAAGGCAATGAAACAATAGGTCGTTCTCGTGAGTGTAACACGCAAACAATGTTACCTTCCTGTCTGCATATGGTTCGTCTCTGGGTTTTGGCGTATGGGCGTAGATGAGACCGAACGTTCCCTTTTCTCGCCTAGGTTCTTTTCCTGGTTTGATATCCGTTTCCGCACTAAATGATGCTTCAAAACTGCCCCCCAGATAAACATTTGATTGTGTTTCTCTGGCTGCTACCTGGAGAAATGCGTCTAATTCTCTTAACGACCATGGGTCTCCTATTGGTACAAATTCCGTCAATGGCTCCTGCATATAATTAGTGGCAGTCAAAAACTATAAAAATCTGTTCACACGCCGCGTGCACGCAGCGGTTGTGCATCACATTTGCAGTGCCTTTTCCCGAGTGGGCTGGCGGGAAGTAATTTAAGGTTTTGTTCCTGACGAAAGCTATGAAAAATGGAAACTATCCGGTAGAATGTGTTATGCTGCCTGAAGGGCTCCTGCACTCGATGGCATTCAATCTGGTCGAGCGGCCTGATACTGAGATTCTTTACAGGCTCGTTGGCAGCAGGGAAGACGATCACTTCAATGTTTCCGGTATTCACCTTCCTCTTACAACGAGGCGTCAGGATGGGAGTGTTGGTTATAGGAGCGAATCTGCCAGAGACAGGATGGATGCTTATGAAAGGGCTGTACTAGACAGCGTTAAAGGTAATGGTGCGGCAAGATTTATCGGAGAATCTCATTCTCATAATGCTGTTTACGATCCCGTCCTTTCACGAGCTGATTTTAGAGCCATACGGGAGGACATGGAACGCCTGCGCCTTAAGGAATGGCTGGAGATTGTTCATGCTTTCTGCTACGAGGTAAATTCTCCTGGGTGGTTTTCTGGCAAGGAATATAGAAGGCGCGGCGCCAGGGTTGTTCATCGTATTGGCTTGGATTTGCCTGATAAGAATTCCGAGCTGCGCGTTGTAAGCGCTGCTTTTCACGTGAAATACGGCGAACGCAGATTAACTGTTAAGGAAGTGCCGCTTGTTATTCCTGAGCGCTCCGGAGGATGGCTAAGGCGGTTTCTGTTCGGGGGGACTAATGATACTGGGTCTCGCTGATTTGTGTTTACCGGGTAATCTCTGTTCCCTTGAAAACCTGATGAGCTTTTTGTTTCTTGGCTAGCGAGTTACCTGCTGCTTTGCTACAAATTCGTACAGCTCCTTTGCCCTTCCTTTCTCGAAATGCTTTCTTACAGGCGCGAGAATTTTGTCGAGGTGCTCTGCGGCTGCGTTTTTAAGGTCTGTGGGGTGCAACTTGCCTTTTCTGTACTCTGCTTCAAGTTCTGCATAGGATGAGAATGTAACGTCGCCTCCGAATTTCTTGGGTCGCGTTATTTCTAATGATTCAAATTTTCTGAACAAAATATACCTGCATATCTCCAGAATAGGGTTGCCTTCTGCCGTTTTCTCCGGGCAAAATGCTTTGGATGTTTTTTCTTCTATCTCTTTTTTGCTGTCGTGAATGAATATGGCTGTTTGCGGCTTTGATTTGCTCATTTTTGCCTCTACTGCAAATTCCTGTCCCATTCTCCCAGCTTCCCTTCCATGAAGACCGGCAAGAAGGTGATGATGAACGCAGACACGGGTTGATTTTTTTAATTTTGGGGCAATCTCGCGGGATAATATTGTTGCGTGCCTCTGGTCCATGCCGAGCTGCAGTATGTCGGCGCCGAAATAGAACGGGTCAAAAACCTGCATCATTGGGTAGAGCAGACGCGCCGTGTAATTCATTTCTTCCTCCTGCCTGCCCATTGTTGGGCTTGCCCTTATGGTACGCTGGACCGTGACTATTTTTGCCACGTCTATAACGCCTTTCCAGTATTCCGGGTCCTTTACTGCATCACTGGTCCAGAGCACCCGCACTTTTTTCATATCTACTCCGCAGGCTTCCCAGCCTTCTATGAAGTACTCTCCTGTTTTTTTCAGTGCCTCAAGATTGCCGCCCATCTTGTTGTTTATGTAGCCGAACCAGTCTGCTATCCACAGGATGAAATCCACCTTTGCCCTAAGCATGTCCTGCACCTTGATAGCGCGCATCACTCCTGAGCCTAGATGAAGCAGCCCTGATGGCTCGAAGCCGTCGTAGGCTACAGGCCTTTGTTTTGTCTCCAACAGCGTACGCAGGTCTGCTTCGGTTATTATTTCTTCTGTGGGCTCTGCCTTGACTAAATCTATTCTTCTTTCGAGGTCCATGACATCACCATATATTTCGCTTCTTATAACTTAAGATTGTAGCGGATGTCTTCTCTCTCCCATTCGAGGCCGGGTGGGGGGTTTGGATCGCTTTTCTGGTCTCTATGTTTTCTGATGACTGCATATAGTTCGTCCACTATTCCGGCCCGGCAGCCCTCCTGTCCTACTTCATATATGTTTACTATTTTTTCCAAATCATTTCTTAGTTTGTCTTCTTCCATTTTCATCACCCAGTCTCCCCAGCCGGACTATCGCACGGCGCCTGCCTTTGGCAGGCGGGGTGTTTCGAACCGGCATTTCCTGGTCTACAGCCAGATGCTCTTTCACGCAAGGGGCGCATCTGCGATGCGCCGTGCTCCGTTGAGCTATGGGGAGAATCAAGTAAGGAAAGGAGAAGGAGTCCTGCGTCTGTAAGTCTGACACCATGTAGATTAACGGAAATTAGATTAAGTTCTTTCAGAATTTTGGCTCCTAATTTCAATGTAGAAAGAGGTATCTTCTTTTCGCGGGATATTTTATTTAGGAGAGATGTTATGGATAATCCTGCGTTCTGCTCTATCTCTTTGAGAATCAAAATCTGCTTCTCTGTGAGAGCCCTGAGAATGACCTTCCTAAGGCTAGAAAGGTCTGTGCATATTGGAAGGCATCGCCCCATTGGCGGGCCTTCACCTGGAATTGGCTGTTATCGCCTTTTCTTTGCTCCACTGCTCTCACCTTCACTTATCTGGCAGGGAAAGGTTCTTAAATCAGGCGGTCAGGAAAAGATGGCTTTGGTTTAATGTAATTATAGTGCTGCAAGAAATTATCTTCTAGACATACAAAATTCAACGAAATTTTGATGAGGAATTACAATTACGCTATTGCCTACCCGTGCTGGTATAACCAGCCCTCCGCTTTGTGCTCTAGCAATCCCATATATCATGCCTCTGTCGATCATGCCCCTTCCATAGTCGGGGCTTATTGTTCTTACGCGCTCTAAATATTCTTCTGCTGTTCTTATATCCGTATCTGTTAATGCACTTACTTCAATAATTTCCGGTTGCCAGATTCCTGCGTTGGCACTTCTGTACAATATAAAATTCAACACATGTTCTCCTTCAGAATTTTGAAGCGGTGAACCCATTGTAAAATGGTTTGCGTCTCTGCTGCTACCTATAGCTATTCCGTCTATTCGTGCGCCGAGAACATCCTCTAATGGATACAAATCATTTATCTCTTTAAGATAATCATCGTCGTATATTCCTCCTTGCACGTGGGCATTTTGACCTGCTACCCTTTCTGGTATAACTCTGCGACCACTTCCTGTTTGTCCGTTCATTCTTTACTACTGTATAGTAAAGTATTTAACCTTTTCTGTGTTTGCTCTGCCCTTTGGCGATTTGCTGGCGCTGAAGTCGCGGCTTGGCTTTGTTCATGAGCTTCTATACTCTCTTACCAATAACATTAAAGCCCGCGTTTCCTTATTTCTGAGATGCAACTGGAATTCTTAGGCGGCGCACGGGAGGTTGGCAGGGCTGCTGTTGCTGTTAGTGGCTCTGGCACTGTATGCCTCGATTATGGTATGATGGTTGGAGAAGATGAAATAGGATTCCCTCTTCCGCCCTCGTCTGCTCCATCTGCTCTGGTTCTTTCGCATGCGCACCTTGACCACGTTGGGGCGGCACCTGCGCTTTACAGGAAATGGAACCCTGCTCTCGTATGCAACGGGGTAACGTACGACACCACAAAAATACTCATCGAAGACGCGCTAAAAATTGCGAGAAAGGACATGCGGCACATGCCTTATGGAAGGGAAGAATACGGGAAGATGAAAAGGGCACGAGTTGATACTGGCTTTTTCAAGAAGGCGATGTTTGGCAGAATGGAAGTTACCCTTTACCCGGCAGGCCATATACCGGGGGCTTCTGGCGTTATGGTTAAGAGCGACGGGAAATGCATATTCTACTCCGGCGACTTCAAACTCGAGGACATGAGGCTGGTCAAAGGCGGCTATGTTCCGAAAAATGTTCACACGCTGATCATCGAGTCGACGTACGCAGAACGGGATCACCCTGACCGCCGTGTGGAGGAGAAAAGGCTTCTGGAAATAGTAGATGAGGTTGTTGCGAACGATGAGCGGGTCATCATACCTGTTTTTGCCGTAGGAAGGGCGCAGGAAATACTGCTTATACTGGAAAAATATGCAAATAAAATCGCTTTTGACGGGATGGCCAGAAAGGCATCGCAGATAGCCAGCAGGTATGGCGAATACCTTGCTGACCCTGCCAGGCTGCAGCGCATCTTAAGCAGGGTGAAGTGGGTAACTGACGAGAAAGACCGCAGAAGCATTCTGAACAGGTATCCTATCATAGTCACTACAGCAGGCATGGCGAGCGGCGGCCCCATATCATACTACCTGAGCAGGCTGGGAAAAAGCGAGTGCAGGATAGTATTTGTAGGTTACCTGCCTCACGGCACGCCTGCACGAACACTTCTCGATACAGGCGTATTCCACACCGATACCGGTAGTTTTAAGGTAAGGTGCACGATGACGCAGCTGGACCTTTCTGCCCATGCCGGCAGGAACGAGTTGTTCAAATATATTGAAAAAATGCGCCCTAAACAGGTTTTTTGCGTGCATGGCGAGGATTGTGTTAAATTTGCAAAGGAGGTGGAAGAGAGGTTTAAAGTGGGCGCGCATGCACCGAAAAACGGGGAGGTTGTAAAGGTTTAGGATGATTCAACTTACCATACCGGTGTATCTATAGAAAGGTTGGTTGGTGTCTGGGTCCTTTCTGGTTAGATCGCTAAGCTTTACGTAACAGATTTCACACTGGGCTTTGAATTCGGCATCCCAAAGTCCGTCCGACCACCTTCTTATGGCTGTAAGCTCGGCGGCACCTTTCCAGAGACAATACGGGTCGTCTCGTGCTTCCCACACCTGGCCTACTTTGAATATGCCGTGTTCTTGCGGGGTGTCGGTTATTTTTTCCATCTTTGGGCTTGGATGGAAAGGCTTAAATAAGAATGAGAGGTTGGTTTCTTGTGGAAGCATCCTTAGTAGTAATAGTTCCATAGGAAATAGAGGTTGGTAGTAGTGTGGCACAAGGTGTTCCATGAGAAACGAGGGGGTGTTTAGCTTGTGTGGAGGATAAATATTTATATACTGGGTAATGCAAACAAAATAGGGGTGTGGAATGCAGATTTCTTATGGAGTTCCAGAAGAAACGGGGGTTAGTATAGTCAGAAAGGTATTTTCGCAATATCAGACAGGACACTCAATCTTTGCCGATAAAAACATACTATTGCCTGAATACGTGCCTGATGATATTTTACACAGGGAGGCAGAAATGGAGCAGCTTACCCATATGCTGGCGCCTGTCCTAAAAGGGTATTCACCAAACAACATCTTCATCTATGGGCCTGTAGGCACAGGGAAAACAATAACAACCAAGTTTGTGCTTAAGGAATTATTTGACATCGTCAAAAAGAACAAGAAAATAGGACTGATATACATCAACTGCAAGATGAAAAGGGTTAGCGACACTGAGTACAGGCTTCTCGCTCAAATGCTCAGGGAATTTGGAGTAAAGGTGCCTGACACAGGCCTGTCTACAAACGTCCTTCACAGGAGGCTGGAAATGACGGCTGAGGACAAGAAAACCATAGTTGTGCTGGACGAAGTAGACACTCTCATACAGAAGATAGGGGACGGATTTTTGTACAGCATGCTAAGGGCGGCTGGAAACATGTCGCTTATAGGCATAACGAATAACCTGACGTGGCAGAACGGGCTTGATATGAGGGTTGTTTCATCGCTAGCCCAGGAGGAGATTGTTTTCAAGAAGTACAATGCAAACCAGCTCTACGACATTCTAAAAACCAGGGCAGAAAAGGCATTTGACATCAAGGTATCGGATTCTGTTATAAGCAAATGCGCTGCACTGGCTGCCCAAGAACACGGGGATGCACGCAGAGCTCTAACACTCCTAAAAACAGCGGGTGAACTGGCTGATAGGGACGGAGCGCCAAACATCGACGAGAGCTATGTAGACGCCGCCGAAGGCAAGATGAACAGCGACAGGGTCATAGAATCGCTGAAGGGACAGCCAAGGCAGGCCCAGGCTGTTTTTGCATCCATACTGGAACTTAGCCAAAAGGCGCGGACAGGCGCGTGGAAGGACGACCGCGTACTAAGCGGCGATGTCTATGCCAAATACAGGGATTTTTGCAGGATTGCAAAGATGAGGGAGCTTACACAGAGGCGCGTATGCGACCTGGTAAAGGAGATAGAAAGCCTTGGGATGATAGAGACGAATGTCGTATCACACGGCAGGCACGGAAGGAAAACCGAGATAAGGATTTCTGTTGACAACTCTCTCCTGAACAAGGCGAAGCTTATACTGGCTGAGGCAGGGTTTGTGTGAATCGAAAGGAACATTGAGCCTTAAGAAAGAGAATAATAGGAAGACTTTGAATTATCAATCCGCATAAATCGGCATTAAAGCATTAGCACTATTTCTTCATCATGGCATTCAGCAAGGAAGATGTTATAAGGAGGATGACAGAGCACAAAATTCTGGTCTCTCCGGACGCCCTGAGGGAGCTCGAGAAATTTACCACAGACGAACTGGGCAGAATAATAGATGCCAACAGGAAAAAAGGAACGCTGGCTTTGTCAGATGTTATGGCATACCCGGCAAAGGCAATCCAAAACTTCGAGATTCTGCGAAACATTGAGAGCAAAAATTTCACGGGCAGCGAAAACATTCCAAACAGCTATTTCATTGACAAGTACGATAAGATGAGGCAGATATTGTCGAAAAAGATAGCCAACGGGGCTATTTCTGTAAAAAACCTGCCGCCAAGAGGGGAGGTGCATATTATAGGGATGGTGAGAGACGTTGTGGAAAACGGCGAAATGCATCTTGTGATAGAAGACGCAACAGGCAGTCTGAACGTGAAATTCGCAGAAAGATCTTTATTAAATGAATGTAACGTAGACGACGTAATAGCTGTACGAGCGGTTATAGCAGGGCCGCAGGCTTTTGGGAAGGAGATTATCAACCCAGGCGTGCCTGTGAGACCGCCATCAACAGGCAGCGGAAGGGCGCTGTTTGTTTCGGATTTGCATCTGGACGAGGCTCCAGGCTCTGTTGTGCAGGACATATATTCAACAGCCGACAGAAACAAGGCAGACTGGGTTTTCATAGCAGGAGACGTGGGGAGCATGAAAATCCTGGAAGAAAATTCTTCTGATAAAATAACATTCGTTATTCCCGGCGATGCTGACAGCAAAGGCTACCCGCAAAAAGCCATGGACACGAGAAAAAACAACATAATATCCCTGAGCAACCCGGCTATCGTGAAGGCCGGCGGCATGAACATACTCATGTGCCATGACTTCAGAAAAGAGTGGCTTGAGAAGAGGCATCTGGGTGAGCCTACAACAGGGATAAAAAACGATTTTTTATGCCTTGATACGGTGCCTGATATAGTTCACTGCGGGCATACGCACAAGCCGGATATTTCACACTACAAGTCCACCACGATCTTAAACGCAGGATCCGCGCTTACAGAATTAAAGCCTATAGCTGCAGATTTTTCAGAGAGAAGAGAGGGTTATGCAAGGCTGCAGCCATAAAAAATTTTGTCAACTTAGCGCATGATTCCATTGAATCAAAAAGCAGGGAGGCATTATTGATTTGACAGGAAGCAAGTCATACCATAAGTAAACACAATCGTCATAAAACCAACAGCAAACTTCTTTTAAATTTCTATAACAACCTATTGGCTCATGCCACAGTTTATCATGCAAGTTATTGACATCGACTATATTCTGAAGGACGGGAGACCTGTTGTAAGGATTTTTGGCAAAAAGCCCAACGGAGCCTCGATATGCGTCATGGTGGAAGGTTTTGCGCCATATTTCTATTGTGACTATAAAGAAGAGGCTATAGAAAAGGCAAAGGAGCTTGGACTCATGGCAGAGGTTGTGGAAAGGAAAAGCGCTGTCGGATATAAGGAAAAACCGCAAAGGTTCTGCAAAATATTCACCAAGAGCCCACAGGACGTTCCAAATGCAAGGGCGACTTTTGGGAAACTGGCGAAATGCTACGAGGCTGATATACTGTTTTCATACAGGTACATGGTGGATAGCGGAACACGAGGAATGGGATGGATTTCTGTTGACGGCGAGAGGATACAAACAACCACGTTAAAATCAATCACAGAGGCGTATGTAGCCAAAACAATAAAGCCTATAGATAATATCGCAAACGCCCCTCTCAGATACATGTGCATAGACATCGAGTCTCTGCAGCTTGACCCAAGAAGGGTTCCGGAGGCAGGCAGGGACCCCATCATAATAATCGCCATAGAATTTTATCCCGAGCATAAAGGGAGAAGAAGCATAATTCTGGTTGCCAAAAGATCTGCAGGGCTGGACGCGGTCACGTTTGACACGGAAAAAGACATGCTAGAATATTTCAGAAACATCGTGGAAGAATACGACCCCGATGTCGTAACAGGGTACAACGTCAGCGGATACGACCTTCCGTATATTGAGGAAAGGATGAGAAAACACAAGATCAAGACCGACCTTGGAAGAAGCGACAAGCCCATGAACTGCAGAAAATTTGCAGGATCCACCGACGTGCAGATAAACGGAAGGGTAGTTTTTGATACTTACCAGATAATCAAGAGAGACCCTTACATAAGACTTCTGAGGTATGATTTAGGAACGGTGGCGAGGAGCATTCTTGGCAGCGACAAGCATGAGATGAAATACACGGAAATACCCCAGGTCTGGGCCAAAGATACGCAGAGACTCGTCGAATATGCGAGGCAGGATGCGCATTTAGCTATGCAACTATTGCAGAAAACGCGCATGCTCGACAAATTCATAGAAATTGCAAAAATATCCGGGGTTCTGCTGCAGGACAGCTTCAGAGGGCAGAGCGTGAGGATAGAAAGCATGCTCTTGAGGGAATATGCAGCGAAAGGGATGATAATTCCCCAGAAACCCGAGAAACTATCTTACGAACACGTAATAACAGGCGGTGCAGTATTAGAGCCTGTGAAAGGGCTGCACACAGACTCTGTGGTAGTATTAGACTTTCAAAGCCTGTACCCATCCATAATAAAAACATATAACCTATCTCCGGATTCCCTGATTTTAGGGGAGGCTCCGGCAGGCGCAAAATGCCACGAAGCTCCAAACAGCGCAAAATTCCTGGACATGGATTACTACGAAGGGGTTTTTCCAAAAATTATAGACAGCCTTCTGAAGGCCAGGAGGGAGGTTAAAAGGCAGCTGAAAAACGCAAAAGGAGACGAGAGGCTGCAGCTGGATGCAAAACAATACGCATTAAAAATAATGGCAAATAGTTTCTACGGGTACAGCGGCTACGTCAAGGCAAGACTTTTTGCCGTAGAGATGGCAAACGCAATAACAGCATACGGAAGGGAAAGCATATTCAAGGCAAAGGAAATAGCGGAAAGGGATTGGGGAGTGAAGGTTCTTTATTCGGACACGGACTCGCTCTTTCTCAAGGTCAACAGCGATAATCTGGAAGCAGTGCAGCAGCTGGGGGAAAAAATAGCAAGAGACATATCTGAAAAAACAGGGCTGGTACTGGAATTCGAAAAGATATACAAGACCTTTCTTATCCTGACAAAGAAAAGATACGCCGGCTGGAAGTTTGAAAAAGAAGCTGACGGGTGGAAAGAAGGCATTGACATGCGGGGCATCGAGACTGTAAGGAGAGACTGGTGCGGGCTTGTTACAGAGACATTAAATGACATCCTGCTTACAATGCTTAAGGAACGCGACATCAAAAAATCCGTAGAAATTGTAAAGGGCAGGATAGGTGATATAGCAAAAAGCAACGTGCCTCTAAACAAGCTGGTTATAATCAAGGGAATAACAAAGACACCCTCTGCTTATGACGGAACCCTGCCGCACATTGAACTTGCAAAAAAGATGGCGCGAAGGAATCCGGGATCAGCTCCAGGAATCGGGGACAGGATAGGATTTGTCATAGTGCGCGGAAAGGACATGCTTTCCAAAAGAGCAGAAGACCCTGACTACGTAAAGGAGAAAGGGCTGCAGATAGACGCAGACTATTATGTCAACAATCAGCTGCTTCCGCCTGTTGAGAGAATTCTGGAGGCAGCAGGCGTCGATAGAGGGGAAATAATGGGAACAGGAAGACAGTCAAGCATATTTGACGTAGTAACGCCTGCGAAAAACACGTGCTCTGCCTGCGGGCAATCATACCGTAGAATACCGCTAAAAGGAGTATGCGACTGCGGCGGAATGATAGCGGAGGCGGTGTAAATGGAGCCAGAAAGGAATGAACCAACAGGATTTTTATATAAAGTCTGTTTATTTTTATCCAGAGATCAGGAGCCACACAGCTATAAGGCACCTGATTTTAAAACGATTTCAGCTTGGAGGGAAAGGGTTGCAGAATGGGAAAAGGCGCATGGAAGATGGGACCTGCATCCATTAGGGTATCATTACTTCTGGATATGTGCATGGGAAGATGCAAGGGAAAGGTACGAGGCAGCGTATCCCAACGATACACTGGAAGCAGCACGCAGAGGCAGGCAGGCTGAAAAACAAGGCTAGGAATGGAACAATTTCCTGCACTCTTCTCTCATGAACTCCCCGACATGGAAAGGACTAGGAGTTCCTTTCTGGAAAATTTCCGAAGCAGGAATATCAATGGTCCTCCACAGCCACTTACCGTTCCCGTATTTATTTCTGTAAGCAGCCATGTCCTGTATAGTTGCACCAGAGACAACGCCGTCCAGCATCGCCCATACAGATGCAGAGGCACACATGGTGCACGGTTCATGTGTCGTGTAGAGAATGTATCCCCTGAGATGGCGCGTGCCTAAAAATTTCGAAGCCTTTCTTATCGCAAGAATTTCAGCATGATTTATAGGATCTTCGTCAAGCTTA
>JACPJV010000009.1 GCA_016187395.1 Candidatus Aenigmatarchaeota archaeon
GAGATATGTTTAAGAGCATTTCACTGCAATTAATGGTGTGATAACATGGCAGTTACTCTTGAGATAATTCATAAGGATCTGGAAGAGCTTAAAAAGGAGGTCGAAAACCTCAAGAAAATGATAGTCCCGGAGGAGAGGATAACGGACGACGAAAGGGCCGAAATAAGAAAAACAATAAAAGAAATGGAACGGGGAGAAGAAACAAGGCTTGAAGATGTCTTTAATGATTCATAATGTTCGAAATATTTATCAGCAATCAGGCAAAGAAATTTCTCAGGGGAATCGACAGAAAAATCGCGGGAGAAATGACAGATGTTCTTTCGTTTCTGAAGGCAACTCCAATTCCTGTGAAGGATTTTGATGTAAGCAAACTTTCCGGTGAAGAGGATTCTTACAGAATTCGCATAGGCAGATACCGAATACTCTATAGAATCTACTGGAAAGAAAGGAAGCTCAGAATTATCAGGATAGAAACGAGAGAGGCGGCTTATGATTAGCTCACATATTCCAGATCCTATCCGGCTTCTCGGCGGTTTTCAGCTGACCGAAGATTTCTATGAAGTTTTCGGTGCTGGTGAACTGGGACAGAACATTCAATGCAAAGCCGCCGTAGACTGTTTTGACTTCCTGATAGAGGCGCGACCAAGTGCCTAGCGAGAATGCATTGTCCACGATTGCAATCTTCTTCACGTTCTTCAATGCATCAGCAACCTCTGCGTCAGGGAACGGCCGCATCATGCGCAGCGACAGCAGACCTACCTTTTCGTTCTGCTTTTCTCTCAAAAAACGCACTGCAAGCTTTGCGTTGCTTGTTGCTGATCCATAAGATACAAAAGCGAGCTCTGCGTCATCCAGATGATATCGTTCTACTAAATGCAGGTGCGATTTGGTCTTCTTTTTCCAGTCTGCAGAAAATTCGTGCATCAAAGAATGGGCATTCTTGAGCGCTTTGTGCTGCTGTGCCAAGCCTTCAGTGTCGTGCCGCTCCAGGAGCCTGTGCCTCTTGTCAATGCTCAATTCTCCGGCAGCATTCCTCACGGTCATGTGACCCACAAGCTCTACGGATTCGAATGTCTGGCGAAGAACGTCGTCAATCACGATGCAGGAAGGCATGAGGACTTTCCTGTCCTGTCCTACCGCATATGCGGCGATCACGCTTTCAAAAGCCTCCTGTGCGCTGGCGGGAGCTATGCATAGGGAATAATTATGAATCCTGCGGCTCGTGCAGACAACAGGCAGGCGACGGGATGACATGTCCTGGAAGCCTGGCGGATCCTTGAGAAGGACACGCTTTCCTGAAAGGCATCTGGCAACAGCCGCGCTTACGCCAGCTTCTTTCTGAAGATCTAAAAATTCAGGTTCATATGTTTTTATCTGAGGCATAATTCCTTCCCCTGGAGAAATCCCTACCAATGCATCTGCCTGGGAAAAGAGTGCTGCACTGACAGCAGCCTGAAAGCTGTTCAAAAAATGCATAATAACACCTATTTCATCTCACGCTCCTCCTTGATTGCGCCGGAGTGGCACTCCCTGACGCAGATGAGGCAGCCATCGCATTTGCTGTAGTCTATAACAAGCTTCTTCTCACCCTGGCTTATGGCATTATGAGGGCAGAACCACACAGGTTCCTTGTCCTCGCTTTTCTCCATAGCAACAGGCCTGAACGTCCTCCAGAATTTGATCTCCGGCATTTCTGCTGGCTGGACGTTATACTTTATTTCCTTTTCTGATTTCATACCGATCACGCTTGGAATCTTCGATACAGGCTTCTTGCGAGTGCCAGCTCTCCTGCGCCTTTGCCGTGCTCTCTTTTTCCTGCCTTTTTTCATCATCAAACTGCAGTAATTACAACTACCAATACCCGTTATCTTAATTGCTCGCCTGCAGGCTCGTTATCTTAATTGATCGCCGCAGATCGTTAGATCATCTGATTTTTGGTTTCATCTTAAAGCCTGCATCCAACTCTTGCATCTTCTCTTCTGCCGGACTAAACTCTTCTACTACGGCCTGCTTCAGAGCCTTTAACTGAACCTTCTTGAACACGGATGACAGAAAGCCCAGCAAAAACAGGTTTGGAAAGACGCGCTTTCCCCCGAATACGTGCTCAGAGGCATCCACAGCAAAAATGCGGATTTTTCTCTTTTTTAACTGGGGATTTCTGGGCTTTTCCGTGGTGTTTATGATAAGGGCTGATCCCTCGCGCAACGTCTTTGGATCAAGAAAAGAGGGCTCAAATATGACGGTAAAATCCGCATCTTCCGGCTCTGCAGGGCCTCTTTCAAAAAATTCCTCCCTCTCCACCTTAACAAAGGCGCTTACGCCATCTCCGATTCCATATGCATGGTCAGGCACCCAGGCGTTTGCCCGCTGACCAGAAAGCACAGAAGCCATGCCAAACAGGCGCGCTGCTGTGCGCACGCCCTGTTCAGAATGGCCGCGGAAATGGAATAACATAGCACCACAAACCACTGAAAACGTGGCGCATATCATATGTAAAGATAGGAATATAAAACCAGGGGTTTTGGCGGATTCTTGGGGTTCGAGGATGGCATCCTGTGGGAAATTGTCAATATATTCCCATAAATTTAAATACTTTCCCACATATATATCAGCATGGAAACTGCAAGGTGTGATGAGCGTGGGAGGGTCGTATTGCCCAAAGAACTGAGGGACGAGTTTGGAGAGGAGTATGTCATTGTACGGCTTCCTGGGGAGATACTATTCAAGCCCATTCCTAAAGGCGATCCGCTAAGGGCTTTACGTGAGGAGGGAAAAAAGCTTCCGAAAGACATGTCTGTGGCGGACCTGAAAAGGCAGGCGAGAGAACTTGCGCTTGAAGAAGTCCTTGAAGAAGAGGAGGAAAGAGAAGAACTGAGAAGAAAAGCAAAGGACAGGCAGTAGCTCCTCAAAAACCCGACACCTGCCTGCTATAGATAGGTAGCGGTGCTCACTATGCCGTATGCGGATAGCGATTTTTTCCTTGCGCTGATAAAAGAGGAAGACTGGCTTGCTGAAAGAGCGGAAAAGATTCTGGAGCAATACAAAGGTCGCATATGGACATCTCACTGGGTAATTGTTGAAATACTGATGCTTGCAAAGAAACACAACTTAGACCCTGAGAACGTAATTTTCAGGATAAGGCAGTTAGCGAGAATAGAGGGGGATTTTCTCATTCTGATAGCTGTCGCGCATCTTATGAAAGAAAGGGGCATGCGCGTCTTTGACGCGCTGCACGCGCTTTCCTGCGGTCATGACAGCATCATAAGCTCTGACCGTATTTTTGACAAGATTGGTCTCGAGAGGATAAAACTGGAGGACGGGGGTTAATTTACGAACATTTCATGTGTTTTTTTCCAGTCCGTATCGCCCACATAATCTATTGAGCCTTTGATTGAAGGGTTGCAGATAAGCTGGAAGATCCTCACCGTGAACAGAATATAATATTCCTAATTCTGCATCATAGACAGTTTGCATCGCAGAGGTCGAAGCAGAAGGATTTCTCCGAAGGAAATCTTCTGTCCCGTCTACTATTTGCTTTACATGGCTCATGCCCTGCCATAATGCGCGTCTGCGCCTTTCTTCCTGCATTCTTTTCCAGAAACCCATGTCATTCACCTATTCCATACTTCCTGCGGATTCTACTAGAGCATAATCATCCCTGCATTTGGAATGAACCTCTGCCAAGCGGAAGTGAGGGACGGATTCTCTGATACCATCTCCAACTATGGAATCAACCTGTTCGGAATTGTAGCCAAGCAAATACAGCCCGGCTTCTGCTGCGTCTAGATACGCCTCCCGCATGTCGCTAGAAAACACAGCGGGATTCCCGCCCCGACCGCGCCATTCATCAACTTCAACATCAGACGCGAAAGCCGTAGCCAGAGACCCTTTAACTGCCACATAAAGCTTCCCCCTGTTTTCCGGATTCAGATAAACTTGGCATCTTCCCCTTTTTACAAAAGCTGCAAAAGCCCTTACACTTGAGAACTCCAAATCTTTCGGTTCTTGAGTCTTATCACGATGGTCAACAACACAGGCCACAGGCATGCTATCACCATGCAAATATCTAACAGGCCAGCCGTATCGCCTTCCTTCAGACGCTGACGCAAAACCCCTCGCAAATTCGATCCTGTCTTTTAGTGAATTGGTTTCAACGGTCATACAACCAACATACCAAAATATGCCACCACAAGATATATAAAGATTTCGCCTCTGGAGAGTAGTGACAGAAATAGGCGCGTCTGCGAACCTTTAAATATTCTTTTGTTATAAATAGAAGTGAAAAAGTAATGCTTAGAAGGCGAGCGCATGGACTTTACAAAGCCTATAAACCCCAGCAAGCATTTCCGCAACACGTGGATGCGCAACTGGGACTGGGATATGAACGATTTGCGTTCTGCCTTGGTGAATGCGTACAAAATCGATAAAGCGGGCGCGAACAAATACGAAGCTTATGTGCGAAAGGGAGGAAAGAGCAGGAAAATAATCTTCGCAATTATCGAAGATGAGACATTCATAATAACAGGGAGTGAAAAAACATGAAAGAAAAAATCTGCGCGGTGTGCCAGGAAGGCAGGCTGGAGGAGGCGGACAACATAGCCTCTGAAATAGAGGGCTATATTTTCGTGGAGAAGGGGTGGCGCTGCAGCAAATGCGGAGAAGAATTCATCAAGGAAAATGAGGCACAAAGGACCATCGAGATAGCGCGCAAACTGGGCATATGGCCCAAGCCGCTTAAACTGCACAGAAGCATCTCAAAATCAGGGCGCGGGCTTGTCTTGCGCATACCTTCTGATCTGGAAGATGACCTGAATCTAAAGCCGGGGCAAAGAGTCTCTATAAGCCGCGTGGGGCACAAGATAATAGTTGAGACGGAGGGGAAGTAAGCTTAAAAGATTTGGAATTATGATAGAGCTATGCACGAGCTTCCCAAGCTGCCATATTCTTATGATGCCTTAGAGCCGCACATTGATGCGCGCACGATGGAAATCCATCATACGAAGCACCACCAGACCTATGTCACAAAATTGAATGAGGCGCTTTCTAAACACAAGCAGCTTGGCGGGAAGCCTGTTGACGAATTATTGAAAAATCTGAATGCGGTGCCTGAAGACATCCGCACGGCTGTAAGGAATCATGGCGGCGGGCATTTTAATCACAGCATGTTCTGGGTGATTATGGGGCCGAAGGGCGGAGGAAGCCCCGGCGGGGCGCTGGCTGATGCGATTTCAGAAAAATTTGGCGACTTTGCAAAATTCAAGGAGCAATTTTCAAATTCTGCAGCAGGGCTATTTGGCTCGGGCTGGGCGTGGCTTGTGCTGAGGAATGGGCAATTGGCAATAGAGACTACTCCCAACCAGGACAATCCTGTTTCTTCCGGTGCCAATCCAATTATGGGCATTGACGTGTGGGAACATGCGTACTATCTGAAATTTCAAAACAGGCGGCCTGACTACATCGCTGCGTGGTGGAATGTTGTGAACTGGCGGGAAGTAGAAGAGAATTATAAAAAGGCCCAAAAAATGTAGTCATTTGCCGCCTAGAAATAGCCTCTTTCATTAATTATCGTTTACTATAGTTAACTTTAAATCCTAATGTTTGAATTCATCAGGGAGGCTGTCAGGGAAAAGCTGCTCTCCACATCAGTAAAGACTCTGCCTGATGACATTGCTGAAAATGAAATAAGATGGTTTCTGCAGGAGAAGAGAAAAACAGGGCAAAATCTTGTCAGCATAATCGAAATTTCTCAAGAGCTTATGCTGCCACCCGGACAGACAGAAAGGATAATGTCCAGACTGAAGGGCGTGAAGGAGGTTTAGTATGGCACAAATTACCCTGCCAGTCATAAAACTGGCTAACGGCGAAAGCTGGATTCCACTGCACGGTCTTAGCTCGAAAATTGTATTCCGAGCTGAAGCAATCCGACTTGCAAAGTTTCGGGTTGCAGATCCTTCCGGGCACAGGATGGACCAGGCAGAAGCTGAAGGAAGCGCGAAATTCAGGCCGAAGACGTGGGATATATCGAAATTTCAGTTCTGATGCCAGAAGAACTCACAAACCTTTCGCAAATCATTTTCTACAAACTTTCCGAAACAAATATATATCCCAAAACACATGCGAAATTCGCGGTAAGTTTAAATAAATGCGAATGCAACTAATGCAGCAGTGATTCCGATGGTAAACTCGTCAACGTATGCCGATATAATCCGCAAGGATGTTTTCACGACGAAAGGCGCATACTGCGGCAAGGTTGCCGATGTGGACCTGGATATGGAAAAGTTCCGCGTGAGGTCACTGGTTGTCGATGCGGTACGCGGCTCATTCCTTTCTGATATAGTCGGAGAAAAGAGAGGAGTCATAGTACCGTTCCAGATAGTGCAGGCAATCGGGGATATTATCATAATAAAGCACATACACCCGACAGCTGCAGAAGAGGCTAACGCAGCAGAAGCAGAAGCTGCGTGAACGGGAAAAATTCTAAATAATTTCTGGAAGAGGGAAAAATATCGAAGAAATATAGTGAAGCAAATAAATAAACCCGATATGATCATTTGCTTCCCATACAAGGAGGAACGAAGTTCCTCCTGTACAGCAGAAGCTTCGCTTCTGCTTGTAGAGTGAACCAAGATTTTTAGTCGGCATTGGTTTCTTGGTTCACTTTATAGTGAAACCACAAATGAAACGGAACATGTATTTGTGCTTTCCCATATAGCAAACCAACTCTGGTATGCCGTTTATTTAGTTGGTTTGCTATAAACTACAATCTTTGCCCCAGGGTTATTGCTGATTCTGGCCATTACCGGCTGTTTCGCAAAGTTGTTCTGCAAATCTTAGATATGCAGGGTGTGTTCTGAACGCAGTCGGCTCCCAGATTGGAAATCTTGTACCGCTGTATTCATACGTAAGATCGAATCTTTGCACGACTTCTGTGCGGTCTTCAACAAGAACGCCGTTTTCATAACGCTGCCAATCTACGCGCTGGAATATGTAAGGATTTCCGTCGCCCTCATCGTGGATGCGAAGATAGGATTTGGGTCCATAACCCGGGTCTACGACGTAGACCTTTCCTCTTTTCAAGTCCACTATCCCCCTGATCTTCTCGCCCGGTATTTTCATGCCGTCCGATAATTCTACAGGTGCCGGCATGGCGTTCTCAAATTCTTTTTCAGGGTAAAGGCGGCCAAACAGTGCCAGACATGCGACAGCTGCACCTATTATCAATACTTTTCTTGCCTGCATGGAAGAAAGGACGATGTAAAGTTTTTATTGCTACTATAAACTGATTTCTCGTTTGCCAGCTCCGCAGCCATCATCCTTTATAAGTTTATTTACAAACATAAACGTTGGTATATCATGGCAAAGGATAAAACAGAATTAGTGAAAGAGCTGATGGAACAGCCGGAGAAGATACGTAATATCGGAATCGCTGCGCACATCGACCATGGAAAAACCACGCTTTCAGACAGCCTGATAGCAGGCGCCGGCATGATTTCAGAGGAGCTGGCTGGAAAGCAGCTGTTCATGGACTTCACAAAGCAGGAACAGGAACGCGGAATCACTATATGGGCGGCTAATGCAAGCATGGTTCATGATTATGAAAATGGGAATTACCTGATAAACCTCATAGACACACCGGGGCATGTGGATTTTTCCGGCGATGTCACCAGGGCAATGAGGGCAGTTGACGGAGTTATAATCCTTGTTGACGCAGTCGAGAGCGTGATGCCGCAGACAGAAACGGTAATAAGGCAGGCACTGCGCGAGCGCGTTAAGCCAGTCTTGTTTATAAACAAGGTAGACAGGCTTATCCGCGAGCTAAAGTTCACGCCAGAGCAGATGCAGAAGCGGTTTGAAAAAATCATCTCTGACGTAAACAGGCTTATCATAAAATATGCAGAGAAAGAGTTCGCAGAAAAGTGGATAGTGAAGGTGGACGACGGTTCTGTCGCATTCGGGTCAGGCTATCGAAAATGGGCGATATCGGTTCCTGCCATGAAAAAAATGCAGATAAGCTTCAAGGACATCATAACCTATACGCAGGAAGACAGGGAAAGGGAACTGTCCAAAAAAGCGCCTGTTCACCAGATTTTGCTGAACATGGTTATCAAGCATTTGCCTAACCCGCTGGATGCGCAGAAATACAGGATTCCAAAGATATGGAAAGGCGATTTAGAATCAGGCATAGGCAAGGATATGCTTTCCATGAATTCGAAAGGGGTGCTGGCAGGCGTTGTGACCAAGGTATTGCCGGATCCGCATGCAGGAATTGTGGCTACAGCAAGGCTCTTTTCAGGCGCGATATCCCGCGGACAGGAGGTGCGCCTTATAGGACAACACATGACAAGGCGTATACAGCAGGTGGCGATATACAAGGGCCCGCAAAGAGAACAGATGGAAACCATATTTGCAGGCAACATAGTGGCAATAACAGGGATACCGGAGGCATATTCAGGAGAGACTATATGCGACCCAAGCATAGAAATGCACCCTTTCGAGGCGATAAAGCATATATTCGAGCCTGTAGTCACGAAGAGCGTAGAGCCGAAAAGCCCACAGGACTTGCAAAAGATCATAAATTTCCTGCGCCAGGTTAGCAGGGAAGACCCGATGCTGGAAATTAACATCAACGAGGAAACAGGCGAGTATCTTGTTTCTGGACTAGGCGAATTGCATATAAACGCAAAGGTAGAAAGGCCGCTTTCTGAGATGGGCATAGAAATCAAGGTGTCACCACCCATTGTCGTTTACAGGGAGACGGTGGGCGGAAGAGGCCCTGTTGCAGAGGGAGTAAGCTCAAACAGGCATAACAGGTTCTATCTAAGCGTGGAACCTCTGGAGCCTGCAGTTTTAGAGGCTATAAACGAGGGCAAGATATCAACAGAGAACGTGAAAAAGAACGTAAAGGAGGTTACAAAGCAGCTCGTAGATTACGGCATGCCGAGGGATGAGGCAAAGAATATAGTCGACATCTACAACAAAAACGTCCTCGTCGATGCAACAAAAGGAATACAGTACCTTCATGAAACGATTGAGCTTATCACAGAGGCGTTCAGGAACACGGTGAAAAAGGGTCCGCAGTCAAACGAGCCATGCGTTGGGTTGAAAGTGCTTGTAAATGACGCAAAGCTGCACGAAGATGCGATACACAGAGGACCTGCGCAGGTGCTTCCAGCTGTGAGCGACTCCATCAGGCAGAGCATGATGAGGGCAAAGCCCCTGATACTTGAACCTATCCAGGTAATACGCATAGACGTGCCTGAGGAGATCATGGGCGCAGCTATTTCGCAGGTGCAGAACAGGAGGGGGCAGGTTATTAACATGGAAACAGACCTGGGAACTTCCATGATAACTGCAAAGATGCCTGTTTCAGAAATGTTCGGGTTTGAGGCGCAATTAAAAAGCGCAACAGGCGGAAAAGGATTCTACTCGCTGATAGACGTGAAGTTTGAAAAGCTGCCGGGAGAGCTGCAACAAAATGTCATAAGCAAAATCAGGCAGAGGAAAGGACTGGCAGAGGGGCAGTAGAAGTGCGAAGGATAAACACCGAAGAAGTGAACCGGTGATTTTCATGCCTTACGAAATTATCGTGAAAGAGCCTGCAGAAAGGAAGCTGAGAAAATTCCCGAAGGATATACAGCGCAGATTTGCAAAACGCGCGGAAAAGCTGGCGGAAAACCCGCATTCATTCGGCAAGCCTTTGAGGAATGTTCTGGCAGGCTATTGGGAAGATTACTTCGAAAGAAGATTCCGCATAATTTATACTATTGACGAAAATTCAAAAACTATTACTATAGAAGCCATAAAGCACAAGGATGAATTCTAGAGCCCGAGCTCTTTCCTCACTTCTTTCCAAGGTCTGCCCTTGGAAGTTTTGGATTCCTTGATTTGTTCCATAAGTTCCTTATCACCCAGAATTTCTATAGTTCTCTGCATACTCTCGTACTCGTCTTTGGAAATAACAACATAGCTAGTTTCATGCCTACCTTTTTCCATCAGCACAGACATGGCATCACCGAACTAATAAATAGGCAAACTGATTTAAATTGATTTGTATCCCGAAAAATCAGGCAGAGGAAGGGGCTGGCAGAAGGACAGTAACTTTAGTATTCTTCGGCATTTAGATATCTTTGAAGGAAAGGCTTAATTTATTGCTGTTTTTGAAGAAAAGCCAACGTTTAAATATATTACTATCATACGTTTGTGAGTGAAGGTGTAAATATGGCAGCAAAACCTCACATGAACCTTGTGACAATAGGGCACGTAGACCACGGCAAGTCTACACTAGTAGGCAGGCTGCTCTACGACAGCGGCAACTTTCCTGAAACAGAATTGAGAAAACTAAAGGAGCTGGCAAAGGAACTTGGAAAGGAAACATTTGAATTTGCATTTATAATGGACCGTGCAAAGGAAGAAAGAGAGAGAGGAGTCACCATAGACGTAATGCACCAGAGATTTGACACTAAAAGATATTACTTCACGATCATAGACGCGCCCGGCCACAGGGACTTTGTCAAGAACATGATTACCGGTGCAAGCCAGGCAGACGGCGCTATCCTGGTCGTGTCTGCAAAGGACGGTGTGCAGGAGCAGACGAAGGAGCATATATGGCTATCAAAAATTTTCGGCATAAAGCAGCTTATTGTTGCGCTGTCCAAAATGGACGAGGTAGGATGGGAAGAGGCAAGGTACAAGGAAACCAAGGAATCTGTGACAAAGCAATTGAAGGGAGCTGGTTTTGATGTAAGCAAGATAAAATGTGTCCCTGTTTCTGCCTATGAAGGAGACAACCTCGTGAAGAAGAGCGATAACATGAAATGGTACAACGGCCCGACGCTTGTTGAGGCACTGGATGATTTCGAAGTGCCGCCACAACCGGTTGACAAGCCACTAAGACTGCCTATTCAGGACGTCTATTCAATCACAGGCGTTGGCACGGTGCCTGTGGGCAGGGTCGAGACTGGAGTTATGAAGGTCGGAGACAAGATAATTTTCATGCCTTCAAAGGCTCTTGGCGAAGTGAAGACGATAGAGATGCATCACGAGCAGATACAGGAGGCAAGGCCCGGCGACAATGTAGGCTTTTCTGTGAGAGGAGTGGACAAGAAGCAGATAAAGCGGGGCGATGTTGTTAGTCACGCTGACAAGCCGGCGAAGGTAGTCAAAGAATTTACAGCACAGATTCTTGTGCTAAATCACCCGAGCGTGATAAGCAAAGGCTATACGCCCGTATTCCACGCGCACACAGCGCAGGTTGCGTGCACTATAATTGATATCGTAAAGCAGATAGACCCGAAGACAGGCGCTGCCGTGAAGGAGCATCCGGATTTCATAAAAACAGGCGATGCTGCTATTGTCAAAGTAAAGCCGACAAAGCCTTTTATCATAGAAGCCCAAAAAGAATTCCCTGAGATGGCAAAATTTGCAATCCGCGACATGGGACAGACCGTGGCGGCAGGAATATGCCTGGAGACCGTGACAGAATGAGGAATCCTTGCAAGAAAATGAATTCTTATAATTTTCATTCTAAAATTCCTTATGCCTTCAGGACATCAATACCAGACTGTCCGCAATCTGTTGACGCCACGGCAGATGGCAAATCTGTTTTTGCGGCTGGAAAGGTCAGATGAGTTCTTAGTAGAGGGTGGCGATAATCCTCCAAGACTGCCCTGCCACGTTTATGTGAAAGGCGCAAATGTCTGCGTGGGCTATTTAGGGGACGATTCTGCTGAAATCGTTGACAGTCACAGGAGAGATACGCGTGCCCGTAGAAGAAATCTGAGAAGAATTTTCTATTCTGTCTGAACTTCTGGCAACTGAAAATCGAGGGGCTATTCTACAGCAATCTTTATTTGGAGTTTTTCAAGAGAATATGCATGGCTATTGTGGAAAGCGTCCTGATATTCATAGCGGCTTTATTCATATTGGCCAAGGCAAGCAGCTTTGCCGTGAGGCATACGGTGCGATTCTCAAAACTATCCGGCATAAACCAGCTTGCCGTGGGATTTTTACTACTCGCTATCTCTACTTCATTGCCTGAGATAACTATTACAATTTTATCAACGCTAAGAGGAGAAGGCTTGCTGGGATTAAGCACTGCCGTCGGCTCGAGCATAGGGGATATGACGCTAATACTCGGAATAGCGGCGTTCTCAGGATTTGTAACGCCAAAAAGAGACAGGTCTGAGGTCGAGTTTGCGCTGATTACAGGGGCAGCAGTCGCATTTATAATTCTTATTCTTCGTACAGCCGGGCCGGTTTTTGGAATATTCGGACTGGTTGTATTCTTCGCTTACATGCACTTCATAGTCAAGGAAGGTATCCCAATAAAAAACAATATTTCAAAGAAGGGATTGAAGACACCTGTAATGATAAAATCTGCAATCTACGCGATAGCATCGGTTATAGTCGTAGCTATAAGCGCGAATTTTCTGGTAAACAGCGCTGTGGAAATATCCTTGGCAGCAGGCGTTAGTGAAGCTCTGCTCGGCGCAACTGTAATTGCTTTCGGATCATTTATGCCAGAACTCACCCTCACCGTCGTGGCGATGAGGCACAGGAACGTGGAGCTGGCCCTGGGAAATGCAGCAGGATCTGTGATCACCAATGTTGCACTAGTAGGAGGAATAGCCGCCCTGGGCGCATTCACGCTTGACCTTGTGGCGTCTGTGGCAGTATCCTTCCTTATCGTCGGGTGCATGATAGGGTATAAGATGATTGATAGAGGCAGGTTCGGGATAATGGAAGGGATATTTCTATGCAGCTTGTATTTCGCTTACCTGATAATAATGATCCTAATCAGCCAGATTTGACGTCAAACAATAAAAGTTTCCGTTCCAAATCTTTATAATAAGCAGGAGAAATCTAATTATGAGATTTTTGCCGGCATTTTTACTTACAGCAGCGATTGCCTATGCGCATGGAACAGAACAGGGAGAGGCTGATGGCAGCGGCATCGTCTTGACGTCGTTCATAATACTACTTGTTCTTATCGGAATTTCATATACGGGTAAGGAGCACATAAAAGAAAAAGGAAAAATCATTATTTTTTCATTAATAGTACTCTTGGTTATTGCAACTACCGCGTACATAGCGGCAGGAACTGTTTTGAAAAATATAGAAAGCGCAACAGGAGGCCCTGTGCACTGGCACGCTGATTTTGAGATATGGACTTGCGGAGAAAAGGTTGACATTGAGGACCCCATGGGATTTGAAAACAGGGTCGGCACGCCCGTTTTCCATGAGCACGGCGATGACAGGATTCATGTTGAAGGCACGCTAAGGCAGCTGAACGAGGCGAGCCTGCACGAGTTTTTCGAAGTGATAGGAGGTGCTCTGGAGGCAGGCAGGATTGCAGTTGCAACAAACGATGGAGTGGAGGAATTTGTGAACGGACAAGCATGCAACGGTAATCCGGCAAAGGTACAGGTATTTCTCTACAAGACAGAAGGAGAAACATATGCGCAGCAGAAGCTGGAGGATTTTGAAAACTACGTGATTTCTCCATACCCGAATGTGCCTCCTGGCGATTGCATTATAATTGAATTCAGCGAGGAGAAGGAAGAGACAGACAGAATGTGCGCAAGCTACAGAATTGCAGAGCAGAATGGAGAAATAAGTGAGGGATGAAAAATGGCAGTAGAGGCTTTTTTGCCTTCGATAGGCGTTGTCGCAGTCACGGCACTTATAGATTCCATCAATCCGTGCGCGATAGGCGTGCTTATTCTGATGTTGTCTGTTCTGTTAGGCGCAAGGCAGAAAACGAAAAAAGTCCTGCAACTGGGATTTGCCTATATATTTGCTGTTTTTGCCGTATACCTGCTGGCAGGGCTAGGGCTGATATATTTCTTTTCTACGATTCCGCTATACCTGACGGAATATCTGTCAATAACAGTCGGAATAATAATCATAGCGGCTGGTTTGCTTGAGATAAAGGATTTCTTCTGGTACGGGCGCGGACTCTCGCTGGCAATTCCACCATCGATGGCTAAGAAATTGCATATCTACAGCACGAGGACGACGATAGCAGGGGTGCTCTTTTTAGGGGCATTTGTCTCTGCTGTGGAGCTGCCGTGCACAGGAGCGCCTTATCTTGCGATAATTACTCTTCTGTCGCAGTATTTCGACGTAACTGCATTCATGCTTCTGGTGCTTTACAACATTATATTTGTCGCGCCGTTGATAATTATTCTGCTGCTTGTAGCAGGAGGCAAGAAGTTGCATGAGATCAAGAGATGGAAGCAGAAGAACAGGCCATATATGCGGCTTTTTGCAGGGCTGCTGCTCGTAGCAATGGGATGGCTGCTGATGATTATTGCAAATGGAACAATAAACTTCGGATAGCGAATGGATAGGGGTTGATTGGATGTACGTGATAAAGCGAGGCGGGAAAAAGGAAAGGTTTGACCAGAGGAAGGTCTATGCATCGTGCTACGCTGCCTGCCTTAGCACTTCAATGAACAAAAGAGATGCGGAAAAGATCTGCGAGAAGGTGGCTGTAGAAGTAAAAAGGTGGATCAAGAAAAAGAAAGAAGCGACATCAGACCAGATTTTTAAGGAGATTGTTAAAGGAATGAAAAAGCAAGACAGGAACGCGGCATTCATGTACGAGACGCACAGGGATGTGTCGTAAATTTACTTCCGGGTGAGCGCGCGTATTAAGTCTCTGTCAGATATTCCCATCGAGGCCAACTTTCTTTTTGCCTCCTCATAAACCAGTTTTCTTCTTCTCTCAAATTCTTCGTCTATCTTTACCGCCGTAGCGCGTTCAAAGACAGACAGAAGAAGGCTTTCATCAGCAGGCTCTGGATGAGGATCTGCAAGGGCTGCTTCGAACAGCTTGCAGCATCTTTCTAAAACTCCAACGGCTTCAGGATATTCACTCTTTTTAATTGGATCCGAACTCTTGAAGGCTACGTCAAAATATCCTGAGAAGCGCTTTCTGTCGTAATCAAGCCTTCTTTCTGCCATTTCCACGGCATACGCAACCCATAGGGGCATATTGTAAAGCGCGGATGCAAAAGATCGGGCAGATTCATGGATTTTTCTTTCATCTTCTGATTCCACGGTTGACGTATGATCAACCCTGCTTATTGCGATTTTTCCACTCCCTACGTGCGCTATTACGTGGTTTTGCCCAAGAAACGAATCCGGATGCATGACCAGTCTGGAGTCAGCAAGAGCTCTGCATTCAAATGCATGCCATTGCAAAAGCGACTCGTAAAGTCTGCAAATACATTCTTTTATTTCTCTTAGCTCTTCCGGAGATGCGTGCTGCAGGTGCCTGCGCATCAGAACTTCAAACTCATCCTGCCTGAGGTCACTCTCAATATCCGGCAGCTGAAGCACTTCGGAGTATAAAGGCTCGTTTTGCCATGTCAGAAACGGATATTCTATTGCGCCTGCGAACCTGCATGGCGAGGCCAATCCTAATTTCGAGTAGGCTTCTCCTAAAATTTCAAATGCCCTGCGGGAATTCCGAATATTTTCACGGGTAAGAAAATTCCACGGCCTTCCATCCCTGTATCCAGGAAACGGAACGCAGAGCAGTTTGGAATGCAAAAGCCGCTCAACTGCCTGCGCATCCGGCACAGACTCTGCAGAATGATCAACGTCCCGTATGATATTTTTTTCTGAGGCTGAGACTGTCCGTGTTATCACTCCTTTGGGATCTGCCCCTTTGATTCTATAAACTTCGCCATTTTCTTCTGTCAAAATCCCTCTTCCGCCGGAATTGTAGCAGTTCATATCTCCGTCTTCTGATGCAAAAAGAGGGAGCCTTTCAGATAGCCACGGGGGCATTTCTCCGGTTGTAGCATGCGGAGTAGCGTAGGTTTTCACAGGGACCTCTACCCGCACACTTTCCAGTATGCTTTTGTATGCCATAGAGTAAGGCCGGAGAATAATTATTAAAGCATTCATCCAGTCAGTTCAATTTCGATATCAGTCCAGAGTTCTGCGAGTTCCCCAGTATTTGCGCCATTTGTCAAGCAAATAGCCGTAGAGCCTTGCCGTTCCTCCGCCCAGCAGAAGTCCTGTGGGCAAAGCCACAGCCATTTCCTTCCATGATGCGCCTGAATAGTACAATATTGCTGAATATGTAGGTATCTGAAATGACAGCATGGCAGATGTGTCCACAAAGCGCTTTTTTGCGCGGCTGCTGTCCATGTCAGCTTTCCATAATCCTGCATACCAGTGCCTGTACACGCCGTAAAGCCTGGCAACTGTAAGGTGAAACAAAACACTCCCTACCCTTGACTTCAGGACTTCTTCCGGTTCCATGCCCGCCCAGAAGTATTCCATTGATCCCAGCAATGGCGTGTAGAACATCAAAGAGCATGAGGTATCAACGAGGTAGTTTTTAAAACCATTCCACATTCTTCGGCTTCTTCTTATTCCGTACAATTCATCAAGCAACTCAGGGCTTTGGACAGGATTTGCGTCATCTGCTTCTTTGTTCATGACTATAGAATTCAGCAGAAAAAGCCTTAAATCATCCGGTCAATTCTATTTCAATATTAACATCACGGGGAATTCTAATTCTTGTAATGCTGTGGAGAACACGCTCATTTGCTGCTACATCCAGGATTCTTTTGTGTATGCGCATCTCCCAGTGCTCCCAGTTGCCGCCACCGCCGCCGCGGTGCATGCCGTCGCCGCACGGAGTCTTCATGACAGGTATTTTCAGCGTCTTCGTAGGCAGCGGAATAGGACCTCTAACGACTACACCTGCCTTGTCTGCCATATCCTTTATTTCTGTGCATATGGAGTCAAGCTCCTTCGGGTCCTTTCCCGCCAGCTTTATGCGCGCTGTCTGTACCATAATATCACGTGAAACTGCTTTAACTCTGTATTAAGAATAAGGTATATAAGCGTTGCAGCAGGTTTCATTTCTTCCATACAGAGATTTTCTTGAGGACTTTGAGAAATCTTTGCCTGTTTTCAGGGTTCGTAAGAATGACAATGAAAACCTTGTCTTTCCCGTAGAAAATATCGATTCTTGTTCCTGTTTGGTGTATGTGCTCTCTTGTTGCCCCTGTGTAACTTTCATGCCTGTCTACGAAATCTTCAACCTTCTTTTCAACTGTATCTATATCTTCACCTTCCTTGTAATCAGAATATTTCACATCAACCATACCCCCGTAGCCAAAAGCCATTTCAAAGAATGTCTTGAGCCAGGGAAAGAAATGCTTATTTTTCCTAACGATAAGATAGTTGAATGCATCCGCATTCCCTGCTCCAAGAATAGTTGCTTTTGGTATTTTCATAGATAAAGTAAAACCCACAACAAATATAAACCTTGCTTTACATTCAGAGGCTATGAAAGAAAGGACACTTGTCATTATCAAGCCTGACGGCGTTGAGCGCAACCTGATAGGGAAGATAATAGATTATTACGAAAGGGGAGGATTGAAGATAACTGCAATGAAGATGGTCAGGGCGGACAAGGCGCTTGTAGGCAGGCATTATCCCGAGGATGACGAGTACATGACTACGCTGGGCAAGAAGAGCGAGAAGGCAGGCGAAAAAATCAAGGACTACAAGGCGATGGGGCGCAAAATAGTAGGATGGCTGCGAACGTACATAACAAGAGGACCTGTTGTTGCGATGGTGCTTGAGGGCACAAACGCAATACAGCGCGTGCGTGAAATAACAGGCTACACAGACCCCTCTGCCGCGGAAAAAGGAACGATAAGAGGCGATCTTGGAAATGATTCTATCCTGAAGGCAAACAAGGAGCGGCGATCTGCAGAGAACCTGATTCATGCGTCAGGCAACAGGGAAGAAGCGGAAAGGGAGATAAAACTGTGGTTTCCTGAGATGGGATGAAGGTAATTGATGTAGTGGTCTACATGTAATCTTCGAAAGAACTCCAATTAAAACCTCTGACTTCAGTCAGAGGATAAAATACCGAGTTCTTTCGAGATGCTTTGCTTCAAGAAACCGCAGGCTTTAGCCTGCGGTTCATATGGAAGCAAATCATTTTCGCCATAATTTCTGCCGTATATATCAATGTCAAGAGATGAGAAAGACTTCTGGCAGTTTCTAAATAAACAGCCTTTTCTTGCATATATAATACTTTCTACTGCTAATCTGTTTTAATGAGGAAAAGTGAAACGAGCGTTCTTCAGGACGCATTGCAGAACGCTCATGCAGTTTACGGTGATTTTCATGCAGAATATTCGCCAGCCTATAATCGCAGTTTTGGGACACGTGGATCACGGGAAGACCACGTTTCTTGATAGAATCAGGCAGACGACTGTGGCTGCAAAGGAGCCTGGCCAGATTACGCAGGCGATAGGCGCGAGCGTGGTGCCTAAAAATGTCATTGAGAAGCTGTGCGGAAATCTGCTGGAAAAATTCAGATTTTCTGTGGAAGTGCCTGGACTGCTTTTCATAGACACGCCAGGGCACGAGGCATTTACATCATTGCGCAGGCGCGGCGGCGCGCTGGCGGATCTGGCCGTGCTTATTGTTGATATAATGGAAGGCGTTATGCCGCAGACAGAGGAATCCCTGCGCATCCTGAAAGAAGAAAAAACGCCATTCGTCGTGGCTGTGAATAAAATTGACAGGATAAGAGGATGGCGTTCATTGGGCGAAGAGCAGCCTGATTTTGCAAAGCAGGAATTTGAGGAAAGATTCTACAAGGTGCTTGAACAAATATCAAGATTTGGATTTGCCTGCGACAAGTATGACAGGATTCCTGATTTCAAAAAAGCCGTGGCAGCTGTGCCTATGAGCGGAAAGACAGGAGAAGGCGTGCCTGAAATAATGGCAATGCTGGTCGGCCTTTCACAGACTTTTCTGAAGATAACAGAAGAAGGACGCGGCTTTATTCTGGAAGTAAGAGAAACAACAGGACTGGGAAAAACAGCTGATGTGATTCTTTACGACGGTAAAATAGAAAAAGGCAGCTGGATAGCTGTCGGAGGTCCAGACCCATTTCTAACCAAAATAAAGGCTTTGTTAGTAATCAAACCTCTGAAGGAAATGCGAGCAGAGAATCATTTTTTGCAGGTAGATGAATGCGCAGCAGCCTGCGGAGTAAAAATTGCTGCACCTGAAATTGAAAGGGCAGTAGCAGGTGCCGGGATAATCGTAGGGAAGGATAAAAAAAGCGCAGAAGAATCACTGGAAGAGCTGGAAAAGGAACGAATGCAAACAGAGGTTCACAGGGAAACAGAAGGGCTTGTGGTAAAAACTGATACAATCGGAAGTTTAGAGGCGTTGCTTAATGTTCTCAAAGACTATCCGATAAAAGAAGCGACCATAGGAGCGGTAACAAGAGGGAATATACTTCTTGCGCAGGCGAACGAAGAAGAAAAGAACAGGGTCGTGATTGCGTTCAATGCAGATACTTCAGAAGAAATGCAGGCTCTGGCAAAGAAAAGCGGTGTTGCAATAATAAAAACTGATGTCATATATCACATCATAGACGAATACGAAGATTTTGTGAAAAGACTTGCTGAAGAACTGATGGACAAACAGGTTGCAGATGCAACAAGGCCTGCTGAAATCCATATTCTAAAAGGATACGTGTTCAGGCAGAGCCATCCTGCTATAGTGGGCTGCGAAATAAAAGGCATTCTGAAGCCCGGTTGTTCCCTGTTAAAAGAAGGCAGAGGAATAGTAGGAACTGTAAAACAAATGCAGAAGGAGGGCAAAAATGTTGAGGATGCAAAAAGCGGGGACAAGGTGGCCGTGAGCATCGAGGGACCGACAGTCGGGAGGCAGATAGAGGAAGGAGACGTTTTATACACAGATATAAGCAGCGAGGATTACAAAAAACTGCGCGAATATGAAGAGCTGCTTACAAAAGATGAAGCGGATATCTTAGAAATAGTTGCGGAAATGAAAAGGAAATCCGACAAGATGTATGGGTTGTGATACAAAAGGTGATGATATGACGAGTGGGACGTATCCGCTTTTTGATAAATTGACAGGCGACTACGCCTTCTACAGGGAACAGAGTGACTTGATGACAAAAGTTTTTCCAGAAGGACAGCGAATATTAAGCCTCGGAGATGGGTTTGGGAATGTCTCCAGAATGCTGGCTACCAGATGCAGTGTTGTCGACGTTGATATAGATAATGAGGCATGCAGATACATAAGGAAAAAGGACGGGAAAATCGCGGTCGTAAGAGGAAATGTTCACTACCTTCCTTTTGCTGATAGTGCTTTCGACGGCGCAGTATGCCCCAGCAATTTCGGAGTTTTTCAAGAACGAAAGTTTCTCTACGAAACTGCACGAGTGCTGAGGATAGGTGCGTTGCTTTCAGTAACAGGATTTAACAGGGAAAAGATGCAAGGAGTATCGGTAAAAAACATACTTCCAGAACTAGAGCGACGAGCGCGAAGAGTTTTGTCAGAAGAGGAATTATGGATATTACCGTTGTATCTGGAGGGAGTCAGAGAAAGGTTTGAGTGTATGAATTTGGAACCGTCTATAGGTGAGGTGATGTCTTTACTGAAGTCAGCTGGATTCTCTATCCAAGACACCTCTTCTTTTCACAGAGGATATAACTGGCATGCCGTGGCCGAAAGGAAGTGATAATGTGAAACAAGGAAATAATACCGACATGTCCTTGTTTCACATTATACAAGCAGAACCATTCGGGTTCTGCTGTACAGCAGGAGCTCTGCTCCTGCTTGTAGTGCACAAGGAATTATCATATCCCGATTTATTCCTTGTAGCACTATAAAATGGTCGTGGAACTCTTTCCAGCTGTGAATGACAGCGACAGAGCGGTAGGAAAGGCTACATGATAAAAAATGCAGAAAAATACACCAACTTTTTTAGAATTGTAATCAGAGAGATGACGAGCAGGAAGTTGCTATCTATTAAGAGTAAGTAAGAAATATAAAGAAGGATTAAAAACTTCAGCTTTTAAATTTTTCAGAGACGATTCTTTTGAGGTGTGGGCGTGTGGGGGAAAAACAACTGTACGATTTTGTGATAACAGCGGATGAGTCGTGCATGCACAACTATAACATGAGCTTTATGGCCGGCTTCCTCTCGTGCGTGCCTATCGACAGACTGCCAAAGCAGGTAAAGGAATACATTGAGAACAGATTCTTTTCTACAGTGCCGAACAACGACGGGAAGGCTGAGCTTGCGATATTATCCTTGCGCAAGATAGAGTCGTATCTGACAGAGCTTGGATATAATGTCGTTGTTTGCCCTCCGCAGCTTGTGCAGAATTTTGATGCAAAGGTCTGGCTGGTTTCAACGATGGATCCTTTCGGGATAGGCCCTGCTACGACAACGATGGTTGGTCTTGCAGGAGGAAAGGAACCATTCAACAAGTATTTCTTTGAAAGGCTTATAGGAAAGATAAGAGAAAGGAGCAACGCACCGATTATCGCAGGAGGGCCCGGCGTGTGGGAATTCGACCTGTTCAAGGAAGAACAGGCAAGGATGAATATAAACTGCGTGTTCACCGGTGCAGTTGAAAGTGCGCCGCGTGAATTCTGGCAGAGTATATTAGAGGGCAGGGTGCCTGAAAAATACCACAATATTCATGTGATGAGACCTGATCCCTACCCGATAATAGGGACGAGCTTCTGGGGCATGGTTGAGATAAGCAGAGGTTGCGGAAGGGGGTGCCAGTTCTGTGACATGGAATTAATGAGCGGATTCAAGTGGATTCCGAAGGAATTTATAATAAAAGAGGCAGAACTGAACGCAGAATCGCCTTATACTGATACAATTACCTTGCTGTCAGAAGACACACTTCGGTATGGAACAGCAGTAGGCGAATGGAAGCCAAACGGCAAGATAAATGAATTATGCAAAGAGCTTGTCAAATTCGGAAAGCCGCTTTCTTTCACGCATTGTTGCTTAGCGACAGCCCTGGCAAACCCAAGGGTTACGGAGGAATTTTCAGAGATAAGCGGGCTTAGTGAAAAGAGGATGACAGGGTTCCAGACAGGAATAGAGAGCGGATCACCGAGAATTATCGCGAGGTACATGGTCGGCAAGCTCAAGCCGTGGAAGCCTGAGGACTGGCCTGAGGTTGTTGAACAAGGAATGGCGGTCATGATAGATAATTACATAATTCCGCACTGCACTATTGTTATGGGCCTGCCCGAGGAAACGCCGGATGACACTGTCAAGACTATAGAATTAATAGACCGTCTTCAAGGATATCCTTCGCTTATACTGCCGCTATTCTTCGTGCCGCTCAGCGTGATAAAAGACAGGCCTTTTGTTGCTGACATGCTCTCCTCTGAACAGAGAGACTTGCTAATAGCAAGCGCAAGACATACTGCGAAGTGGGCGCAAAGGCTGCCAAACTGGTCGGGCTCTTTAGGATTAAAAGACAAGATTGTCTTCACAGCAGGCGCAAGATACTGCTTCGATTTCATGGAAACTCTGAAGACAGGAGAGAAATGGGATATGACAAAGATGCTGTCTGCAGTTATGAAGGCGTCGCTTGCAGCCACGTGGGATCATATGAGGCACAGGGGGCAGAAGCTGGAATACTGGAATAAGACGAAGAGGCAATACCCGGTAGTTGAAAGGATCTCGCAGATGCGTGCCATGCCTATGATTGCAAGCATGCAAGCAGACAGGCCGCCCGGAAGCGGGTGCGGATGCGGAATGGGCGGAACAGCGAATAACCTGATGGCGGAGAATCTATCAAAGGGATTGTAAACAGAATTATTCATTCGATTCTTTCCAGGGCAAACAAATAGGCTTTTAAATCTTGCTTACCTTGAGTCAGAAAGGTGCATGCATGTTTCGTGGGAAGAGCGAAGCTCTTCCACGTCCAGAAGAGCCAGCAGCTCTTCTTAGATCATGCAGGAAAACGTGAGGTGTGTTTCGATGCCTGTGTTCAGATTCGTGGTGAGCAGCGGAAGCAAAAGCTGGCAAGTGGAGAAAGAGCAGTCGGAATGCCCTGTTCTCGGAAAGAAGATCGGAGAGACTTTTAATGCAGGCTTTCTGGGGCTGGACGGTTATTCTTTGAAAATAACCGGAGGAACGGACAAGGACGGCATTCCCCAAAACAAAAACCTTGAAATTACCGGCAAAAGGAAACTGCTGTTCACAAGAGGCTTTGGGTTCTCTGGCAAGAAAAGACCTCCTGGAAGGAAGAAGGTGAAAGCAACAATGCGCAAAGGACTCAGAAAGAGAAGAATATCAAGGGGGAACATCATTAGTGCGGACACGATGCAGATTAATTGCATAGTTCAGGAAGAAGGCCCGAAGAAGATGGAGGACATACTGCCAAAGAAGGAAAAGGCAAAGGAAGCGAACGCGACAGAGAAGAAGTAGGAAGAAAATATCCTAAAGACAGCTTTAAATAAATTTTCTATTTGTTGAATTTAGTGAGCGTATGGATATAGAACAACTAGGCAATTCCACCTCTGTTATAAGATTTGACGGCTGGCATTTTGCGCCTGTTGCAAGGAAAATTAAGGAAATTTTGCGCGAACGTCCTGACGCGGCTTTGCAATACGGTGATATTGTGATGGCGAGACTTGAAGCTGAAGAGCTGGATGTTGGCGAATTCGAGATAGGCACGAGATTTGGAGAGGGCCTGGCACTTGTAAATCTAGAATCAGGAGAGAGCGTTGTTTCACCTTCTGAAGGACAGATGGATATCAGGAGGTACAGTGCGCAATTTGCACGGAAATACAAATGGAGCGATGTAAATTTCCGCGTTCTGGTTCCCGAAAGAAAGGGCATGATATATGTTGCTCATGATATTCCTGGAAGAAGCGATAGGACGTTTGTTCAATGGGCATATCACGCTCACGGTAGAGAGGCAGAAGAGATTCTCTCGGACGCAGAGTACGGAATGTTTCAAGTATCGGGTAAACCTGTCCTTAATCTTGCCAATCTTATAAGAGGGGAACGCGCCTTTCTTATGGGAGAAGTGCTTATTGGGGCGACCGGTATTTACAGAGAGATTCCTAGAGGAAAATCTATCTAACTTTGGTGAGGAGAACAAACCTGTATTACCTCTGCCTGAAGATCAGAGGTTTTAAGAGGAGGCTTCCGCAGATAAACTATCAATTCGGTATTTGTTCCTTGTTCAATATTGCAGAGCCTTAATCAGCTCGCTCCGCTCCTTATCATACATTTAATACTTTATTCCACACCTTTAGTGAGGTGATTATTTTCACAAAGGAAGAGAAGGGAGGGAGGACTGAAGTAAGCATAGGCGTTGTGGGTCACGTAGACCATGGAAAGACTACGCTTGTGAAAGCATTAACAGGCAAATGGACTTCCACATACAGCGAAGAATTAAAAAGAGGGATCACAATCAGGCTAGGCTATGCTGACGCGAAATTTTATTATTGCGAGAAAGACAATTCATATTGTCCAACTCAGAAATGCAGCAAATGCTTTGGTGATGCTAAATTTGCAAGGGCAGTGTCGTTTGTGGATGCACCCGGGCATGAGACGCTGATGGCGACGGTACTGAGCGGCGCAGCGCTAATGGACGGCGCGCTGCTGATTATATCTGCGACTGAAAAATGTCCCAGACCGCAAACGGCTGAACACTTAAAGGCGCTGGAGATTGCGGGCATAGGCAAGATCGTGATCGTGCAAAATAAAATAGATGCTGTTGATGAAAAAAGGGCAAGGGAAAGTTGCAGGGAGATAAAGGATTTTGTGAAAGGATCCATAGCTGATAATTCACCAATAATCCCTGTATCAGCATTGCACAATGCGAACATAGACATACTCATAGAGACGATAGAAAAAGTAATCGAAACACCGGAGCGGAGCCTGAATGATGATTCTGTATTCTATGCGGCACGATCATTTGACGTGAACAAGCCCGGGACAGACATTGAAAAGCTCAAGGGAGGCGTTATAGGAGGGGCGCTTTCCAAAGGGAGCATAGAGAAAGGGTCTGAGATAGAAATAGCCCCCGGCTTTAATGAGAATGGCGTATTCAAAAAACTAAAAACAAAAGTAGTGGGCATAGTGCAGGCGGATTTGCCTCAGGAAAAGGCATATCCAGGCGGACTGGTTGCACTGGAAACATCTTTGGACCCGAGCCTGACAAGAGGCGATGTTCTGGCAGGAAATCTTGCAGGGCTTCCTGGAAAGCTGCCTGAATGCAAATTTGTGGTAAAATTCAAGCCAAACCTTTTTGACTATGTCATAGGCGTGGGCGGGCAGACAGTTGTAAGCCCGATAAAAACAGGCGACGCCCTTCTTGTAACACATGCGGTTGAAAAAAGCGTGGGCGCGGTCACGTCAGGCTCTGAAAAAGGCGTGGAATTAAAATTAAAGATACCGCTGTGCGTGCAGAAAGGGGATAAAATTGCACTATCAAGGCAGTCTGGCGGACGCTGGCATCTGATAGGATGGGGGGAGATAGTGTAGATTAAAGGATTCTGCTTTTAATTAAGTTATATCATGAGCGTGAAAACATGCTATCAAACCAAGCTAGTGTTGTGAGTCTGGATGAACTGGAGTTAAAGCCCTATATAGTAATTGGGCGAAAGCTTGTGCATGGAGCGCCTAGACTAGCCTTTGTATTAGGAAAGCTTGTTCTGGTTGGAATTAGAGGCGAAAGGCTGGATGTTGGCGAATTTGAAACAGGCACGATGGAAAGAGAGGTAGAAATAGCAAGACGAACTCGGGGAGAAGATTATTTAATGGATGTTTCATATGGACAACCTGTTGTAAGAAGACATAGAGCACGATACGCAAGAAGGTATATGGATGGATTTGATGATGAAACTAGGGTACTGGTTCCACAAGACGATGGTCGGATATATGTTGTGCAGAATATACCACGCAGGCCTGACCATTTCGTGCAATGGGATGATTATTCCCATGATCCTGAAAAGGAAAGGGTTCTTGACAGTGCTGATTGCGCGATATTTCTAGCGACTAATGCTTCTATAATGCCTTTGGTCGCACTTGTAGGCAAATCTCACGCCTTGTTTTTGCATAGGGGTTCAGGTTCAGGTGGAAGTTACAGAGAGCTTAATAGGAGAAACTAAAAGGATTCACGAATACATGCAGAATTCAAAAGGAAACCAATAAGAAGAATCACTTCTTCTTTGACTGCTTCTCGCGGCGTTGCCATCTTATATCCTCGTACTCGATCCAGGCGACTATAAGACCAACGAATATCAGGAATAATCCGAACAGTCCTACGAAGACGGTCTTGAACGCGCCTATCGCACTAGAGCCTATCACGCCGGACCAGACATTTGTACCAATAAAGTCAGCGGCGTACCAGTACAATCCTGCCAGAACAACTATTATCCCGATTATCAGTTTTACTGCTGAATTCATGACACCACTCCAAGATTTTATGACTATATGCTTAAATATCTTCTTTGATCAATCAATAAGGCGATTGCATGAAGTCTGCTTACAGGTATATTTCAGAATCATGGCTTTCTGCAGAAAAGAAGCAGAGGCTTATAGAATGGAGAGGGCAGAAAAGCATTCAAAGGATAGCCAGGCCGACAAGGCCTGACCGTGCGCATGCGCTGGGATGGAAAGCAAAGCAGGGTTTTACTGTTGTAAGGGTGCGCATAGGAGGGGGGTCAAGAAAGAGACCAGCGCCACAGAAAGGCAGAAAGCCCAGGAAAAAAGGGCAATTCTTTACCCCTGCAGTAAGCATGCAAAGAACGGCAGAGCAGCGGGCTGCACGAAAACACAAAAACATGGAGGTTTTGAATTCATATTATGCGGGCGAGGACGGCACGAGCAAGTTCTTTGAAGTCATGCTTATAGACAGGAGCCACCCGTCTGTAATTGCAAATAAAAATGCGCGAAGGATTGCAGAGCAGCGCGGCAGGGCATTCAGGGGCAGGACGAGCGCAGGGCAGAAAGGGCGCAATGAGAGGAGGAAGAGGTAGAATATTCTCATTCATTAGTGATAAATAATCTTAAATAGTTTACGATCTTACTATTTCTATGTTCAGGCGATCCGAGAGGTCTGGAATTGTATTGTCAGCTGCGGTTATTTTAGCTGGAACAGCTGCTTTTGCTACCCATTATGCGAGTAAAAGACTAGGAAATGTAATTACTTCTGCGTATTCGTTACCCGCTGATGCCCGTTATTTTGATGCAAAAGCCCGTCGTCTTGAAAGGGGGGTGCAGGAACTTCAAGAAACAAATGATTATTACACCAATTATTTACGATCACTGCGCTCAGATGAGCTGAGAAAACTGCGGGAGCAAAGTATCGAAGCGCAGAATCATAATCGCCATGTTTACGAACTCCTGCAAGAAGGGAAAGTTGAAGAAGCGCGAGAGCTTGCAGGAATATATGTCACTGAAAACCAGGATGAATTCAAAGCCAATCTGGAAGCTCTGCATACTACGGCAGCGATTAGACACATGCCTTCTGAAGCAAGGGTTGCGGAAAAAAAGTAACCGTTTTTATACACGATCTCCCCAAATTCTTACAGGTCGTACCCCAGATATTCTTTGATCAGCTTCTTTATTTCTTGTGCTCTTTTAGGATTCAGCGACACCTGCAGGCCGTAGTGAGCGGGCTTCGTCATGATAAAGCCTTCCCTCACGAGGTCATCGGCAAGATTCTTCACGTTCTTCAGGCCATGCTTGCCCAAGGCTTCTGACCTGAATATGCGGAACATGTTTTCATACGCCGTATGGCTCTCACCCCATTTTCTTTTTCTTGCAAGGGCGAAAAGAATCTTGGCGCGGAAAACACCATTATTCATAACTTTACATGGATGTAAAGTTTTAAATAGTTTGGGTGCCGTATGTTTGCAGTGATAATCATGGACAAATCCATGCTGTTGGAAGTAATAGGAGACACGATAGAAAACAGATTCTTGGATTTCCTTATCGAAGGGCGCGGGCTTGACTATTCAAAAAAGGACATAGCAGAAGGATGCGGAATATCAAGGCCGACTGTTTATGCAATATTGCCAAAGATGTTGAAGGAAGGACTCGTGAAATCCACAAGAAAGATAGGGCGCGTGCAGCTTTACACACTGAATGAAAAAAGCGAGAAGGTAAAAATTATGTTAAAACTCGAAGAGATGCTTTTGAAAAAATCATTTGAGGAAGTCGGTGCAGGGAAAATGAAGATTCCTGCTTAATTTCTTTCAAACCTCCTGCATAACCTCCCCTTTCAGGAGCTTTCTATCCTGCAGAAAACCTTAAATAAGTAATCTTACTTATCTTACTTAGGTGATAGAATGACGAACATGACTCTGGCAGTTCCTGAAGACCTGAAAGAGGCGATGGACAGGCACAAGGAAGTCAGGTGGAGCGAGATAGCAAGGCAGGCGATGTGGGAGCATGCACGAAAGCTAGAACTGATGGACAAGCTTCTTGCAAAGAGCAGGCTGACCGAGAAAGACGCAGAGGAATTGGGCCATAAAATAAAGCATGGAATTGCAAGGAGACACGGGCTGGTAAAATGAAAATCGTGGTGGATACGAACAGAATAATAGCAGCTTTAGTCAAAGACAGCACAACGCGGGAAATCCTGTTCGACAGAAATTTTGAGTTTGTAACACCAGACCATACTATAAAGGAAGTATACGAGCATAAAGACGAATTGAAGGTCAAAACAAATCTCAGCAATGAAGAATTTGACATCCTCATGGCATTTATTTTCGAGCGCATTGAGATTATCCCAGAATCAGATTACAGGGATTTTATGGAAGAATGCAGGAATGATATAAGTGATCCGGATGATGTGCCGATTCTTGCTGCGGCTGTCGCCATCAAAACCGATGGCATATGGGCGCATGACCCTCATTTCAGAGAACAAAACAAGATAAAGGTATTTACGAATATAGACATGCTGAGATTCAGTGGCCGAATGAAATCAGGTTGATTACTTAACCTCCTGCATAACCTCCCCTTTCAGGAGCTTTCTCTGGAGGCCCAGGATGAGAAGCTCTGCATCATTATCGCTATAGCCCAACTTTTTCAGGATCTTTATTCCTTCCGGCAATATTTTGGCGGATACGTTCTTCGACAGCTGGGGATCAAAGGAGAAGAAAGTGGCTTCGAAAGGTATTTTTTCCTCCAGTTGCATTTCACCGCGCATGGTTATGACGTTGTTTCCATAAGGCGCGAAGCCCTTGACGTAAACGGCGAAATCAGGGACAGGCATGATATCAGCTGAAATCATGGATTTTAAAGCGTTCTTTGCAAAGGCATTCTATGACCTATTACGACCTGCACGTGCACGTGAGGGACAGCGGAGGGGAGAATTCTGCAGACGACATTATATCTATGGCTTCGAAGCTGGGGCTATCCGGGGTAGGCATTGTGCTGCATGCAGAACAGGGATTTGATTCGTTCGATGAATACAAGAAGAAGGGAGAAAAGGCAGGCATAGACATCGTGTCAGTAGCGCTTGCCCAGGCGAAGAATGTAAATGACATAAAGAGGCTTGTTGCAAAGACAAGAAGCAAGGCTGAGATCGTTGCAGTATATGGAGGGGATTACGACATAAACAGGGCTGCCTGCGAAAATCCTATGGTTGACATCCTTTTCCACCCCGAGCGCGGCAGGATAGATTCAGGCATAGATCATATATGCGCCAGGGCTGCTGCGGAAAACGAAGTAGCTATAGAAATAAATTTTCACGAGCTTCTTGAGAGCTACAGGAAGAAGCGCATACGCGTCTTTGCAAGGATGATAAGAAACGTAATGCTCTGCGGGAAGTTTGGCGCTAAAACTATAGCCACCTCAGGTTCAATCTCAAAATGGGACATGCGCTTTGGAAGGGAGCTGGCGGCTATACCGTACCTGCTTGGGGAAGAATTAGGCAAGAGCATAGAAAGCGCATCCACGATCCCAGAAGATATTGTGAAAAAGAACAGGGAAAAGCTGGCAGGAAAGAAGTGGGAGGGCGTTGCTGTGGTAGAGGATTTAACGCAGTTTACAAAAAAGGAAGGTGAGTAATATGGTTGAAGAAATAAGCAGCAGAACAGAAGGAACGGATTATGTATCTGAATACAACATGTTTGCATCTGTCCCGAGAGACATGATGAAGACCGATACTCCACCGCCTACAATGCGAATCGAAGATTCGCATGTACAGAAGGAATCTTTGATTCCTTCTTGTAAAGGCGGTGGTTTCACAAGGTCTTCAGCACAAGGAGAAGCGAGCTTCTCCTGTGCAGGAGGAACTTCGTTCCTCCTTGCATGCCAAAGAAGTTCGGTATCTTATCCTCTGCCTAAAGGCAGAGGGTTTAGAACTTCTTTGAGCATGAACAAAACATTCATTCTATTTTTTCCTTTAATGAAGAATCTAGGTGAATAAAAATGGAACCTAAAAGACTCCCGCCAAGCCTTCGCGCAAAATCGCGATACGTCATCTTCGAAGTGATAAGCGAAGGAAAGGTTGTTTTCGAGGATGTAACGAAGGCTATTTGGAATGCTGTCACAGAATGGCTTGGGGAGATGGGAAGCAGCGAGGCAAGGCTGTGGATAGTCAAAAATCTGTACAGCGACAGCAAACAGATAGGAGTGATAAAATGCGCTCATGACAGGGTGGAGCACATTCGCGTTTCTCTTGCGCTTGTGAAGATGACAGGAGAAACACGGGCTATAATCAGGGTTATCGGCGTGACAGGAACTATAAAGGCAGCACAGCTGAAGTATCTGGAGGCAGGGAAGTGATAGCATGAAGGGCAGATTTCCAGATAAAGCCAGAATAATTTCTTTGTTCAGAAAAGTTAGGGATATTCCTTATAGAATTCCCGTGAAGTATGGAGAAGAGGACTTCTGCTGCAGCGGCAAAAGCAAACTTTTGCATAAATTGCTGACAAAGGAGGGATGCAAGGTAAGGTACAGAGTTTGCGTGTTCAGGTGGAGCGACCTGAATATTCCGCAGGAGCTTGAAGGCATAAAGCACGACAAGGAGTGCACACACACCTTTCTGGAAATTATGATCGAAGGAAAATGGAGGGTCTTGGATGCAACATGGGACAGTAGATTGAAAAACCTGTTTCATGTCAACGAATGGAATGATAAATCTGCTATGAAAATAGCGGTAAAGCCTATTAAGACATTCTCGCCGGAAAAGAGCGTGGATGTCATCAAAAAATATTCAGGAAGGGAAGCGATGGAAAGGGATCTGAAGGCGAATGGCAAGTTCTATAAGGCGTTCAATGAATGGCTTGAAGAGAACAGGAGGTGATAAGATGACCCGTGAGTTGGAAAAAAGAATAAGGGCAATGGAAGAAAGGAACAGGCGCGTTGAGGCTGACAAGGCATGGGAACTCAGCTATGCAAGAAGAGGTTTGCTGACGCTTTTCACGTATCTGGCTGTGGCGCTTTATCTATTTGCCGTCAGAATTCCAGAGCCTTGGCTTAATGCGATAGTGCCTGCGGTTGCGTTTATGCTTTCTACCCTCACGCTGCCATTTTTCAAAAGGATGTGGATAAGACACATTTATGAGAAATGAAATTATTTTTTTCTGAAAATTTTATATAAGCCGTAAGCCAGCAGAATCCATCCAAGGATGTAGAGATGCACGGACCATTCACGCAGGTCTTCCTGCAAATGCGCTATGGTCTGGATAAAGACAAGGGAATGTCCTTCGATTGCTGAAATAAATGCAATAAGCAGGACTCCTGCGGCAAGAAAAATATGCGAGCGCTTCATGATGACAGTATGGTAATCATAAAATAAAAAAGGAGTAATTCTCAGCATTCGCATAGGACCTCGGCTTCTCCGCAGCTCATGCACTTGGGCATGCAGTGCTCGCCTCCGCACCCATGGTCTTCCACATGCACTTTCGATTCAGAGCCGCAGATGTCGCATTTCCAGTCCTTTGTTTCTCCGCCGCATGTCTTGCAAGCCATTTGCTCACTGCGGAAATTCTGGAAATGAAGTATAAAAAGGCGCTGGGGATGGGAGATTCCGCATAGAAGTTGCGAGGCAACTTCATACACCTTTGAACCCATGCGTCCTTTCGGACACCAGCTAACTGGCATAAAATTCCAGGCTGGCGCCTTAAACCAAATTTCCCGCATCTTTTCTTTTGAAAGAAAAGAGGCTCTTGGCTACCCCAGCTTTCTATGATGAAACATTAATGAAACTTAATAAAGAAAATTCACTCCAGCTTCCGGTACCTGTATTTCAACAGCAGGACACCGAGCACGAGAAATGTTGCGACGACGGGCGCAAACAGCATGCCTGCGCCTACGCCATAGCCGATGCCTACGAGAACCCAGAGCATGGCGGCAGTGGTCATGCCGTGCACGTGCACACCGACTTTTATAATAACGCCTGCGCCAAGAAAGCCGACGCCTGTCACGATGGCGGGCAGAAGCCTTGCCAGATCCTCGCTGGCCATATCAGACATCATTATTGCGAAAAGCGCAGTAGCCATTGAGATAAGGGCGGCATCGCGCATGCCAAAAGGCTTTCTTGACATGTCACGCTCTATACCTACGACAACACCAAGGATTACGGCTACCACAAGCCTTACGACGATGTCAATCTCAGCGACCATGATATCATGCCCATGGATGCAGAATATAAGGATTTCGCAGATTGTGAAGAGACGAAAGCGATAAATAGGCTAAAGGCTTCTGACAAGCTCTAATGTAACTTCATCTAGGGTTTCTACAGCCACATCAGCTTTTGACAGGTCTTGTCTACCTTTGTTTCCTATTTTAACGCCAACAACTTTCATTCCAGCCTTTTTTGCAGAAAGAATGCCCGGTGTCGCATCTTCAAGGGCTACGCATTGCTCAGGTCGTAAATCTAACGCCCACGCAGCTATAAGGTATGGTTCTGGGTGCGGTTTACTGTTTTCTGTATCGTACATTTCGCAGGTTACCTTTGCATCGAAGCAGCCTTCTACCCCAGCTCTCTGAAGAATAATATTGACTTGATGGAGTGTGCTTCCAGACACAACGCCTAATTTGTAGCGCGGTTTGAACCTTCTTACAGATTCCGCAACACCAGGAAATACAGGAACATCGGGAAGCTCTCTTTCGTAGATTTCAAAATGATCCTGCAGGGCTTTTTCTGCTATAGCTCTTGACCTAAAAAAATCCCTGTAAAATTTCTCGTCCGTTACTCCTATAAATCTCTCCAGCTCTTCTTGAGACGGCTCTCTGCCATATTTTCCTAAAACTTCTTTAGCGACACGCATCCCCAGCGTTTCTGAATCAACCATTAATCCGTCCACATCGTAAAGTATCGCTCTTGTCATAAGCCGATATGGCTTTGGAAAAGCTTTTATTCTGTTTTTATGGCTTCTGCCAAACAATTGTTTCTATGTCAGGCATGGTAAAGCTTGCAGAATGCGAAGAAAGAACGCAAAAAGAAAGAAGCATAGGAGAGCTTCTGCAAAACGGCATGATAATCTTAGATAAGTGGACTGGACCTACGTCACGGGATGTGGTAGGAATCTTGAAAAAGATATTGGAATTAAAAAAGGCCGGTCATCCGGGCACGCTGGACCCTCCTGCTACGGGCGTATTGCCGGTAATGCTTGAGAACGCCACCAAGGTCATGCCTGCATTGCAAGGACTGGACAAAGAGTACGTTGCTGTCATGCACATGCACAGGGATTTTGACGAAGATGAAATAAAGAAAAAGCTGGCGGAGTTTGTCGGGGTAATAAAGCAAAAACCCCCTCTCAGGAGTGCGGTTGCGCGGGTTGTCAGAGAAAGGCGCGTTTACGAAGCAAATCTTTTGCAAAAGGAGGGGCGCAATATCTGCGTACGCATAAAATGCCAGGCAGGAACTTACATAAGATTGATTGCGCATGATTTAGGCAAAAAGCTCGGGAGCGGCGCGCATCTGAAGGAGCTGCGAAGAACAGCGGCAGGACCTTTTACTGAACAGGACGCAGTGAAAATCCAGGATGTGCAGGATGCGTATGAGAAATACAAGAAAGGCAATATTGATGCAATCAAAAAGATCATAAGGCCTGTAGAAGATGCCGTGATGCACGTAAAGAAGGTTATAATCAAGGACAGTGCCATAACGAATGTAAAAAACGGTTCGCCGCTTTTTACGTCAGGTTTATGCAGCGTTTCATCGAATGTAAGAAAAGGAAATATGATCGCTATGATGTCTTTGGACGGCTTTCTGATCGCGCTCGGCATTGCAAAGATGGATCTCATAGAAATGAAAAAACGCGGCGTAGCCGTAAAAACGGACAGGGTTATGTGAACGATATAAAACCAGGAATAATGATAATGCCATGAAACTGGAGATTGAGGGCGAAAGGATTGTCATAAGAGCATTAAGGAAAACCGATGCCAGAGACATTCAGAGGCATGCGAAAAGAAGGGAAATAAGCAGGTACAGCAATGTGCCGCATCCGTATACAATGAAGAAGGCCCGCGAGTTCATAAGACATTCCCATAAAGAGATGCGAAAAGGCAGTGCATATCATCTCGGCATCGCGAACAAGAGAACAGGGAAGATAATTGGCATGATAGCGCTGGGCATCGATAAAAAAAACAGGAATGCAGAAGCAGGCTACTGGCTTGCAAAGGAATACCGGGGGCGAGGGATTGCGACAGAAGCATTAAAGCTGATTCTAAGTTTCGGCTTCAGGAGGCTGAAGCTTGTAAGAATATGGGCAAGAGTCATGCATCCGAACAAAAGGTCTGCAGAGCTTCTCGAGAGATGCGGATTCAGGTACGAGGGGCGGCTGAGAAAAAACACCTTCAGAAACGGGAGGTGGATGGATGACCTGAGGTATGGCATACTGAGAGAAGATTACAAGAGTTGATATGCAGCTTTGCAATCACGTCTTTATCCCGTAAGCAGCGCGTATGATTATTGCAAGCGGTATGCTCACAAGTATGTACCAGAGAATCCATCCCCACTCGCTCCCGACAACCGGAACAGAAAAAGGCATTGTTGCAACAATGGCGTAGCTTTTTAGCTGCCCCTTTTCTTCAGAGAATTTCCACAGCTTATTTCCTACAGTCATGGAGCAGGGAAGATTGCATTCACTATCTCCTACACGTATTGTGCTGTCGGAAATGCCCAGTGAAAAGACATTTCCATTAAGCTTTATCTCTGTCGCATCCAAAGGTACGCTTACGTCATTGAATTCTGATGCAAGAAACGGAAGCACCAACGCCACGATTACAAGCGACACTATCATAGGCTTCATGTTCATCCGCATCATGTCGCGCTGGGCTGTCATCATCTCTTTCATGAATTCCTTTGATTTTTCCGGGCTATCCTTAGACACTTTTCTGGCTTCTGCCGACAGGAAAGCAACGCGTTCTTTTAATGCAGAGGCTTTTTCCTGGTTTATCAGAAACCTATAGAAGACATTTATGATAAGAAGCACTACAGCTGCTATGATAGTGACAGACACGGACGGATTCAACGCTTCGAAGACCATAGAGGTAAACTGGATAAGAAGACTTTTATAGATATTCTGCTTTGTTCATCCATGACGGAATTACTTTATCTTCACGACTCTTATACAAAAGAGTCTGACGCAACTGTTGTAAAGGCAGAAGGCAAAAGGATAGTACTGGACAAAACATGCTTCTACCCAGGAGGAGGCGGGCAGCCAAGGGATAAAGGGCCTATTGAAAAAGAGGGAGAAAAGTTTGAAATCATTAATGCAAAGAAAGAGGGGAATGATGTCGTGCTTGAAGTTGATAAAGAAGGCCTTTCCTCAGGAGATAACGTGCACGTAACCATAGACTGGGACTATCGCTACAAGCTCATGCGCATGCATACAGCTGCGCATATCATAGACGCTGTTCTATACAAAGAAGCTAATGCATTATGCACAGGCAACCAACTTGGAGCTGAGAAAAGCCGCATAGATTTTTCTCTGGAAGTTCTGGATATGGATAAAATGAAAAAATATTTTGAAGAGGCGAATGAACTTGCCAAAAGAGGGATAGAAGTCAAAATCTATTTCATGAAGAGGGAAGAAGCATTGAAAATCCCCGGCATAGTGAAACTGGCGGCTGTGATGCCTCCTGCTGTTGAAGAGCTGCGGATAGTGGAAATACCGGGCATAGACATACAGGCTGATGGAGGGACACAGGTGAAGAATACGAAGGAAATAGGCACAATTGAACTGCTGTCTGTGGAGAACAAGGGCAAAAGCAACAGGAGGGTTTATTTTACTGTGCAATGATTCAGCTATTTCTTCACCCTCACCACAACGGTCTTTGCGAGCAGATCTCCAATCCTCTGCCTGCGATTTGTTACAGCTATTACGATAAGGCCAAGAATATATAGAAAAGGCAGGGCATCAATAAAGCGAAGAATGTTTCTGGCAAAGGCTGACAAATAGCCGCAAGGCTTCCCGTCTTCCCTGACGACAATGATACCCAAGGCCATCTTGCCGATGGTCTGGCCGCGCCAGCCCTCAAGGACGAAGCCGTAGAGGAAATTAATGATTACAACGACAAATATCGCAAAGATGAATGAAAGAAATGAAAACATCCCTCCAGTTGCCGTGCTTCCTGTTGCAAGCGTGCCGGCAGCAAAAGCGCTGAAGAAAGTCACTCCAAGTATGAACAAAGACACTATTCCAAGTATAATCCAGTCTATGACTATCGCTGCTATTCTATGCCCTATTACATCGGATTCTGTTCCCTTGATTGGTTTTGGCTGCATTATAGTTCTTTCACAAAAGCGTATTTAAATTCACCATGATTCAAATTCTGTCATGAGGATTGTTTTTGAAATAAGCGGTGACAAGTTGTCCCAGGCAGAACAGTTGCTGAAAAAAGATGACATCGTAGGCAGGCAGAGCATTGCAATCAGAAACGCCAGCGTGCTTGGACTCGAAGGAGATATATTCATAATCATCGACGGAAATGAAGCTGCAATCAAAAGGGCTCAGGAATTACTGAAGGGCATAGCACAGAAATCGAAGAAAGAAGATCTTGTGCTGAAAAAGTATGACGAGCTTGAGGAAAAGGCTGCAGAAGGCTTCGGGGCGATATTGGGAGAATGATTTGCTTTAAATCCGTTTGTTCTAAACGCGTAGAATGGAAGCGTACGTTTTGATAACCGTTGACCCGAACATGGACAACCAAGTATTCAAGGCTATCCAGAAACTCCCGGAGGTCAAAGAAACGCACATATTATTTGGCGACTGGGATGTTGTGGCAAAGCTGGAGATGGGAAATCCGGAGCAGCTGGGCAGTATAGTTATAGCAAAAATCCGCTCGATAGAGGGAGTTCGCCAGACGAAGACGCTGATTGTGGCGAGATAGAATCAACCAATTTAAACGTACATTATTATTCTTAGCATGGACTTCGCAGATCTGCACATACATTCGCATTATTCCCGCGCCACGAGCAAGGACATGGATTTGAGGCATTTAGCAGAAGGCGCGAAAACAAAAGGCCTTACAATTCTTGGAACAGGGGATTTCACGCATCCGCAATGGCTGAAAGAATTAAAAATGCAATTAAAGGAGGCAGGCGAAGGCATTTATGAACATGGAGGAATTAAATGGATCCTGCAGGCAGAGATTTCGCTGATATACACGAAAGGCGGAAAGGGCAGGAGGGTTCATCACCTTATACTTGCTCCCTCCTTTGAGGTTGTTGATCAAATAAATGCGTGGCTTGACAAGAAGGGAAGACGAGATTACGACGGCAGGCCTATTTTCGGATTCAGCAGCGAGGAGCTTGTGGAAAGCATGATGGGCATTTCAAAGGACATAATGATAATACCGGCGCATGCGTGGACTCCATGGTTCTCTATCTTCGGAAGCAAGAGCGGCTTCGATAGCGTGGAAGAATGTTTTGGTGACAAATCAAAATTTATTTTTGCATTGGAGACAGGCTTATCCAGCGACCCTTTGATGAACTGGCGCGTTTCTTCTCTGGATAACTATACGCTTGTCAGCAACAGCGATCCGCACTCGCCGTATCCCTGGCGTCTAGGAAGGGAGGCAAATGCATTCACGCTCAAGAAAACGGATTACAATCATCTTATAGAGGCGATAAAGACGAAAAGGGGATTTGAGTTCACGATAGAGGTTCCGCCGGAATATGGAAAATACCACATTGACGGTCATCGCCTTTGCAATTTTTCCACAGAGCCCAGCAAAAGAAACGGCGACAGATGCCCGAAGTGCCAAAGGCAACTAACGATAGGCGTGCTGGCGCGGGTGGAAGAACTGGCTGACAGGCCAGATGGCTTCATTCCAAAGGAGGCAGTGCCGTTCAAATCTTTGTTGCCATTAGCGGAGCTCATAGCTGCGGCGACAGGCTATGGTGTTGCATCAAAAAAGGCGATGGAATTATACAGCCAGCTTATTACAAGGTTCGGCAATGAATTTTCCATACTCTTGGAGGCCGGGGAAAGAGAGCTGGCGAAAACAATCCCGGAAAATCTTGCGCGGCTCATAATAAAGAACAGACAGGGCAAAATAAAAATAGAGCCCGGCTATGACGGCGTGTACGGAAAGCCTGTTCTCAACTCAGGAAAGGAGAGCACGCTTGGGGAGTTTGTGAGATGAACTTTAATCGTTTTCTCGGCAATCGCAAACATGGCAGTTGCTTTTTCCATTGGCAAAGAGCTTGTCGCGAGAAGGCATGAAAGGCTTCATGTGATAGGAGTCTTGGGAAGGCTTGATGTTCCGCTGGAAAGGGTCAGGGAATTGTACAAAGGTGAAATGCGAATGGACGTTCCCATAGGAACGTCAGTTTACCCTACTGAGATTGCCCCTGTAAAGGAGGAGCCGCAGTACGGCAGGGACTTCCTCGCATGCTTTCACTTCACACCGCCTGTAGATATTACTTTGGCACGGGCGTATGACGGTGAGTCGTCCATAGTGACATACAGCCTTGACGATTCCAGAGCAAGGCAGCTTATACGAGACATTACTCGTAACATAGGGTTTGTACCTTCACCACCAACCCCGGATTTCGTCAGGAGGGTTGAAGAGGGCTTTGAAATAGAGAGGCTGATCTACTACACTCTAGAGGCAATGGCAGGAATGGCGAGAGCAAGCTTGGAATCTGCATTCGGTGCTGTCCACTATTCTAATTTCCTTCACAGATACTGGGGACTTTCGAAAGAGGAAGGCATTAGAAGGGCATCAAAGAGGTTTGGAGTGACGATGCACTAGTCTTTTAACGGCTTCTGCGAAATATCATTATGCCGCTACCACATGCCCTTATTGCAGCGAGGAGATAGGAACGGCGAAAGTCATGAATCTTGGATCAGACAAGATATTCTACGTATGCCACAAATGCAACAAGGTGCTTTCTGTGGGGAATGAATAAAGGCTCTCCGGCTTATATAAATTTCTATCCAGAATTTCTGATGCCTATACCGATAGAAGAATACGAGGGGATAAGATGGGGCTTTGTCTTCCTGAGAACGATATTCTACGCCGATCTGGAGACAGACAACGGAGAGGCGCAATTCCGGAAAATATAGGAGCAGGTATCACGAATCAATGCCGGGATTCAACGAGGGCATTAAGGACGTGGTGGAGGTGAGCGTGCGATTGTTATTGGAAGATGATGAAAATAGAAAGGCTTAAAGACTTTTTGGCGTAGTTTATTACTGATTTTATGAACTTGATAATTGATAATATGGAGTTAAGGCAGCTACTGGATGATGCTGGCAGACATGTTGGCGCCAGTATGTACACCCGCTTCCCTGGAGGATTTGATAGAAAAGATGACAGCCGTATAAACTTTCATTGTTTTCAAGACGCAACTGACGGTTGCCACGAGGCTAGATTACATAGAATTTATTCCGGTGGACTTTTCGGCAAACCATGTACCAGACCTAAACACTTTCAATATCAGGGAATCAATGAAGCTGTCGCTTTGGCTAGGCTCGTGCAGTTTCTTTATGAAAGTGTCGAAACAAGCTATCCGGCATCTGGGTTGATGGGGCGTTTGGGGTTGAAGAGGCGATTTCGAAGTCACAGGTGCATTTGATACTGCTGATGAGCGTGAATATAATCATGGTGGTCGTCCAGGAAATGTTTTGGTTGTTGATATGATTCTTCCAGATCATCTTGCTATGAAAATTTTTGGGCAGATTAAAAGAACCCCGAAATTTGCAAGGGAACTTGTTGAAAAGGTTGTAATTGAAAATTTAGGTATTTCAGACAATGATTGGAGAAGAGGCCAACCAATAAGCTATGATGCTAATCCAAATCCGATGCGCCCACCGTACGGGGCATGGGCCAGAAATAAAGGGGGATATTCAAAAATGGCAATTCAAGAGTCAGGCGCGAGAATATCATATGGAGAAGACCCATTTGGTAGAGCACTAGAGTTTAGAGAATATTCAGTAATTGATGTGAAATAATCCTGTCATCTCTATAACCTGAATTAGTGAATCATATGATAAAAAAGCGTACTATCTTTTATTTCCCTTTCCTGAATTTCAGCGCAGCGGAATTTATGCAGAACCTCTTTCCTGCAGGCTTGTCGCTGAAAAGATGGCCTAAATGCCCTCCGCATCTCTTGCACAAAACCTCTGTCCGCACCATGTCATGGCTCCGGTCTTCTTTCAGCTCTATGCTATTGCCTTCAGCCTTCCAGAAGCTGGGCCAGCCGCTGCCTGAGTCATATTTCGCCTCAGAAGAGAAAAGCTCTGCGCCGCAGCCTGTGCACATGTATGTGCCCTTGTCCTTGTTGTAAAGCAGCTTGCCTGTGAAAGGCGGCTCCGTGCCTTTTTTACGCAAGATTGAATATTGCTCTGGCGTGAGCTTTTTTTGCCACTCTTCATCGCTTATCGGCATGAATTATCCTGCACATCTTTTCTTTAAAAGAGAAATAATAAATGGTGACCTGTCATACATTACGGTAGCCAATATTACATGTCACTAAATGTTTTCAAAAATGAAAGACATTAATTTTCTTTCTGCTGAATGCAAGTGTTCCTGATAAGTTTGACGCGATACGCCGAATTGCTGTGCAAGTTTGTCCATATCAGCTCTTTTTGGAGTTTCATAATACCCGTTTTCAATTGCGATGTGTAAGGCCTTTCTTTGCCTATCCGTAAGGTCTGGGAATATCTTCGGGATGTATATATCGCCCTGCTTTATTTTTGTTAATGAAACGAGCTGGATATCGAAAACGTCAGGCGCTTTCTGCATTAAATTTAACAATTGTTTTTTACCCCAGCTTGCAAATTCCCAATACTCGTAACCGTCAGGCTTCAGTATGATGGGTTTATTCTGAAAGAGTGACCGATCGAAGAAAGGAGCATAATAGCTTTTTTGCAAGCTTTCAACGTTTAATGTAAAAAACATATTTCCTACAGGCAAAATTGTTCTGATACTCTTTATTTTTCTTACGTCAGAGAGAAAACTTGATTTATTTTGGCTTGAGCCTTCCAAAATGTGAATTTCTGTGTAAAAGAAATTCCTTTTATTTTGGTACGCATTGACAAGGTAAACGTAATCGATAATCCCGTGTTTTACGCATAGCGGCTCGACCAGACAGTTTTCGTGCAAAACCTTCATTTTTGCTAGCCACATTAAGAATTTATGTTTCTCACAATTTAAATACCAGCGTGTGCTGGTATTAACTTAAACTACTATACTGTAGTAAATATATAGATGAGAGTGTATCTAGTAAACGCAGCCAATGACGACACCTCCGCCACGGCCAACGATAAAACATTTCCGGCAGCTGGTGTGTTATCGCTTGCTTCGGCTGTAAAGCTGTACAGGCCTGACGTAGAAGTTTACGCCCGGGACGGCCAAGTATACGCGTTAGAAAATATATTTGCAGATATAAAATGTTTGAAGCCCGATGTTGTCGGAATTAGCGTTCTGGGGACGTCTTATCAGAATTCTTTGAAAATAGCAGAAGCTGCGAAGAATAGTGGGGCGACCACTGTTTTTGGTAACGACCATGCAGCTATAATGGCTAAAAACATACTGAATTCTCGTGATGTTGTTGATTATATCTGTATTGCTGATGCAGGTGAATATCCATTTCTTGAGATTTTGGAATTTCTAGAGGGCAGAAGAAAGATAAGCGAAGTCTCAAAATTAGCATATAGAACAAATCAAGGCATAACTATGAATCATGGCCCAGAAATGCCGCTTGCTCCTAACTCAACAATTCTTGATAGCATACCCACATTAGATAGAACATTGTATCCACAGAGTCATTGGAATGAGTATCGCGACAATTATTGGCAAAGATATGCCAAAACACACCATGGCGAAAATGTTAAAGGTGTCGATACAATCAATAGAGCCCGTGGCTGTTCCAGATTCAAAGACGCATGCCTATTTTGTGGCATTGCGGACCTTTCAATGAGACTTTCGAGTCCAGAAATGTTTTGGAGGGAGGTACTTACGGGAATGCAGCAAACGAATGCAAATATATTCTATGAAGCTTTTGACAGCATGAGCAGCGCACCTGGGTGGATCAGACGTCTTGTTGTTGCAAAGCCAAAAAATGCAGAAAATGCCAGATTTTTCGTATACACACAAGCTTTAGAAACAACTAGAAATTTGGTAGAGCTATACAAAGATCTCGGAGTTTACCGCGTCAATATGGGTTATGAATCCGGTGACGACAACATGCTAAAGCGGCTGAAAGGTCCAAAAGACAGTGTGCAGCAAAACAAGAATGCATCACTAATGTACAGGGATTCGGATATTCGTATCTATGGGTCTCTTGTCTTGGGTGGACCTGGCGAGACGCATAAAACACTGCAAAGAAGTGTAGATTTTGCACGGTGGGCCGTTGACAACGATGTCATTGCCGCTATTGAGGCGCAGCCGCTGTTTCCAGAAATGAATGCCCGGGCCGGGAAATGGCTTATGAACCCTGATCTTGCCATAAGTGATTCTGAGAAAATGGGTTTTTCAATCAGAGATAGAAATTTGCTTTTCCAAATGCCATCAAAATACAGGAGCAGAGACGATCAATGGTTCGGCGACGAAATTGCAAAAGACTGGACTGAGATATTCTGCAATGTAAGCTATGACGATCTATTGAATGCAGCAAGAGAAATTAGGAGCTATGCTGCAAAGCATGGCTATGCCGAAGGCAGTGGCGTATCAAAAGAGCTATAGCCTTCATTGAGTCTATCAGGTAGGGCAAGCCACACTTATGCTTATTATGGTCTATCTGTTTTTGAGATGATAATATCTCAGTTTGGGATAACTGAGGAAAAAAGAAGGATTGCGGACAGCCTTATGGATAGGCTGATGGTGAGAGACAAATTCAGGGAAATAATGGAAGAAGAACTAAGGGAAATAATAAAAGAGGAAGGTGGAATCACCTTCCTTGAACATGAAGGTGACCTACCCTAGCCTGTCTTCTGTAGGCTTCCTTCACAAGCCTCGCAAAAGTTTTCTTTTCCCGAGGGTTTTCTTTTGTGAAAAGAAAAGCCTCGCAACATTTGTCTAAGCGCTACGCCGTGCGAAGGCGCAGGAAATTGCTCTCGCAATTTCATACACCTCTGCACAACCTTCTTGCACCCATGCATCTGAGCTCGTTTCACCGGGGAACAAACGTTCCAATGCTCATTGAATTTCTCGCATTTTCCCGTATCGTTTCTGTACCTCAGTGCTGCTTTCCAGCAACTCTGCACCTTTACTGCAAAACCGAAATTTCGCAGTGGGTGGACAGAGCTTCCTCAGAAGGAGAAACTAGTTACGGCAAACTGACGTTGCGCGAATGCAAAATGCTCGTGTTTCACACGAGCCATTCACCCGTCGTCCATTCACCTTATCCCTTCACCCTCTTCCTTAGAGGGCAAAAAGATCAACTTCATCCTCCTCCCGAAAGTTGCTGACAGGTCACCGATAATATCTTCAAGGGAAAGGATTAAAACCTTTGCATTTTGCATGAACTGCTACTGAAAATTATAACCGCGATAAATCTGCTCTAAATAAGGTTTTATCTGGCCGCAGCTTTGACCTTATTCAGGCCGTTTGACGTCAACGTATGCTTTCTGAACAGCCTTGGATGAGCCTTTTCCCTATGTTTCTTTATTTTTATAGATGCCTCATATATGCCTACGCCTATTACTGCAACCGCGATTTCATATAAAATAAGTGCAGGCTCGAACTGCATGAACATCAAGAAGCTGCTCGCTATCCCGAGCAGGGCAAGGAGGGGGAATTTGCCTATGCTTATTGGAGACCTGAACGTGCGCTTTGCTTTCGGCATCTTGTAGCGAAGCTGTATGACTGCGGCATTTACAAAGAGATATACGGCAAAGATGCCGACATCTGTTAATGACGCTATAGTCTTTATGCCGCCGATGAATAGAAATAAAATCGAAAAAATCATCACGGTGAAGACTGAAATGTAGGGAGTTTTTCTTTTCCCTAGCCTGCCGAATGCATTGGGCAGGGTATTGTTCGAGGAAAGTCCGTAGAGCATCCTTGAGGCGACGATGAGTATGATCAAAACTGTGTTGCCTGTGGCGAACAGCGCTATCACAGACATCAGAAGGCTTGCTTGGGGGATGCCTGCAGAAACAACCTCTGCAAGGGGAGCAGCAGATTGCGACAAGGCATCGGCGCCTATTGCAGTAACAGAGGCCAGAGAGACAAGGATGTATAGGAGGGTGGATATCCCCAAAGCAATGACCAATGCCTTAGGTATAATCTTGCTGGCGTTCTTTGTTTCTTCTGACATGTTAACAAGCTCTTCAAAGCCCAGATAGGCAAAAAAGATGAGGGCAGTGGCTGGAAGCACTGAAGAAAGCCCGCTTGGAGAGGAGAAATAATTTGTTTCCATTTTTCCAAAAAGCATAAAGCCAATTATGATTGCAAGCAGAAGCCCTGACATTTCTATGATTGTGGAAACAACCTCAATACGCGTCGAGCTTCTGATTCCGATATAATTCACTAATGAAACAAGGACAAGCAGCCCTGCAGCTGCGGCTAGCTGAGGAACTCCAAACAGGAAGGAAAAATAGCCGGCAAAGCCAAGGGCGACCGTGGTGGCAGAGACGACAAGCGTAAAAAGCATAATCCACTGGACGATGAATGAAAGATATTTTTTCCCAAAGGCTTTTTTTGTGTAAACATATTCAGCCGCGTCTTTCGGGAACATGCCTGCAAGTTCTGCATAGCTCAGGCCTGTGAATGTAGCTATGATGGCAGCAACAATAAAGGAAAGCCAGACAGCGTTGCCTGCGATGCCAGCTGCCTGGCCTATAAGAACGTAAATGCCGGCGCCAAGTATGATTCCTATGCCGTAAAACGTCGCGGTAAACAAGGAAAGCTCCCTTTTCAGCTTGGGCATATATAGAATTATTTTCCGGTATTTATAGTGCTACAAGGAATAAATCGGGATATAATAATTCCTTGTGCACTACAAGCAGGAGCAGAGCTCCTGCTGTACAGCAGAACTCGGAGAGTTCTGCCTGTATACTGTGAAACAAGGATATGCCGGTATTATTTCCTCGTTTCACATTAAGGGATATTTTTTCCATAAACAACTCTATGCCAGGGCTTTCTTGCCCTGCCCGATTGGTCTATGTAGACGTGCTTTATGTTCGTGTATTCTTCTAATGAAAAAATAGATAGGTCTTTGCCAAAGCCGCTCTGCTTGTAACCGCCATGAGGCATCTCGCTGACAAGCACGCCATGCTCGTTGAGCCACACTGTGCCGAAGCGCAGCTGCGCAGCAAGGCGCATCGCCTGCGTGATATCACGACCCCAGACGCTTGCCGCCAGGCCGTAAATCACGTCATTAGCCTCTTCAACAGCCTGCTCGAGATTTTCGTAAGTCAGGATAGTTAGTACAGGGCCAAATATTTCCTCCTGGCATATTTTCATACTCTGCTTTGCATTTGTGAAAATGGTCGGCATCAAGTACGCGCCCTTTTCAAAAAATTTGCCTTTCGGTCTTGTGCCACCATAGATTAATTTCGCATTTTGCTGGACGCCTGATTTGATATAGCCTTCCACTCTGTCCCTCTGGCGCATGCTCACAAGCGGACCCATATCGGTGTTGTAATTAAGCGGATCACCAATTCTGAATTTGCGAACTTCTGCAATGAGTTTTTTCACAAAGGAATCATGCTGTTTTTTATGAATAAACACGCGCGTAACAGCTGTGCAGTCCTGGCCTGTGTTCCAGAATGCTCCTGCTGCTGCGCCTTTTGCTGCTGCATCCAAATCAGCGTCGGACATGACTATCATCGGCGCCTTGCCGCCGAGCTCCAAATGCAATCTTTTCACATTCGCGCTTGACGCCTGCATTATCTTCCTCCCTGTCGATGTGTCGCCGGTCATCGCTATCATGTCTATCTTTGTGTTTTCCGCAATAGCCGCGCCCACGATATCGCCCGGCCCTGTCACTACATTCAGCGCGCCTTTTGGCAATCCTGCCTTTTCCGCAAGCTTTGCAAACTCAAGCAGCGTGAGTGGCGTGTAGCTTGCCGGCTTGACAACCAAGGTATTACCAGCTGCAAGCGCAGGCGCCATCTGCCATGTAGCGATGTAAAGCGGATAATTCCAAGGCACTATACAACCAATAACGCCAATAGGCTCGCGGCGGATGATGCTTGTTCCGAGTGCAGCATGGCGCCCTTTTTTGCTGTAATCTGCGTATTCGTATGTGGATTCGCCGAGAAGGACACGGGTAAGCCCTGCAAAGTAGCGCCAGTTGTCGATGATGAACGGAAAATCAGATTCCGTGGCATAGCGTATGCTTTTGCCGACATTCGTTGCCTCGAGCCGCGCAAGACGGCTAAGATTTTTCTCAATTAAGTCGGCAATCTTCCAGAGAACCGAGGCACGCTCGGCTGGGGTCACCTGTGGCCAATGACCTTTGTCAAATGCGGTGCGGGCTGCATCCGCTGCCTTGCGTACGTCTTCTTTTGTACCTTTCGGGACTTTTGCTATTATGCGGGAATTTGCAGGATTTACGACACTGTAAAATTCGCCGGATTCAGAATTGCACCACCGGCCATTTATGTACATCTTGCAGACAGAAGGCATGATTTAATTGAGTTATGGACGATATATAAGTTTTATTCAGGCGTAAGAATACTTATTGCATGAAACGAATTGTAGTCTTGGGCGGAACCGGCAACATAGGGCGCTGGGTTGTTAGGGACCTCTATGACAGCTGCAAGGATTGCGAGATAGTTATTGCAGCGAAAGACAGCAAGAAAGCAGGGGAATATGCGAAGAAATTCAAGAGTAGCAGAGTGAAGAGCGCAGGTGTAGATGTTACTGATATCAATAAAACGGCAAAACTTCTGAAGGGCGCAGATGTTTGTATTAACTGCGTAATTTACTACCTCAATTTGCACGTGATGAAAGCCTGCCTGCGGACGAAATGCCATTATCTGGATCTTGGCGGGCTTTTCCACATGACCAGAAAGCAGCTAAAGCTCCATAAACAATTCAAAAACAAAAACATTCTTGCCATACTGGGCTGCGGCAGCACGCCTGGCATCACCAATGTACTTGCAGCCTATGGGGCGAGATTTTTTGACAGTATTCATGAAATACATATAAGCTTCGCAGATGCGGATTTCACGAAATACGACCAGCCGTTTGTGCTGCCTTACACGATGTACACGCTTTTTGACGAGTATATGATGAAGCCCCCGCTTTTTACTAAAGGCAAATTGAAGATTGTAGAGCCTAGAAGTGGCGAAACCCGGATAGAATTTCCTAAGCCTACGGGCAAGATAAAAGGATTTTACACGATTCATTCGGAACTGGCAACAATACCAAAATCATTCAAAGGAGTGAAGGAATGCAGTTTCCGAGTCACATTTCCTGAAGAATTTTCAAGGAAGATGGAATTCCTTATAGACGCGGGTTTTGCCTCTGACAAAGAAATTGGCATAGGTAAAAGCAAGATAAAGCCGCGAGACTTCACAGCAAAAATCATGGACAGGTGGATTCCAAAGGACGTGAAAGTCAAAGACATAGAATGTCTGCGTGTGGAGATGAAAGGAAAGAAAAGCGGCAGGAAAAAGCAACTTATTGGTTATTGCCTCACCAAAAGCAACAAGAAATACAATATACCTGCCGGGACTTACGACACAGCTGTGCCGCCTTCTATCATTGCGCAGATGATTACAGGAGGCAAAATTTCAAAGAGAGGAGTGCTCCCGCCGGAAAAATGCATAGAGCCTGGATATTTCTTGAGAGAACTTCGGAAGAGGGGGATAAGGGTTTTTGTGAGGAAGAAATGAAATTTACTTCCTGAACCTCGCCGCCTTCACGGCGCTTCTCGGTATCTTCGCTGCTTTCATCGCTTCCTCGAATGTTGCAAGGGTTTTTTGCAGGTCTTTTTTCGAGTGAGAGAAGCACGTGTACATCGGCTCTTCAAAGTCCTCTTCGATCATGATGCCGCGAAGAAGAAGCTCATATTGCAATCTTCCACAAAGGTTTACATCGCATGCACCCAAATCCCTGTAGTTCGTGATTTCTTTTTTCTTCGTAGGCACGTACATGAACATGCCAGGATAACCCTGGATTATTGCACTGATTTTGCCCTTTTCAAAAATATCTCCGAGCCCTCTCATAAGCTTGCTGCCATAATTATTGATGTGATTGAACACTTTCCTTTTCCTAAGTTCTTCTATTGTCGCTATGGATGCGGCCATGGAAACAGGGTTGCCTGCGAATGTCCCTCCGTGCACTACGTGGCCAGGGCCCTTTCCAATAATTTCCATAACGTCTCTGATTCCTGTTATGGCAGCAATAGGATAGCCGTTGCCCATGGATTTTGAAAACGTGGCAAGGTGCGGCTTTATCTTGAACTTCTCTTGTGCGCCTCCCATTGCAAGACGGAAGCCTGTCTTCACTTCATCAAAAATAAGAAGCAAATCATATTTTTCGCACAGTTCCTTCAGGTGCTTCAGATAGCCTGGCTTTGGAGGAATGGCAGCGGCGTTGCCCATTACAGGTTCAGTTATAACGGCGGCAGTATGCCTGTGGTTCTTTTTTACAGTTTTTTCTATGCGCTCAAAGTCATTCCATCTTTCTGTTATTACAAGCTTCTTTATTGCCTCCGGGATGCCTAGTGACTGGGGATGAGGCTTTCCAATGTTTGCGGTAAAAGGCATGTGCTGCGTGGAAAACAGAAGATAGTCGTGCGCGCCGTGATAGTGCCCCTCGAACTTTATTACTTTCTCTTTCTTCGTATAGCCTCGCGCTATCCTTAGTGCGTGCATTGTAGCTTCCGTGCCGCTGTTTGCAAAACGAGTCATTTCTGCATTTGGAACTACGCGGCAAAGGAGTTTTGCAAGCTTTACTTCCAGTTCATTATCAAGACCGTAAACAGTTCCTTTCTCGTCTGCTTTATGAACAGCCCTGTGAACAGCAGGATAACTGTGTCCAAGAATAACAGGTCCGAAGGCAAGGCGATAATCTATATACTCATTTCCATCAACATCCCATATATGCGAGCCGAATGCCCTTTCAATAAAAATTGTACAGGCAGCGAAGCTGCAGACAAAGGGGTTTGCCCATAATCTTGCGTTCGAAGAAACGCCTGCAGGAATGTATTTCAATGCCTCTTCGTAAAGTCTTAGTGATTTAGAAAAGCCTTTGTGACTTCTCATAAGAGTAGCTGTTTTTCCCTTAATTAATAACTTATTTTTTCAAATTAACAGCGTGTCTGGCTATTTCCAGGCTGCACGAAGAATGATTTTTGCACCATTCTTCGCATTTTTCTGCCCACGGCTTGTCCTGATACCTTAACCCGCATATACTGCATGCGTACAATTTTTTGCTTTTCATTTATGTTCACCCCGTAATACGGGCTGAATCCCCAATGTGCGTTTCATAGGGGATAGTTTTTTCTAAGGAATTCATAGAGCTCATCGCTGCATATTAACGGAAAATCAGGCCTGCCCTCGATTTTTATGCGGCCGTCTATAATCACAGTCGGAACAACTTTCACGCCGCATTTTTCTGCTCTTTTCATGCCTTCTCTGCTGTTCATGCTGTGCTCTGTCAGTTCGCAGCCGGCGCACTTTCCAATAACAAGCTCATCCAGAAAATCCCTGCATAATTTGCAGTTGCCGGTAAAGAGCTCTATTTTGTGCGTCATGATAGGAAGTGGCTTTCCAGAAATAAGAAGCTTGCAGACGGAGATAGAAAGAATCTCCGGATGGTTTCTTTCCTTAACTCCTTTTGCTGGATGAATTCTTATACGACTTTGCGCAATTCTTGCAGCAGAAGCTCTTGCCGCCTTTTCTAAAAATGCCGCTGTAAATTTCACAGCCGCAGTGGGCGCATTTTTTTAATTTCTGCCTTATTGCTATTTTGACAAGCTCCGAGAAATGATTAATCATTGACTTTGCAAAAGATTTTCCTTCAGTGGTAAGCACATAGATTTTTTTCCTGTCTTGAATGGAGACTTTGACAAGCTTTTTTTCCCGCATGTTCTGCAGCAAGGGATAGATCTGCCCTGCGCTGGGCTTTTTTCCGATGGCATTGCCTATCTCTCTCATGATATCATATCCATGCCGGGGTTTTTCTGACAGCAATGCCAGGATATAAAATTTTGTCAGGTTAGTCACGTACCCTTCTTCTATTTTCATAATGCTATTTGAACCTGCAAGCTTAAATAACTATCTTTATAAGATATATCTGATAATAATACAGTAGGTGGTGAAAATGGCCGAAGATAAAAACCATGTGGAAGAGGAGACGATAGGAATCAGGGGCATGCACTGCGCGTCCTGTGTTCTGAAAATAGAGAAGGCGCTCAAGAAGCAAAGCGGCGTAAAGGATGCGAGCGTAAACCTGCCGATGGAGACGGCTTATGTGAAATATGATACTGAAAAAACAGATTTAGAAAGGATAAAGGAGGCGGTGAGGAAGCTCGGTTACAAAGTTGAAGAAGAGCATACAATGCGCAATGATATGGACAGCCACGAAAATCATGAAGACGGCAAGCACGAGCATGACACTGCTGAAGGCCTGAAAAGAAAATTTTATGTTGGTGCCATTCTCAGCGCGATAATCTTCCTCGGAAGCTTTCCTGAGCTGTTTCCGTTTGCAGGTATCCTTGGCAACCCTGTTCTGCTGCTGATACTCGTCATACCAGTGCAGTTCTGGGTGGGCTGGCAGTTTTACGCGGGCGCGTGGGCTGCGGCAAGGGCAAAAACAACAGATATGAACACCCTAATTGCCGTAGGCACTTCAGCGGCATTCTTCTACAGCGCTGCTGTTGTTCTGTTTCCGGAATTCCTTGGCTCGCAGGGAGCGCTGTACTTTGACACGGCAGCCGTGATAGTGACACTCATCATATTAGGCAGATATCTTGAGGCAATAACAAAGGGACGCGCATCAGAGGCGATAAAGAAGCTGATGGGGTTGCAGGCAAAGACAGCAATAGTAATCAGGGACGGAAAGGAAGTGGAAATTAACCTGGACGATGTAGTTGCTGGCGATATCATAATCGTGAAGCCCGGGGGGAAAATACCTGTAGACGGAATTGTCATAGGTGGCTCTTCGACGGTGGACGAGAGCATGATAACAGGCGAATCTATTCCTGTAGAAAAAAGAAAGGGTTCGCAGGCGATAGGAGCAACGATAAACAAGCACGGCCTGCTGAAAATCAGGGCGACAAAGGTCGGGAAAGAGATGATGCTGTCGCAGATAATAAAGTTGGTCGAAGGCGCGCTAGGCTCAAAGGCGCCGCTCCAGAGGCTGGCCGACAAGGTATCTTCGTATTTTGTGCCGGCTGTTATTCTTATTGCATTAGCATCCTTTGCGGTATGGTATGCTGCGGGCGCTATGATACTTGCAGGAAGCCCGTTTCTTTCAGGATTAGCATCAGGGCCATTCCTGTTTTCCTTTGTGATACTCATCTCAATACTCATCGTGGCATGCCCGTGCGCGCTCGGCCTTGCCACGCCTACGGCAATAATGATGGGAACAGGGCTTGGAGCGAAAAATGGAATACTTATCAAAGGCGCGGAGCATCTGGAAATGGCGCACAAGATTGACGCAGTAATTTTTGACAAGACAGGCACTCTTACAAAAGGCGAGCCGGAAGTAACGGATATCATCTCTGCCGGGAAGATGAAGAAAAAAGATATTCTTAGGATAGCTGCGATAGTGGAAAAGGGTTCAGAGCACGCGCTTGGCGAGGCTATAATAAATGAGGCAAAGAAGCTGAAAATGCATATTCCTGATGCGAGGAACTTCAAGGCAATAACAGGGAAGGGCGTTTCTGCGACATACAAGGGAAAGAAAATCCTGCTAGGCAACAGGTCTCTGATGAAGGAAAACAAGATTGCTGCTGACAAATTTGAGCAGCAGCTTCAAAAACTGGAAAACGAGGGGAAAACAGCGATGCTGGTGGCTTATGGAAAAGAAGTCATAGGAATAATAGCTGTCGCAGATACGCTGAAGGAAAATTCAGCAGAAGCTGTAAAACAACTGCATAAAATGGGCAAGAAGGTTATAATGATAACAGGTGACAACGAGCGGACAGCGAAGGCGGTAGCAAAAAAGGTCGGGATAGACGATGTGCTTGCAGAGGTGTTGCCTGGCGACAAGGCATTGGAGATTAAAAAACTGCAGAAAAAAGGCCACAAAGTCGCGATGGTTGGTGATGGAATTAATGATTCGCCTGCGCTTGCGCAGGCAGACCTTGGGATAGCAATAGGATCCGGAACTGACATAGCTTTGGAAACAGGAGGCATAGTACTGATAAAGGATGATTTGCGCGACGTTGTTACTTCCATTGACATAAGCCGCTACACGGTCAGGAAGATAAGACAGAATCTCTTTTGGGCTTTTATCTACAACATAGCTGCCATCCCGATTGCAGCTGGCGTGCTTTATCCCTTTATAGGCTTTTTGCTCAACCCTATGATTGCGGCAGGCGCGATGGCTTTTTCATCAGTATCTGTTGTAGGGAATTCGCTGCTGATGAAGAGGTACAGGACGAGGATGAAAGGAAAAAAGTAAAGGTGTTCAAATGGAGACGCGGATTATTAACAGGATAAAGAATATTGGCATGCTGATTGCAGGTATCTCTGCCGTGGGTTTTCTAGTTCTTCTCATCCTCTCCCTGCAGATAGCAGAATCCCAGCATCTTGCATGCCCGGGCTTAACTGCAGGCTGCACCGCGCTCGGTCACTTCCCGCTTCTGGCCTTTATCGGGCTTGCTGCGCTTGCGGCGCTCATCTTCTCAGGCGGATGGATATACGTGAAGGCGGGCAGAGAGCTTGCATATTCAATGCAGACGCGTACAGGGCTTCTGGAAGCTGCGAAGAGGCTGAGGGGAGAAGAGAAGGCGCTTTATGATTTTGTTGTGCAAAATGAAGGCACGGCTTTCCAGAACGACATCGTGAAAAGCCTTAGCTATTCGAAAGTAAAGGTTTCCCGCATTCTGGACAGGCTTGAGACAAAGGGACTCATCGAGCGCAGGCGCAGGGGAATGGCGAATCTTGTCATCCTAAAAAGCAGCTGAAACCAGTTTCACCCTGTTCCGCTATATGCTGTTTCGTTCTATATTCTGGCATGAGCGACAACAAGAGCATGGCAGCTATGACACTGGTCATAGTGGCTGTGGCAATCATGGCATTCAACCAGTATACCTTGATGTCCATAAACGGAGGCACAGCTGCAATAACAGGAAACGTCGTGGCTGAGCAGCAGAACGCAGCCACGCTGCAGGAGGCGATAGACGCGGTCATTCCGAGAGGTGTGCCTGCTGTCTACGGCGAGGAGCTCGGGGTGAGCTTTGACAAGCCGCAGGAGTCGCTGAACATACTTGCGAATCTGGACGGCGACCTTTATGACAACGGCAAGCTGCACTTCGCTGATTTGACGGCAGAGCAGCAGGAGAGCTACAAGCAGATAGGCGCGTCGATTGCATGCGAGTATTGCTGCGGAGCAACCACGCTGATCTTCAGCAACGGCCAGCCTGCGTGCGGGTGCGCGCACTCGGCAGGCATGAGAGGGCTTGCAATGTATTTGCTCATAAACAATCCAGAAATGAGCAACGAGCAGATTTTGGATGAGCTAACAGACTGGAAGGCGCTGTTCTTCCCCAAGGAGATGGTTGCCAAATACATGCAGCAGAACGGGCTGACGCAGGGCGCGGCAGAGCTTCCGGATATGGTAGGAGGGTGCTAAGCGAATCGTGAGGTTGATTTCAATGGCAAGAAAAACAGAGGATGAAGAAAATTTAGAAGATGACAGCAAAACCGGGTGGCATGCAAGCAGACAAAGAGAAAGCAGCGTAAGCACGGTTCTGATTGTGCTGCTGGCTGTGCTGGTGCTATTCTCTGCAGCGCAGGCTGTGCAATTGGCAGAGATAAGGAGCGAAGGGTTGCCTTTGACAGGAAACGTTGCAGCGCCGCAGCAGCAGGCGCAAGTGCCACAAAGCCTGCAGAATGATCTCCCTGAAATGCAGGGTGGTTGCTGATGTGTTTTGTTTTAATTTTGTATCATCTTCAGAGGGAAATTTGGAAAGGAGGTGTTGTATGAAAAGATGCTTAGAAACGCGCGGAAAGGGTGAGAGAGAAATGAAGGTAAAGATGTGTAGCATGGCTGGCGAATGCAGATGCGGCAATGATGACTGCTGCTCACGGAAGGGTGAAAAGGAATAACATACATTTACGAGGTGCTATTATGATAAAAACAAAAAGAATTTTTCTGATGATCATAGGCTTTTTCACTTTAATTTCTCTTTCAATACCTGCATTTGCGCACTGCCCGCTGTGCACGGCTGCGACAGGAGCGGTTGTCGCTGGCGCGCGGGTTGCGGGAATAGACGACGCGGTCGTAGGCACGTTCATAGGCGCTTTTATTGTATCAACGGGATTTTGGACAACCAGGATAATCAACAAAACATTCAATAAAAAATTGCTCACTGCGGCTCGTTATCATAAATTGCAAAACATTTTCAATCCCTACATGCTTTCAGCTGTGTTTGCTGTTATGACGATAGCGAGTTTTTATGTTTCAGGATTGCTGGGCGCGATGCCTGAATACACATTTATCTTCGGGATGGAAAGGCTGCTGTTTGGGATTATCATGGGAAGCATTTTGAGTGCGGCATCATTCAGATTCCATTCACTGGCCAGAAGCATGCATCAGAACAGGAACTACTTTCCGATGCAGGGGATTATAATGCCTTTGCTTGTTTTGGCTGCAGCTGATTTTGGACTGTATGTGGTGGGTTTGATATGAGAGGAAAAAATTCAGGAGGTGATTTATCGAAGGCGCAGGATCTTGTGATGGCCACGGTGAATCTCATAGCGCTGGAGGAGCATCTGGCATTCACCGCACTGAAGACAGGCGAGAGGGATTTTTACGAGATTGCAAGAGGCGTGCGTAAAATCCGGATACAATGCCTGCGTGAACTTATAGGCGAGCCAAAGGGCGAACTATGGTGCTCGTCCAAGCACACGCTTTCGGCAATGATGCGGATGTTTGAGGTAGCCAGCAAGGAGGAAGGCGAGAAGTGCAAATTTTATCTGGATTTCGCCTTTGACCTGTACAAGCTCTTTTGGCTGTTCAGGGAGGTTGCGAGGGGACAAAATGACGAGCTTCGCTCGTCCATACGCCACCGCGGTGATGCGGATGAAATTAAAGCTGGAAAAACTGAAGTCAAAGCTTGACAAGGCTCTGAAAGATGCATTAGCCTGCTGCTTTGAGGAGTGAGAATATGAAAGGAATCTATATTGCGGTTGTCGTGTTTGCAATTGTGGTTGTAGGGGCAGTTTTGGCAATATCAGCAGCACCATCAGAAGGCATAAGGCTTCCTTATTATGCAACAAGCCAGCCGATGACAAAGGAGGCTTATATGTTCGCTGTCGAGAATCCGGAACAGCTGAATGGAATAAATTGTTACTGCGGCTGCATGCAGCATTCGCACAGCGGTCGCATCCATAGCCGTGGTCTATTAGACTGCTTCATGAAGGAAGACGGTTCATTTGAAAAACATGCAAGCGAGTGCGACATGTGTCTTAATGATGCATTGGCAGTGAAGCAGATGAGCCTTGATGGAGTGCAGAAAGATGAAATAAAAGCCGCGATTGATGATAAGTATAGGTGAATGCAATGAGCGAAAAAATAAAACCGAAGGCGCTGGCGCTGACCTTCGCCACAGCAGCCTTTATCCTTGATGTGGCGGGCTATGTGTGGCACGGACTGCTTGGACAGCCATCTTTTATGAATGATCTCTACCCGGGATTCTGGGGCGACCCTGTGCTCCTGCTCTGGGGATTGGCAGGCACGCTGGCAGGCGCTTATGTGCTCGGCTACATATTCGCCTGGGTTTACAACTGGGCGGAAAAGAGGTGATTAGATGAAGGGAAGAAAGGGCAAGAAATCCGGGGCAGCATTAGGAATAGCGTTGACACTGGTTGCTGCAGTTTTGGTTTTGGCAGCATCTATTTCCTTTGCACACGGAAGTTCAGAAAACAGCAGTACAATGAATCATGGAATGACAGGCGTTCAGTCTGGAAGCATGATGCAGGCGCATGCAATGATGGGCGGACATACGAGCAGCATGATGAATCATATGAGCATGGTGCAGGATCATCATGATGGCACTGCAGAAGAAGGTATAGAAAACATGATAAAACACATGGATGAGGACGGCGACGGAGAATGCGATTTTTGCAAAATGTCCGTAGATGCATGCAAAAGGATGATGAGCGAATGAATGCACGTTTGTGAGCAGGAGCAAAGCTCCTGCTACACAGCAAGAGCTTCGCTCTTGCTTGTGCCGCAGCACAAGCGTGGGGTTTGATCATGATTAGCAAGAACGGTAATAGTGCAAAGAGGGCAGGAACTGCAGGAGCCACGGCAGGCGGACTTGGCTTCAGTTTTGCGACGTGCCACAGCGTATGCCAGGCATTGTTGTCCGTGTTCGCTATAGCAGGCATTACCTTGCTGGGAATGCCCCTTGCATTCCTGGAACCGTACAGCGTGCCGCTGCTGATTCTTGCTGCCATATCAATCGGGATAAGTGTGTGGATGTGCAAAAGGCATCATCTGCCCCTGCGCACGCTGCTCAAGCCTTTTGGAATAGGGCTTCTGGCTGCGTTGGTGATAGTGCTGTCAGTCTTCAGCTTCACCGTGCTAGCTACTGGCGAGATTGGCGCAAGCGCAGATGCGAATGCTGCGGCAGGCGGCGCGGGAACCAGCCAGTTTCCTGACAAGTGCGCTGTGCCGGAAGGCTACACAGAAGAGGAATGGATTCAGCACATGGGGCATCATCCTGATTTGTATGCGGAATGCCTGGGTGGATAAGATGACAAAAGATTCCATAAGATATACATGCAGCTGCGACTGCAGGATTTCAAGGAAAGAATGTTCATGCAGGAACATCGAATCTTGCTGAAGATTGGGGGTGATATCATGAAGAAAAAACAAAAGAAAAAGCAGCATGGATGCTGCTAGGAGGTTTCAACCTACACCCTGGCGTAAGTTGAACTTCTTGCCCCTTTTGCTGGAGCGCTCGCTCCTGTCAGGTCCAAAAATTTCCTGCGAAGCCTCTGAATAGCAGGATCTCTGCTGCTTGCTCTTGCGTATGGCGGGGCGCGGAAGGCAAGCGTACCATCCTCTAAGCATGGAACAATCTGCATAATTTCACCCTGCGTATCCAGCAAATATCTGCGGAAAGGCGTCTGCAAGATCGGGCGCAGGTCTTCCCTTCCGTTCGAATGTCTAAGAAATCTGGCTAGATAAAATCCATCTGATGCGAAAGGTGTTCGCGTATATACAAATGCCACATCAACTCTTCTTCCACCCATTGAGGTGCCTTCTGCAACCACGATGTATCCAGGCTCACAATTTGGCAAATCTTCAAGAAGGTCGCCGGGAATAACAAGAGTATTCTCGTTCACGCCATGGTTTGAAGCATGACCTACAGCTCTATCCCTCATGTCTGAACAATGCAAGGAAAATATTTAAAGGAAAAATCATACCGGTATTTTTACCGCTTTCTTCTGGGATGTTTCTTTCTTTGGTTCTCCAAAGACCTTCACGCTTTTGATATTGACGAATTCTAACAGTCCATAGCGCGAAAGCTCGCGGCCGTAGCCGCTTTTTTTAATACCACCGAAAGGCATTCGAGGATCTGATCGTGGAGTGCCATTCACAAAAACAACGCCTGCCTCTATGCGTTTCGCAAGCTTTTCACCTTTCTTCACATCTGAGGTCCAGATGCTTGCGCCAAGCCCGTAGTCTGTTTTATTAGATATGCTTACTGAGTTGCGGTCGGTTTTTGCCGGTATTATTGCTGCGACAGGCCCGAAAACCTCCTCGTTGAAAAGACGCATGCCTCTTTTGACATTTGTGATGGCAGTTGGCTCGTAGAAGAAGCCGTTGCCTTCCATGCGCCGACCGCCTAAAAGCAATTTAGCCCCCTTGCTTAGCGCGTCAGCAACTTGCTCTTCCAGCCCCTGTCTTTGTTCTTCCCTGACAAGAGGGCCTACCTGCGTTGCCGGATCCATAGGATCGCCAACTTTATATTTTCTCATATTTTCCGCAAAAAGCTGCTCAAATTCCTGCAGGCGATTTTCCACAACAATGAATCTTTTAGCAGCTATGCAGCTTTGCCCTGTGTTATGAAGACGTCCTTTGGCTGCAGCTTCACACGCCTTTTGCATATCCGCGTCAGACAAAACAATGAACGGATCGCTGCCGCCTAATTCCAGAACGCATTTTTTCAGGTATTTTCCTGCTGTTTTCGCTATGTCTATCCCTGCTTCTACGCTTCCTGTTAATGAAACGGCATTAACATACCTTGATCTTATCAGCGCATGCACGGTTGCATGATCAGTGATTATAGAGCGAAAGGTGCTTTCAGGAAATCCTGCCTCGACAAAACACTGTTCTATTGCAAGGGCACATTGAGGCACAATGTTAGAGTGGCGGAGTATAACACAATTCCCAGCTGCAAGGGCAGGCACGGCACAGCGGAATGCCTGTGAGAAGGGATAATTCCAGGGCATTATCGCAAGTATGGTTCCTAAAGGTTCGAATGCAATATAGCTTTTTGTTGCATCTGTCTGGACGATTTCAGGCTTAAGAAAATTCTCTGAATTGTCAGCGTAATATTCGCAGATAAGGACGCATTTTTCTATTTCTGACTCTGCTTCCGCAACAGGCTTTCCCATCTCTGTCGTAATCAGGCGTGCGTAGGATTGCTTATTCTTTCGCAGAACATTCGCAAGCTTTCTCAGAAAGGATGCCCTTTCCTTTACCTTAATGCGCCTCCATTTCCTGAATGCCCTCCTCACTTCCTTGGCTACCGCCTTGGCTTCTTTCACAGCTTCTGAACCGCTTATTGCCTCGAACTCGCGGTTTACCTGTTCGGTGGCAGGATTGATGGACTGGATATTCATGCGTAGAATTTAGAATCGGAGGAATAAAAGCATTTTTCCAGCCCTTGCTATTTCCTGAACCCACCAAGATAGTTGAGCACAAAGAGCAGCAGCCCTATGCTCACCAGGTTCAAAAGCCAGCTGAACTGGACGAAGAACGTGAACGCGCTGACAGGCAAAAACAGCGCGCCAAGCGAGGCGCAGGCAGGGCACTGCGCGATCAGGAGGCCGATGAAATAACCAGCCCCGCTAACTCCTGTTCCTTTTGCTTTCATGTTAATCGGGCATGCCTTTGGCTGGCGCCACGTATAAACCTGATAGGAGACTGTTATCCCGAAAAGCACGGCGAAAATCACAAACAGGATTGCATTATACCACGGTATAATGGATATCCAGATGTCAAAATTCGCGATATTAAACAGTACCTGCGTGTAGATGTAGATAAATGCAAATACAACAGAAGACGCAGCTGCAAGCAGAAGATAACTGCGCATCTTCAGGACTTCGACCAGTTTCATCACGCCACCTTTCCAATGCCTGTTTTTAAATGTCAGGCTTAATTAAAACACAAGTCAAAAAATCGCAAATCAATTCTGCGGCTCAAACTCCTCGCGCTCTGCATGGCCATCACCATGCCCTTCATGACCTGAGCCGCCGCATCCGTCTTCCAAATCCCAGACTTCAGCGATCTGTTCAGAATCGAAATTGTATTCAGTAATCAGGTATTTTGCCTGCCCTTCGAACGCGTACCAGCGCCAGCACTTGCAGCAGCAGGGTCCGCCTTCGTGAGACATCTGCATAGCTTCGTCATATACAGCCTGCTGCTCTGGCGTTAATTGAATAGTTTTCTGGTAATCCAGAAGCTCCTCTGCAAGGGAGCGGGGAATGTCGTATGGGTCGGGAGGGATTTTATCTATATGCGAATATTTCTTCAGCCCTTCCACCTGCTCCGCATACCTGTGAAAATCCATGGCAGAGCAGCAGGCGCCCTGCAGCCTGTCTCCCTGAACGCGCTCAAGGATATCCGGGCCTGCGCAGAAGTTTGTGCCTGCCTTGCTGAGCAGGGCGAATTTTGCTGTGAGGGTGTCAGACGAATGAGCCTCGGTTTCTATGTGCGGCTTTGGCAGAAAAATGAAGGTGCTTGCAACAACGACTACTAAGATGACAGAAGCAATAATTACAAGTGAGCTTTTTTTAACGGCAATTTCTTCCTTCATTTTATCACCGATGTTTACAGAACCATCCACATGTTTCCTCCATCCGTCGTCTTAAGAACAAGTCCGGACTCGTCTACCGCATATACTACGCCTGGACTGGATGGATTTATCGCAATGCCTGCGATCGGACCCCTTCCATCGAGCTTTCTCCAGCTTGCGCCTTCGTCGGTGCTCTTGAATATGCCGTCTTTTGTCCCTGCATAGAGCGTGCGCAGATCTGCCTGCACGTTTGCCAAGGCAAATATGGTGGAATCGTCAAATTCTTCTGTTACCTTTGTCCAGCCGCAGAAGCAGCTGAAGCTGCTGTAGAGACCGCCGCTCGTTCCTGCAAGCAGCAGCCCCCAGTTATCCCAGCCCATGGATTTATCCATGGATGTCTGCACAGCTAGGTAGCCGAGAGAGCGCACGCCCGGATTCTCAGGTCCGTCATCCATGCGCTTCCATGTTTTACCGCCGTCTGTTGAGCGGAAAACCCCGTAGCCGACAGAGTATGCAAGATGTAAATCTGGATTGCGCTGGTTTATGGTAAAGCCGTGTATATCTGTCCCGCTTATACCTGAATCCCATCTTACCCATGTATTCCCTCCATCAGTGCTTTTTATTACCCCCAGATCGTGCCCGCCCGCATAGATTATATTTTCATCCCGCGGATCTAAAACAAGGCTCATGAAGTCGCCCGCATTGACGTCTCCGCGCACGTCAACCTTTGCCCATGTAGCGCCCTCATCCATGCTCCTGTAGAGCCCGTTGTGTGAGCCCATAAGCAGCACGCGGCTTTCCGGCAGCAGCGCAAGTGCATGAACATGTCCGTAAGTACCGCTTGCCGCAGCTTCGCTGCCAGATTCAGATTGCGTCCCTGGCGCTGTAGTTTGTATGGCTGTGTTTCCAGTTATGCCTGGCTGCAGCACTGCCATCGTGCCGATCCCGGCCGCAGCCCCGACAGCCAGCGCCGCAATCGTGACAATAAGAATTAGCGAACTCTTTTTCATCGAAGTCCTTTCCTCTTCCATTTCATCACCAAGTATTACAACATATGTAAGGCTTAGAATTTAAATGCGTTAATCTTTGCCCTTGCCGAGTTGATATGCCTTTTTGTTTCCTGCACCTTTGCCGCATATCTATCCGCCAAGGCCTCCTCATTCCCGGATTCGCCGAAAGCGCGGAAGAGGGTGAACGGCGATAATTTCATAAGCAGCGAGGAGAAGCGGAGGGCTGAAGCGCGCGACTTAAGGTGATGTATTTCATGCAAGAGCACTGCTTCCAGCTCCTTTCTGCTGAGTATATCCAGAAGTCCTGCTGAAACAAAGATAGCGGAACGCGCTGTGCTGAAGGCTCTCGGAAATGCGCCGTCGAGGAGGAATATTCTTGGCTTTTTCATTCCATTTTTCTTTGCATGCCTCCCGGCAAAACTTCTCATCCACCTTGGGGCATTAATGCTATTCCGCATGTAGAAGCCCGGGATAATCACAAAGCCTGCAAGAGCGGCGAGCAGCAGGGTGCTTGGCAGCGAGTAAGCCACCAGGTGGGACACATCGGAATAGCATGCGCTGCAGCCGACGCCGCAGCCGAAATTGGTAAAGAGCATAACGGGTGTGAAAAAGAGGGAGGCAAGATGCAGGTATATCAGCCCTATCTTGCCCTTTGCAGATGGGGTGGCCTTCTTCAGCACAATGAAGCTGACTGCTGCTATTGACAGTGCTAAAAGGGCTAACGGCACCTTCATATCAGGCGTAAAGCCCTGAAAGCAGCCGAGTATCAGGGGGGAAAAATCTGCCATATTATCACGCTATTCTGCTCTCTTCTTTTTCCTGGAAAACCGCCCATTGAAATAAGAAACAGCGGTATGGCCGAAGCGGTCAAGGAGCCTTTCGACAACCGCGTCCATGACTGAAAGCTCGAAATCCCTTTGTGACAAAAGGGGCGAATAAATATAATGACTTCCTCCCCTTCCCTGCGCTATCTCGCGCCCAACAAGCCTTTTCTTATGGAGCCGGTCCAGAATAACGGCTACGGATGTCAGAGCGATTTTTTTCATGCGGAGCTTTGCATGCACGTGACGCACGCGTATTCCGCCATCATAGCGCCACAATACCCTGATAACATCGTGTTCCAGAGGGCTCAGCGTATGGATATCACGACCTATGCGTATGCGCGGGATAGAAATCTTGGCACTGCGTTCAATCTTAGGCATAAGTATGATACAATGAATCAAACCCTTGCAAGCTGCTGCTCGATTGCCTGGCTCAGTGCAGAATAAGGCTGCGCTCCGACAACGCTCACATACCCGATGTCATCGTTGCCTATGATAAAGGTCGGAGTTCCGCTGACACCGGCAGCAGCGCCATCGCTGAAATCCAAGTCTATCTTGCCCTGATACTTGCTTGAGTCAAAGCAGCCGTCGAATTGCGCTGCATCCAGACCTAGATCAACTGCCCACTGCTTCACCGTTTCATCGCCGACGTACGGCACGGTTCCTGAACCAACCTTCTCCTGCTCTTCAAATATTTTGTCATGCATCTCCTCCCCCCTGCCCTGCTCCGCAGCGCATTCAAACGCATTCGCGTAAGGCCCGGCTCCCTCGTGGAAACTTAATGGAAAGTGCTTATAGACGAACAAAACCTTGCCGCTGTCAACATAATTTTGTAAAATTTGCTGATGAGAGGCTGTAAAGTATCTTCGGCAGAACGGGCACTGGAAATCGCTG
>JACPJV010000010.1 GCA_016187395.1 Candidatus Aenigmatarchaeota archaeon
TTCCTCCTTTCCCAGTTTGCCGCCAAAGCGCTTTTCAAAATTCATTATCATAAAACCCACTATCTTTTTGGTTTTCGGATCGAGCCTTGCAAAGACATCTTCTGCAATCTCCTTGCTGACAGCAGGCTTGGGTTTGCCTATGCTTATATCCAGGATATCTCCGTCCTTATCGTAGCCAAAATTCAGTCCTTCTCCCATATGACTTCACCTGAACTTTTCTATCGGCACTCTTTTAATTTCTTTTATCGCATCGAAATCCGGGTCATCACTTACTAATTCTCTAATGCCATTTGCTATCGCTGTAGCAGCATGGATTGCATCCCGCGGTTTTATTCCATATCTTTCTACAAGCTGCTGTGCAATGCCTATTATTATTGAATTAGCATCCAAAATATTAAGGAAAGGAAATTCCGCAAATTTCCTCCCTTCTTCCTTTGCATCTTCCAATCCCAGATTCTTTCTTGCAGCCCATGTTATTTCATCCCATGTGAGGGCTGAAGTGAAAGCCGCAATTTCTTTGTCTGCAACTTTTGCAAGAATCTTTCTGCATAGATGCGCCTTTTCATCCTCGCTCAAAAACGAGTATGCGAAGATATTCGCGTCAAGGTAAATCATACTGCTCCTCCATGGTTCTTTTTAACTCCTTTGATGTTGGCGATCGCTTCAGCTTTCTCGAAGTTTTGCAGAAGTAGTCCACGAACTCTTTTCCAGTTTTTTGCGGCCTTATGACTATCCCCCCGCCTTGAACCTCTATGACTACCATAGACCCGGGCTTGATGCCTACAAAATCCCTTGCATCCTTCGGGATCACAATCTGCCCTTTCTCGCTAACAACCCTTTCCATCTGCATGGTATTACTTAGTTAGAATACTTATTTATACTTTTTCCTACCATAAAGTATGAATTCTAGGGATACTTCCTCGCAATCGTGCGCGGGAAGGGTATAGCGTCACGAATGCTCTCCAGCTTGCACAGCCACCGCACAACACGCTCTATCCCTAGGCCAAAGCCCGAATGCGGCACAGAGCCATATTTCCGCAAGTCCAGGTACCACTGATAGTCCTTTGTGCTTTCGCCCGCCTCTTTCAGCCTCTTTATCAGCTTTGCATTGTCCGTCTCCCTTTCGCTGCCGCCTATTATTTCCCCAAAGCCTTCAGGAGCCAGCACGTCGTTGCACAGCACCAGCTTTGCATTCTTCGGGTCTTCTTTCATGTAGAATGCCTTGATTGCCTTCGGGTATTGCGTGACTATCAGGGGCTTTGTGAGTTTTTCAGTTAGCAGCCTTTCCTCCTCTGTTCTCAGATCTTCACCCCATTTTACCTTATGCCCTTTTTTTGCCAGCTCTTTCAGGGCTTCATCATAACTAAGCCGTGGGAAAGGCGGTTTCACTTTTTTGAGGTCAGCAGGTTTCCTGCCTAATGCACTTAGCTGCCCCCCTGCATTTTTTGCCGCATACTGACAGATGAACGAAATCATTTCTTCTTCGAACTTCTGCAGCCCTTCAAAACCCATCCACGCCGCTTCCATCTCGCAGTGCCAGTACTCAGCTAAATGCCGCTGAGTGCGCGAAGGCTCGGCGCGGAACGAGGGCGTCAGCGCCCATACTTTCTCAAGGGAGAAAATCAGCGCTTCCAGGTAAAGCTGCGCAGACTGGCTCAGGTAGGCTTTCTCGTCAAAATACTTGATTTCGAACTGGGTAGAACCGCCTTCGCAGCTGCTGCCTGTTATTATAGGAGGCGCTGTTTCATAATAACCCTCTTTCTTGAAAAACTCGTTGCACGCCTCCAGCACGGCAGAACGCACCTTCATGATATCAGTCATCTGGCGGGAGCGCAGCCATAGGTGGCGGACATCCAAAAGGAATTCCGTAGATTTGTCTTTCGTTATAGGAAACGTCTCGCTTGGCGCCACGATATGCAGTTTACTAACATCAATTTCATACCCAGTAGGCGCTCTCTTGTCTTCCTTTATCGTGCCCTCTATCTCCAGAGAAAACTCGATGCGCACCTTGTCCGCATCCTTCCATGTTTTTTCATTCACTTTGTCTTTCGAAACCACGCACTGGATTATATCAGTCGAGTCGCGCAGCACGATGAAAATAAATTTGTTGCTGCTCCGCTGGCGGTAGCACCAGCCGCGGATCTTCACTAAACCGCTGCCCTGCTTCATCGCCTGCGAGATGGAGAGGAATTGCATGATATCACAAATAACATCGCATTGTGATTTTATAAAGAATCCAGAATGATTACCCCTGCACCGCTACAGCTACTTTTGGTGCAGGAACCTGTATAGGTATTTCCCTCAGCTTGTTGTCTACTTCCAGTACAATGCCCACAACAACATAAAACAGCTCCCTGCTCTGGTAAATGCTCAGGCTTGTTTCCTTTATGTTTGAGAGCATTTCCCTGCTGATCCTGCTCAGCGCAAGGTTGCTTATGACTTCTGATGCATCGAGTATTTCGACTCCAACAACCTTATCATCGTGTGAAAAATCAATTATGAAACTATCAATCTCAAGGCTGTCTCTAACCTTCTCGCCGCTATATACCCACAATATGTCATTCTCCTTATCATAGTCTACCTTTGCCTTCCTAGCCATTTTTCATACACCTTTCTCCTCTTTATGTTTTGTATATGTGCAGTAATAACATTTAACCTTTTATCCTTTATAGACACTACAACTTTCAAATCGTATTTGCCGGACTTGCTGAACAAAAATGAATATTTGTGGCCCTTTGGTTCGCCTCCCTGATCATCCACATCTATGAGCTTTAGAGGCGAAGCCAGGTGAGAGTTTACTTCATCTTCTGCAATTCCTCTTAACTTTACTTTTTCTCCATGGAAATGCTCGCTGAATGTTATCGATTCTATTTCTTTGAGTAGAGCCTTCATTTCGGTTACTTCCATAGGAATACTTCTCTAGAGGGCTTTTAACATTTGAACCCCGCCCGCTGGCGGTAGCACCAGCCCCGCACAGCCACAGCGCCGCCGCCTTTTGACATTGCCTCGCGGATTGAAAGGAATTGCATGGTATCAGAATAACATCGTATCATGATTTTATAAAGAATCTAGGGATTCAAATTCCCCAGAGCAATTGCAAGCGACCTCTCAACAAGTTGCAGCTGCCTTTCAGGGTCTGTAGCTGCAAAGAGTTCTGGATATTCAAAAGTATAGCATCTGGGTACGCCCCATGAATGCAGGTATGCTTCCAGCGTTGTTTCAGGCAGGTTACTTCTTACAACCCCACTCACATTTCTCTGCTTTCCTATGTCTTCTGTATAAACTTCATCTTCCTTATCTTCGGAAGCCTCCTCTTAAAACCCACGGCTTTAGCCGTGGGATAAGATACAGAAGGCTTCCGAGATGCTGAAGACCTCGGGAAACCGCCGCCTTTAGGCGGCGGAGACTCGGTCTTCATCATTTATTGGAAAATCCTCCAAATTATATGTTCTGCAGAAATCTTATTTATAAATCCCTCTCTAAGTTAATGCAAACCAACTTAATAAACGGCATATGATATGTTGGTTTGCAGTATGCAAGCAGGAACGAGGTTCCTGCTGCACAGCATGAATTTCAGTTCATGCTTGTGCTGAACAACTAAACCATATGGCGATTATTTAGTTGTTCAAGCATAACAGAACCCGTAAGCTGTCCAGCCCCAAATTCGCCTGCGGCGAACTTCTGTTAATCGTTCAGGCATAAATAATTTTTTTATTGTGGCGCTATAGCAAGCATTTAAAAGCAGCGGAAGAATCATTCCTGCATGAATACAAAAGGAATTGCGCTGAAGCCTGAATTTGAGAAGGCCATTCTCGATCTTGGTTTTTCAGAATTCACGGAAATACAGGAAAAATGCATACCTATAAAGGATGTCATTGGGCTGTCCTTCACGGGTTCGGGAAAAACAGCCGCGTTCGGCTTTCCTGCGCTTGAGAAGGTTGTTCCCGGAAAGGGTCTGCAATTACTGGTCATAGTTCCTACCAGGGAGCTTTGCAACCAGGTTGCAAGGGAATTCAGGAAGTTCACGAAATACAGGAAAACCTATATTGTTGAGATATACGGAGGTGTATCAATAGACCCCCAGTTCATGCACCTGAGGCATGCTGACGTCGTCGTAGGCACTCCAGGCAGGCTTTTGGATCATCTTTCACGGGGAACCATAAACATCGGCGCGATAAAAATACTTGTTCTTGACGAAGCTGACAAGATGTTTGAGATGGGTTTTATCGACGATATCAGGAAAA
>JACPJV010000006.1 GCA_016187395.1 Candidatus Aenigmatarchaeota archaeon
TCGAGATTTATTTCCGAGGCAATGCGCATTTCCTCTGCCGGAAACGCATCCATAATCAAAACTTTATTGTTCGATATGAGATAGATGTATTCGCCGTCATTTTTTACAAAGTCCGCCTCGTCCACGCCTGCGACCTGGATGTTTGTAGTGGAATAGTCCGCTGCCTTTGGCGCAGGCGCCTGAGCAGCTGTTGCAAAGGATTCTGATGTCAAAACTTCAGCAGACGCAATTCCTCGCGAAATTCCAAGGGCGCCTGTATAGTAAATTCCCGAGCCCCTGTTCTCCTCAAGAAAAGCCTTCAATTCCCTTTCAGATGCAAATACATTCAGCTTCTCAACAGAAGGTTCCAGAGACCGGTAATTCTCTATAATGACAGCTCCAGCTATCACGACGATTATCACGATTGCAGGCAGGATGTGTTTCATGCATTTAATTTCCCAAAAGGCTTCTTAAAGTGACTGCAAATCATTCGGAAAGAACCGAATAATCGAAATTTATATATCTTTCGCCCCAATTTCACTTATGGAAATAGACAAGAGCACCATAAAGGCGCTGGCAAGCGACACAAAGTCAGGCATTTTAAAAAAACTGGAAGAAAGGCGCAAGATGCCCGCAGAGCTTTCAAAAGAACTTAATTTATCGCCGTCAACTGTAGTGGAGCATCTCAAGGCATTGGAAAATCTGGGGCTTGTAAAGAAGACAGAGACAGGGCATAAATGGGTCTACTATGAATTAACAGAGAAGAGCAGAAACATAGTAAAGCCGAAAATCCCGGTGCAAAACATATTCATGCTATCATTAGGAATCGTCCTAACAATCGGCAGCTTCATTTCCTATTTATTTCAGAGTGCAGCAAGCCAATTTACAGAATCAGCCTCCATACAAAACATTGCAGGAGTAGAGAAAGCTGCACAAGAAATAGCAGAAACACCGCAAACAGCAGACATATCGCAATTTTCTGCTGCAACAGATTACTTTCTTATTGTAATTTTTGCAATAGGAATTATCCTGATTGCATACAGCATGTGGAAATTGAGGCAAGCTAAGAAGGAGACTCTATGAAACACTCTCTGCCGCAAAATCCAGGCACGTATGCCATATTCCAGGGGCATAGCTCTTTACAACATTTCTGCCTGTTATTGAAACAATCCTATAGCCGCTTTTCCTTGCTGCCTTTTCCACATCCTTCAGCGGCTTTTCCCACAGCTCCTTGTCGCTGTATAAGTTATGGTAATGCACAACGCCCCTTTCTTTTAAAAATTTGAATGCATGTGGCAGGAATTTCTCAGTGCCGGGGAAATACCCCATAATCACCCTGTCAGCCTTTTCCCTTATCCTGATCTTTCTGCAGTCGCCGCGTTTCGGTTCTATGCTCCTTATACCATTCAGCTTGATATTCTGCTTCAGATAATCAAACGCCTTCCTGTTTTTTTCTACCGCGTATATTCTATTTGCAGGCGAATGTTTTGCCAGGCCCAATGAAAAATAGCCTATTCCGGCAAACATGTCTACTATCGTCTCTCCCTTCTGTATCATTCCTATGAGTCTCTGTCTTTCGCTGAGATTTCCCTTTGAAAACATTATTTTGCCAACATCAATTTTGAATTTAATCCCATTCTCTGTATGGGTTGTTTCCAGAGTAGGCTTGGAAATGCGGGATGCTAAGATAGTTGTTTTTGGAATTCTAAATTCACCTTCTATTCCGTTTATCTCGCACACAGTTTCTATATTGGAAAATGTTTTCAAACAAGTATCTGCTATGGTTTTCCTTTCCTTTTTTCCAGTAGTCTGGAAGAATTTCAAGAGCATAATGTTTCCTATAGTCTGGTAGCCGTCAGGAATCTTCTCAAGAGAAACGCCTGAAGCAAGAGAAATTATGTCTTTGAAAGACATCAATAATAAGAAACGCAGAAAGATTAAATATCTGATGAAATAGCTTATTCTATGGTTATACCATTAATGATGGAACCTGCCACAGAAGAATCGTTGCAACAGTGGAACCCCGAGGTTGATGCAAGATTAAGAATGCAGACAGAACCCGGAAAGCCCGTCCTTCCTCAAGAGCTCATCGCAAAAATGGAGCGGAACATGGGCTACCGCTTTGTCGGCCCTAGCAAGCACAGCGCTGTCAAGGTGTGCACATGGACAAAGAATTCTCTTTGTGGCGAGGGTGCCTGCTACAAGCAGCAGTTTTACGGAATAGAATCACATCGCTGCATGGAAATGACGCCCTCCGTGCCATTTTGTACAGAATCATGCCAGTTCTGCTGGCGTTTAAGAGAGCTAAGCGCGCCAAAGTGGTTCGGTGCAGTTGACCCGCCAGACATAATTATCGAAGAATGTATCAAAGCCAGAAGGCAGCTGCTCCAGGGCTTTGCCGGAAATCCTGATGTGGAAAGAGGTAAAATTCATCAATCAGAGAGGCCGACGCAGGTTGCTATTTCTTTAGATGGTGAACCGATGCTATATCCGAGAATAAATGAATTGGTTGAGGAAGTGCTGAGCAGAAAAATGACTGCCTTTCTTGTCACGAATGGAACGCTGCCAGACAAGGTGAAAAACCTGAACCCGGAGCCCACAAACCTGTACATAACGCTCGCGGGTCCAGATAAGGAAATTTTTGTGAAAACAGTCAAGCCACTGATGAAAAATACATGGGAGCTGCTTATGCAGTCTTTGGCAGAAATAAAGCACAAAAGCTGCGCGACTGTTATCCGCCTAACCCTTGTCAAAGGGCTGAACATGGTAAATCCTGAAGAATATGCGGAAATTATTGATAGAACCGAAAGCAAATTTGTAGAATTGAAATCGTTTATGTCAGTAGGGGCGGCGAGGGAAAGACTGCCATACAACACCATGCCCTTGCACGAAGAGCTGCGGGCTTTTGCAGAAGAAGTGGAAAGAAAAAGTTCTTATCATATATCAGATGAAAACAGCAGGAGCAGGGTTGTACTGATGACACGGTAAAACTGTTCTAGGCACTGCCGTGCATCTCACCGCCATTTCCACGTACACTCACATGTCTTCGTTGGTGCGTCATCCTATAAACATAGAAGGCAACCGTATGCTCCGGAGGAGCCCTCTCTTTCAGGACAAGCCCGGAAACCTCGAAACATACTATCTCGTCCGGCTCTTTCAGGTGGAGGTTCCCAAGAACCCTTCCTCCGGGCGTTTCAACAAGGTGCTGCCTTACAAAGCAGCCGTGAATGCTGGAAGGTGGAACCTCAAGCATATATTTTACTGCGCCGGAAGGAATTGGAACGTTCTCTTCCGCAGGCTCTGGCTGTCCCTCGTCAGGGAGAGGCGTGTCCTCATCTGTATAATGGCTATCCTGCATTGCATAGTAACGGCTGCTTCTGCGGACAGGATGCCCGTCCTTCTCCTTCCCCTTTCCGTTTCTGTACAGGCGCATGAATCTCTCCATATGTTCCATCCACGTCAGAGGCACCACAGGCCTTGACGGAGACCTCGGAGGCTCTATCGGCGTTTTCAGGAGGTCCCTTACCCTGACCCCCTCCTCTACAAGCTCTGCCACGAAATCCCGGAAAGGTATTCTATGAACCTTTCTCAGCACTTCATATGGATGCGGATAATGCCTTTCAAATTCGCCAGCCTTCATCCACCCTCTTCTTTCCCTTATGCAGTAAAGATATGCCTGCCCTATCCTTTCGCGGGTCCAGAAAAGCCTCCTGCCCTTTTCCGGATGTCTTTCAGGCAAAGCAGGATGCACTATTTCAGGTTTCACATTCGCATCGGCATCATGATGAAGACCGGCAGGCTCCACAGGCTTTTCAGTGTCCTTTGCCTTTCTCTGCATGGGAGACCGTCTGTGAGGTCTGGGGGAATTCAGGGAAGGAAGATCCATCCGCTTTATTTCCTCAAGTGAATATCTTTCCTGCATATTGCTGCGGAAATCCGGGAAGCTTATCCCATGAATAGTCGCCAAGGCCGGGTATGCGCCTCCGTAGTATGATGACAAATCTCTGCTGTTTGCCCAGCCTCCCCCTCTTTGCACTGCATGAAGGTATGCCAGCTCTATGTTTTCCATATCCCAGAAGCCGTGATATTCATTGTTTCCTCCAAGAGGATGTGGTTTTTCCCGCCTTGCCGGGACAACAGCTGCCGGAGAAGCGGTTGTTTCTGAATCCATCGTGTCAGGCAGAAGTATCGGCTCCCTCTTGGCAGGGTCTTTCCTGACAATTTCGAACGGTTTGCTTTCCATTTCTTGTTTTGGTCTTTTAAGCGGTTTTATCTCGCATTTTGGAGGCACTGGAGGCTCTATGTCCATTTTCAGGACATCTTCGAGCCTGTATTTTTCCTGCATTCCAGAGCAGAACTCAGGAAATGTCATGTTATCATATACAGAGGTGCAGGCCCCTCCAAAGGCACGCATGAATATGTCAGGGCCGGCCCAGTTTCCCCGTTGTTTTGTGGCATAGAGATATGCAATCTCCCTTCTTTCTTCTGTCCAGAAACCAGGCGGAGGTCTTTTTTTGGAGGTCTCTGTCCCCACGGGCTGCGCATGGAGGGCTTCTCCATTTCCTCCGGCTTCAGAAGATCGCGGCGTATCAGAAATTTTATCGTCAAGCGGCGGAATGCTCATTTTCATTATGCTTTCAACCGGATGTCGCCTCCTCATCCTTGCCTCGAACACGTCGTAAAATGTATTGTGAGCCCTGTAAAGCGCTCCACACGCCCCTCCATATGCCCTCATGAATTCCGGCGATGTCGGATACCTCCCAAGCTGTTTTGCTGTAAGAAGCCATGCCCTTTCTACATTTTCTATGTCGCTCCAGAATCCCTTAGTCCTCCCTCCCATGCGCTATTTTTGGTTTTTGGAGATTTATAACCTTCTTCCCCCTTTCCTGCGGGCTTTTATTTCTCTTGGCATCGGAAAAAGCAGCAATCCATCTGCTAGGTAAGCCAGAGGAAATCTCTCACCTACAATTTTAACTTCATGAAAATAGTTCCCTGTATCCACCGTAAGGGGAATAGTCTGCGATCTCTGCTACTCCATCACTATCTATATCAACCCATCCTGCCATTCTCCTGACTTGTGTAGCAAATATTTGACCGGAGAACATTAGTTCATACTCATTGTCATTATCTAAATCGTACAAATAAAATTTAATATCATTTAATCTAAATGAGCATGAACTTGAAGAATCAGCCTCTAGCCAAGAGGGCCTTTCATCAGCATATATCTTCAGATCATCTGGTAGTTCTATAGCGAAATAGTCGGGAGAATGCTTAAAGAACTCACAATTTCTATATTCTCCTTCTTTCTTTCCAGTAAAGGGATCTATGTTCTGCCCTTCAAAGGTCAAATATAACTGATTTTCATAAGATAGAAAAGTATCATGCAATCCGAAGGATGCATGTGAAGCCTCGTGACTAAATAAGCCAAACATTCCATAGAATTCTAAAAATAAAAGCAACTCTTTTTTATCCGAAGTGAAATTATAGTTTCCACCTATGGCTAATGGTGAATAAGCGAATGACATATTCTTCCAAAAACTAGCATAACCACCTGCACGCCTTTCAAGAATAAAAATTGGGGATAATATTAGCATTTGGAAGTTGCTCTGGTTTATCTTATTGACTGCTGCACTATAAATTTTTTCTATATCATCATTAGAATAGTAATATTGGTAGCTGATTTGTGGAATTGGTCTTTCAATGCCTTCTGGGGGATTTATTACAACAGGCGTTATATCATATTGCAGAGGATTATCAACTTCTTGCATTTTTATCATTTTTTCATTCTCAGCTGCTTCAAATTTTTTAGTCCAGTTGATAAGAGTATACTCAGGATAAACTTCATCAAAATTTATAAATATCAAAAGTGCCCTTACTGTTCTTCCGTATACTGGATAAACTTTATCTATATTGGTAATTAGTGAACTATTAGTTGAGATGAAATATTCTAAAATAGTTGCTTGTGTACTATTTTTCCATAAAAATGAAGTCAGCGTTGGGGCACTGTCAAGTCCATATGAGAATGCCACATCCGGAAAAGGCACTTCATAGCCATGCTTACGCCATAAATTAGAAATAAATATCGGTAATCTTCTTGAATACCCATATTGATAATTCATAACACCCAATTGTTCTGCCCAGCAGGCTGAAGGGTAAACTATGCCATCCGAATCATGAACAGGATTGTGAACTATAGGGCATGCCATGATTTTCCAGCAAGCGTGTTGATTACATTCGTCCCTGTAAAATTTGGCACACTCTGGCTCTCCTCGTCCTAATTGAAAGCATTTTGAATTTTCTGGCAAGGGTAGTGGAAGTTGTCTTTGCTGTGGAAACTGCGTATCTGTGGAGGTTGGTGCTGTGTTCGGAGGCGAGGTTATTAGGTCTGGTAAAGAAGGAATCTCCTTAAAACTTGAATTGAAATATTTTGATGTTTGTTGTAATATCTTGGGTGCTGCAGTTGCAATTCCCATTGAATCCCCTTTTCTATTTCTATTGTTCAATATTTAACGATTAGTCAACCCCTTCAACCTTCTTCCCCCTTGACTGCGGCTTGATTTTGAGTTTAGCGCCGCGAAATTTCTTTCCAAGTTCTTTGCCCCTGAAGTATTCATGCAGAAATATCGCTAAGGCAGCCACCTCGCTGTGCGGCTGGCCTGTGACTGCAATATTAAAATCCGCCTCCTGATACACCTGCGGCGGAACTTTCTCGCCGCCGATGATTACAAGGATATTTTTCTTTTTCCTTATCCTTCTGATTACCTTCTGAACAGGCATGCCGTACATCGTCAGATGCACAATTGAAAAATTCCTCTTCCTGTATTTTTTCACAACATGCTTCCAGTTTTCCTCATATTTTGCCGAAAAAGGACCGCCCCATCTGTTTGCCGTTTCATTCACGCTTTCCAGAAGGATTTGATCGCGCTCGCCTGTGTAAATTATCTCCCGCGCACCGAGGGCGCGCGCTACAAGTCCGCAGTGCGTGCTTATCCTTGCATCGCGGCCGAGGCGGTGGCCCAAACGCAGAACTGAGATAGGCATGATAATATTTGCTTGCATCGGTTAAAAATCAGACGTCGTAGACCCTTTTGCCTCCTCCATCAAAGGTCTGTGCTATCTGAAGAAGCCTGCGGCCATCAGGGGTGGGATATTCGCCCGTAAGGCAGGCTGCGTCGGGTGTTGGTATCCCCGCTCTTCTCATGATGCTAACTATAACGTCGGGTGGATTATACCTGAAGCTCGTGGAGTCTATCCTTTCTGCAAACCTCCTTTCTGTTTCTGCATGAATACGGTCCTTGTCCCATAAAGGATGTTCTTTCCTTATCTCCTGCTGAATCATATAAATTGCCAGCTTTCTTGGATCCGGAGTATCTATGCCGTAGTAGCAGGGAGATTTGATCCCTGCAGAAGCCCTTTGGTGAACTTCCCTTGCCCCTGCGCTGTAAAGTATTCCGGAGAGTGCTTTTGCCGTATCCCCCCTTACAGTTGAGTCATCAGCGGTCGCTACCCGCTTTTCATGAATAAAGCGTCTGATAGGAGAATGCTTTCTTATTACCTTCTCCGTTCTGTCAGGATCAGGATCTATGAAAACCCTCCCCCCTCTTTTAACAAGCGCGTGCACGACATCGACATGCTTTTTGTGATGATCCCACATCCCTTTTACATATCCGTCTGAATGGTGCAGGCCGCTGTTCTGAATCGGTATAAGAATGTCGTATTCGCAGTCTTCCCTCCTTGCCAGATCATAACCGAGATCATACCTAAAACCTCCGACGCTCACGCCGTACATTACGGAGTCCGGGCTCGCGAAGTAAATATATTCGAATATGCACGGAGAATTTCCTTTCTGAACAAGCGTCTTTCTGTGCGCTCCGTTTTCATCGAAAACAACTGCCTCTCCGGGTTCTGGCTCGAAGGAGTAGTCAAAACCAACGAAATCAAGAGCTGTCGTTTCTGATGCTATCATGAAGCCGCTTTCATTTGTTCCTATAACCATCGGCCTTATCCCATAGGGGTCTTTGAAAGCCAGCCCTATCATCCTTCCGCTCCTGGTGGCTATCAGTGCTGTGGCTGAATAGGCTCCTTCAACTTTTTGCTGGACTCTCTCAACTGCAGCAAAAATATCGTCATCAGTAGGCTCTTCATTGCCATTCAGTTCGCATGCAAGCGCGCCAAGAAGATATCTTGCATCGCACTGGCTTTCTTCATTGACTTTTATTTCCTTCTCTTCCATTTCCCTCCCTATAATTTTGCAGTTGTTTATATTGCCGTTATGCGCCAGTAGGATGGCACAGCTGCCATAATAGACTTCAGGCTGCGCGCTTTTTTCCAAGGCTTCTTTCTTCCTCCCACCAAATGTCGGATAGCGTACATGACCAACTGCATGCCGGGAACCATCGACGCCATCAAAAACACCGCGCTTTATGGCATCAGAAGCCATCCCATCAGTCTTCCTTACTAGAAACTCCATACCATGCGGCACGCCTATCCCAACACCATTCTGCCCCCTGTGTTCCTGCGCGAGAAGACCTGCTTTAACAATCTCAGAAGCATTTTGCACATTATAGACCAAACAGATTCCGCACACAGCGAAATAAGGGAATCGAAGTATTAAAGTTCTTGTGATGCAGAAATTACTAACTGGAAAAAGGCAACAGCCCCGTCGTCTAGCGGTCAAAGCCGTATGACGAACCGCAGGTTCGTCTTTGTGCGGCTATGGATAACGGGCTTTGGATGTCACCAAAGCTTTGAGCGTAAATTGAGTTTACGCTGTGATAAAGGAAACCCGTTGACGGCAGTTCGAATCTGCCCGGGGCTATCCAAGCGAGGCGTGCGAGCAACTTAGAATCTAAAATCAAAGTCTGACATAGCAAATCCAAAATTATTGTCACCAGAGCGGTGGCAACCTTTTCTCCTTCCGTTTCCGCTTATTTCTATAACTGCAATTTTCTATATCTTTCTTATCAAAACATTAAACCTGAATCTTGCATTTTCATATCCTTCTAGTTCGTGATCAAAAATCTCTGCATCTGGAAATGCCCTGAAGAAATCTCTTTCATAAAACAGTCTCGTAAGATTGTGCGTTTCAGGTTCTTTTGCCTTTTCATACTCTGTTCGTTTCGCTGAATTGGGGATATCAGCTATGTAAATGATGCCATTTCTATCACAAACCCTTAGCATTTCCAGCACAGACTTTCTTGCATATTCTGGATCAGGGAAGTACTGGAACATCGAATGACAGAGTATCTTATCAAAGGAGCCGTCTGCAAAAGGCAGGCGGCTTGCTTCCCCCAATATCCTTGGGGTATGGTTTGGGACATATCTGATCATGGAAAGTGAAGCATCGACTCCAATAATTTTTGGTGCACATCTTGATAATGGAACTGTTATAACCCCAGCTCCGCATCCCACATCCAATACCCTATCGTTCTCTTTTATCTCCAACTTCTCAGCAATAGAACCTACAAGCTTCCTAAGCGTTCTATCTGACAATTTGGCAAGTCTATGACTGTATCCACTCATTCTTCTAAGATCCTTCCATCTTCCTTTACCCCTTCTTTCCCAGTATGCTCTCCAGTCTTTGTAATCTCTGTATTTTTCCATCAATATGATAAGCCTTTTATACTTTAATCTCTTAGGCAGAGCTATGGACGAGATGGAAATTATTAAAATTCTAAGACGCAGATTGCACAAGCCGCGCTATCTGAAAACATGGCTCGATGAAGACTGCGAGATTATCGAATCTCCGAAGGGGTTTCTTCTTGCAACAGTAGATACGGCATCGGAAGGCGCTGATTTTCCATCGGACGCACCAAATGACTCTATAGGATATTTCTGCACTTCGCTGAGTCTTAGTGATATAGCTGCCTGTGGAGGAATTCCACTAGGCTAATTGGAGGTGATACAAATTCCTCGCATGAATTCAGTCTTTCCGTAGTTAGTCTGGGAAATGTCGAGAAGAATCATGTATTACGCAGGCACAAGGCAAGAGTCGGGGACTTGGTTGGTGTGACAGGAGAACTCAGCAGATTTAACGAAGGTTTTTTCGCTTACAAACAAGGGGGCGCTAAAGGGGTCGATTTTCAAAGAATGTTGGTGCAAAAACCACCGATAGAAAAAGGTAGAATATTGGCTTCTTCTGGATGCACTAGTTGCATAGACCTTCCCGACGGGCTTATAAAAGCATTGAACGATACCGCGGGAGATTATGGATTTGTGATTGATGATTCTGAAATCCCTGTGAACATGGGAGATTATAAGGCAAGTGGTATGAAAATAAGGTATAGGCATGAAATGGCATCGTACCCGGCTGGGGATATCGAATTGTTATTCACCATCCCAGAAAAAAGGAGGGGAAGTCTTGAAGAAAAATTCGGATATGCTGGATTGAAAATTTACTGGATTGGTAAGGTTGTTTCTAAACCAGGTATTCATATCGATTCAGGAGGCGGCAAATTGCTTGAACCAGGGGTTGCCGGTTTTGTCCATCGATTCAAAGGAAAAATGCTTTTCGACAGGTGATGGTTATGAGCGATGAACTGCTAGATATTGTGGATGGGAAAAATGTAGTTATTGGGCAAGAAAAGCGTGATGTTGCACATTCCAAAGGTCTTTTCCACAGGGCTGTTAACATTTTCATTTTCAATCCAGAAGGCAAGATTTTTTTGCAGAAGAGAAGCGCAAACAAGGACGTATGCCCATCAACTTGGGATCTCAGCGCCTCAGAAACCTTGAAGTCAGGAGAGGACCATCATCAGGCAGCTATGAGAGGTGTTCAGGAGGAACTTGGAATAAAACCCAGGCTCATCAAAATCAGAGGCATTCATTTACAGAAGAACGAGTATTTCAACGGCAGAATAAGGGATTATGAGTTTGTTGAGTTGTACAAGGCTGTTCATGAAGGGAAGATAAATCTGGATAAAGATGAAATTGCTGAGGGTCGTTTCTTCGATGCAGAAGAGATAAAGAGAACGCTGAAGGATAACAAGAATAAATTTACCCCATGGTTTCTTGATGAATGGAAGTTCATGGAAGAGAACAATTTAGTTTAGACTCCACGGATCCTTTTATATCAACAACCGAGATTGTTCTTTCTGATTCCCAGGATTCCAATCTTTTTTTGGCTTGGCCATATATGGCGTAGGAGTCACAAAGCTATTAAACGCTTCTGCTGCACCTAATTTTTAGGTAGAGGAACAATGCCCAGAAAAATCCTCTTCGTCTGCATGTACAACGCAGGACGAAGTCCTTTTGCGGAGTATGCGATGAGGCAGGCGCTGGATGAAAGAGGAATAGAAGGCGTAGAAGTCTATTCCGCAGGGCTGAGCGAAGGAACAAGGGAATCTTTGCCTGCACCGTCCCCGGTTTTAGAGGCATCAATGAAATTAGGCGTCAACGTAGCGGGGCACCGCAGGAAGCGGCTTACAGAGGAAATGGTGAAGAGGGCGAACGAGATATACGTCTTCGAAAGGGAGCATCAGAGGCAAATACAGGCGGCGTATCCGGAAGCTGAGTGGAAGGTTTACGTGCTTAGAGAAATTCAGGACCTGAAAGGAACGCCCGTTGAAACGCATGTGAAACATCTCAGGGAAATCAGGGATGCGGTGGAAGAGCTGGTTGAAAAAGAAATTGCCGCAGGATAGCTATCTGAATTTCTCAACATCCTCCTTAATCCTCTTCACGAAATCCTCCACCTTCACGCCGTATTCAACCTTCCCTTCCCTTGTTCTTACTGCGATTGTGCCTTTCTCCTCCTCCTTGCCGCCTGTGATAATCATAAATGGAATTTTCTGGAGCTGCGCCTCTCTTATTTTATATTGGATTGTATGAGATTGCTCATCAAGTTCTGTTCTTATTCCAGCTTCCTTAAGCTTTTCCAAAATGCCTTCCGCATAATCCCTGTTTTCATCAGATATCGGCAGAATCTTGACCTGCACAGGCGCGAGCCAGAGAGGGAATTTTCCCTGATAATGCTCGACTAATATTCCTATAAATCTCTCAAGGCTTCCATAGATTGCGCGGTGGATTATCACAGGCCTGTGGTTCTTGCCATCCTCGCCGACGTAGCTGACGTCGAACCGCTCAGGCATCTGGAAATCCGCCTGTATGGTTGCCAGTTGCCAGAACCTGCCCAACGAGTCCTTGATATGGAAATCTATCTTCGGGCCATAGAATGATCCTTCGCCTGCGTTAACCTTGTATTTCAGCTTTTTCTCTTTCAGCGCATTCTCAAGCGCCCTTTCTGCCTTGTCCCATAATTTCCTGTCGCCCATGGATTTCTCAGGCCTCGTGGATAATTCCACGCGATATTCAAAGCCGAATGTCTTATAGAAATAATCCACCAGCTCCACTGCTTTCGCAAGCTCATCTTCAAGCTGGTCCTCGCGGACAAAGAGATGCGCGTCATCCTGCGTAAGCGCGCGCACCCTGAATAAGCCCGAGAGCACGCCGCTCAGTTCGTTCCTATGAACAAGACCAAACTCTGCGAGCCGCAGAGGCAGATCCTTGTAGCTGCGCGAGCGTGTCTTGAAAACTAAAATAGCGCCAGGGCAGTTCATCGGCTTTACCGCATAATCATCTTCATCGACAGTCGTGAAGAACATATTGTCCTTGTAATGCTCCCAGTGCCCGCTTATCTGCCATATAGCCTTGCTCATCACAAGCGGCGTCTTCAGTTCCTGGTAGCCGCGCTCCAGCTGGATTTTTCTGGAAAACTGCTCCAGTATATTTCTTATTATCATGCCTTTGTGGTGGAAAAAAACCATGCCAGGCGCAACCTCGTGGAAGCTGTATAGATCAAGGTTCTGCCCGATAATCCTGTGGTCGCTGTCACTCAGTTTTTCTGCCTCTATCGTAGGCCTCTTGCCAAGCCTCTGGACAGTTGATTTTATCCCTGCGCTTTCTTTTCCCGCCTTGCCTTCAGCTGCGCCATAAACCCGCGACTGCTCTGCAAGCGGATGGCCCTTGACTGACAAAGCCAGTTTCTTGTTCCATCCGAAAGGAGCGCGATGAACTTCAATCTTATTCTTTTTCGCCTCCTCTTCCATTGCCTTTATGATTTTAATTGCGTCAGCAGGCTTTGCTAAATTTGCACTTAGATGAGCGAACGGATAGATGAGTATGACGTTCGCCTTTATCTTTTTGAGGAATTCCTTTGCATCCCCGATAACTTTTTCCGCAATGCCTTCTTTATCCCCTTTCTCCACGCACGTGAAAAGAACCAGAGCATCTTCCAGCCGGTGTTTTTTCCTCTCCACAGATTCCGCTCCCTTTATTTCCTTCTCCAGCGGCTCATATTCTATCCAATCCACGTGCGTCTGAAGTATGCGCATAAGATCAATTCACTATAAGTATAGAAAAAGTACTAATTAAAATGCGAATCATCCCATCGTATAAGGAGTAGTGGTAAGTTCCTCAGGACCGCCACAGGGTCTTCTTTCATTCAAAACCCTGTATCTTCCATCCTCTGTCTTTAATGTGAGCTCTGTGCCGACAGGATATCTTCCTATGTGCGCATGCCTCAGGGGGACTTCTCTGCCGTTCTCTGTCCTTATAAAAGGACCGTGTCTTCCCATCCCTACAATTGTTGTAAATGGTGTTCCTGAATTGTTCTTTCCCATTCCCAATTTATGGGATAGAAACATATTTAATCGTTTAATTCAAGTAATCGCATGAAAATCATTTCAATTCTTCCTATATTATCAATACTAATTGTAGCTGGTTGCGTGGGGCAGACAAGCCAGAACGTCGGAGAGCTTTTTCTGGGTTACGCAGAAAAGTCAGCTTCCATAGATAATTACCGGATCCACTATGAAACAGACTACCGAATAGAGGGATCGGGCCAGTCGCTGGATTTGGATGGAGAGATGCTCATAAACGAGCAAGGCGATGATTCTTACGTGTTCTATAGCTTCCAGGATCCAACTTCCCTGAGAACTGTAGAATCGCACGTATACAAGATAGACAGCAACATCTATTCATGCGTCTGGGAAAAAGGCTCGACGCAAAAAAGATGCATAGAAACGAAAAACGTGCCGGAAGACCTTGCGCCAGACCCTGTGCAGGAGCGAAGGCAAATACAGGCGCTTCTTGACGAAGGCGTTGTCACACTTGCATACGAAGGGAGAAAATCAGCCGCCGGATACAATTGCGACAGCATTGTTATTGAATATGATCTTGACAAGCTGAAAGAAAAAGCCCCTCTTGCAGCAATAGGGAGCGAGATAACATTCATGCGGCAATCGCAGTGTTACGAAATAGATTCAGGCCTTCCATTGATAATGACCCTGAATATGCGCCTCCTTCAAGGGGATGGCGCAATTGAAAGCACACTTGCAACAACAGCCACTGAATTTTCAAGGGTAAATTCAGAAATAAGCCTTCCGGAAGATGTTGAGATAGCAGACCTGGGGTCAGGGGTTTTCGGAAACATAACAGGATTTGGAACCAATGAATCTGAGGAATAGAGGACAACCGCATCAGCAAAATCCCTGAGTAAGTTCAAGTTCAGGATCCATAGGTGTAATTGCAACGAATCTCGGTTTCCCAAGTCTTCTGAATTCCTTGGGGGTTAAGTTGTATCCAAGACCTTCTCCACAGTAAGCGGCTCTTTTTTCATCAGCATCCACTAATCTCATAGTATAACGCCTCCCTACCAGAATTACGCCGTCACCTTCACCCGAAACATCTTCATCTTCATATGGAAGAACCTCAATCAGTGTTCCAATCTGATCAACAATCATGTTTCTCCTTCCAAAAAGTCGCATAGAATCACAGCAGGATCTACTTCACAGGCTTTGCCTGCTTCCATACCATGTCGTAAACTGGCTCCAGGAATCTGGAAGAGGCGTGAGAGCTTTGCGTCCAAAAAGCAATGTCCTGCGTAGGATGAGTCTTCGCATCATCTGTAAGGCCCATCAGGAACTCATTCCCGTCAACTATTACGCAATGTCCGAGTATTTTATCAACGTTCTCAATACTCGATACGTCTCTGACATCTGCATACTTGGCAAGCAGTTTTGCCTGCTCGCCGGTATTTTTCTCGATAGGGGCAAGAATTTTGATCTTCACCCCATTTTCAGAAAGTCTTTTGAACAGAAGCATCTTATTCTCGGCAGTTTCATTCAACATGTTTGGAGTTAGAAGCATCTTTACGTGCTTCTTCGATCTTTTCATCATGCTTTCCAGATGCTGGTGCAGCGCATATCTGCCTTTAATGGAGCCTGATAATTCTTCCGGCTGCACAACCTTCATGCTGCCTTTATGCAGCTTCTGCAACTCCCTGATAATATCCGAATTTTTCATCCTGTCTATCTTGTGCACCCGCTCTTCAGTCATTTCCCTTATGCGCTTTTTAGCCCTGTCGAATGCCTCATGCGGAGCCACAGCAACATAGCGCATAGGTTTTCCAGGCTGGACTATGACAAAGCCCAGATCTGCAAGTGATTGCAGAACATCATAGCATCTTGATCTGGGAACATTAGAAATATCTGACAACTCTCCGGCCGTGGATGCGCCGCGAGAAAGCAGCGCTGCCCAGAGGTTTCTCTGATACTTATTAAGGCCTATAGCCCTCAACGCATCCATAGTTTTCGACGAAGCAAGTACCATCGTACCACACCCCACGGTGCGTTGCAACGCACCGTGCATTCGTTAGCACAACTCACACTACTATTTAGTGGATTCTGATTTTTAAGCTTTAAATCCCTTTTGCACCCAGCTTAATTATTATAAAGTGGCTAATATCAGCCCTTTTCATAACCTATAGGCGAGAACTATTAAAAGGTTTTTTGCGTGCATTGAAAACGTATGCTTAAAAACATTTGCTATCGATATGCGTATATACGGTCATACGAAAGGCTTAAATAATTTACTTTATAGTAATGACTTTCGATAGGTGAAAAAAATGAGTGGTGAAGACGTGGATAAAACTTTCATGACCAGGGAAGATTTGAGAAAACCAGGAGAAGAGAAACGCCGAAAAGTCATTGTACACAGGGTTACATTCCAGAGACCCGAAGAGGCCCTGGTGAGCCATACTATCAAGGAAGGAGACATGGCAACAAAAGTGGTGAGAAAAATATATGATTATACCCTTCAAAGAATGGCAGAGGGGGAAAGACCGGATTATGTAGCTGACATGAAAGAAGATGAAGAGGTTGTCAAGAGAATTCTGCTTAAGAGATTCGATGCAAATGACAGCGATGATATCGAAACAATCCGCTGGCTTCATAAAACAAGAGAGGGCTTGGTGTATTCTGCAGCAAGGCTTTTTGTCAGTCCAGAATGCAGGCAGGTTTCCAGGACCCACGCAAATATTGTTCTTAAGGCAAGATTAGCAGAAGGAAGCGGTGGAGTAGTGGAAGAATACTTTGAGTTGCACGATTTGCCTCCGTACAGGGGTGTGCCAAAAACCCGCGTTTACAGGGACCATCTTTTCGGAGAATTTTCAACTGAACAGCGCGAGAGATTAATAGCGGCAGGAATCGTAAGGCACGGAACTCAGGATAGTGATTTGGTTAGAGTCCCGTACAAAGTAGTCCCAGGAAAGCCCTGGAAGCTTCGGGATCAGGACGTAGTAGGTCTTGGTGGGGAGATAGGACAGGACGTCAAACTCACTTATTCTGTAACCGCAGAATATGAATAAATAGCTTTGTAGAAATTCTTAGATTTCGAGAGCGGCTTCCTAATGATTTCGGCAAGGATTTCTACAGAGCTGTTATTTTTAATGTGAAACAAGGATCCCATGCGAATCGAAGATTCGCATGTACAGGTGAACCAAAGGTTCACCTTGTAAAGCTGCAGGTTTTGCGAGGAGGCTTCCGCAGATAAAAGATGACCAACTCAATGAATTTAATGTGAAACAAGGAAATAATACCGGCATATCCTTGTTTCACAGTATAGTGCACAAGGAATTACCATATCCCAACTTATTCCTTGTAGCACTATATAAGCTTCTTCTAGCGTCTATTTTTATGCCGAGGAGGAAAGAAAGAAACAGGAAGAAGAAGGGAAGGATGAATATTCTTCTGGTTGCAAAACAGAACCCCACCGGAATAAAGGCTGCGAAGGCTGTTTACAAAAGGCTTCATGAATTCGCAGACGTGCACCTTGACCTTACAACCTCGCTGAGGCTGCGAAGGCCGAGGGGAACAGCGCTAAAGAAATTCAACGGAGATGTGATAATCACGCTTGGCGGTGACGGGACATTCCTATGGGCAGCCTACCAGGCCAAAGTTCCAATACTGCCTGTACGGATAGAGGGGCACGGCTTTCTCTGCACGATAGACTATAAGGATTTTTTGAAAGAAATGGAAAAGATACGGCGAAGGGATTATTTCATCGAGAAAAGAATGCGACTGAAATGCACGGCTGTAAGGGAAAAACTTTTGCGGAAGATATTCGGAAAGCCTTATCCGCTTTCGCTGAATGAGATAGCGTTTGCGAGAAAAAGGCCTTCAAAAGTCCTAAATCTAAGCTTCAAAATAGACGACACTGTTTTTGACCTTACAGGCGACGGTGCTGTATTCTCAACGCCTTCCGGCTCCTCGGCATATGCTGCATCAGCAGGAGGCCCTATAATTGATCCTTCGCTGGAAGCGATAACTGTCGTACCCCTGTATCCGTTTCATTCCCACATAAAGCCGATAATAATGCCTGCCGACAAGAAAATAGAGGTGGAGATCGTAGGAGGCGACTGCGCGCTGATAATAGACGGCCACGGAGGGGAGTACGTAAAACGAGGGGCAAAATTCTTCGTGGAGCGCGGTGATTCTGTCAAGATTGTGCACCTGAAGGAGCACAGATTCTACCACAAGTACAAGTCCTCTTTCCTGGAGCGAAAGGTTTAAAGTTCTCTCAACATTCTCATAAGCTCCTCGAAGTCTAAGTTTCTACCCAGAATCAATTCCCATGCTTCTGCGTGCACCCTATCAGTTTCCATGTCTTTTCTTGAACTTACCCATCGCCTTGCATCTTCCGGATACCTTTCCAGCATGTAAGAAAGTTCTACAAAAGAGGCAAGCGATTCCTCCACGATATATCTACGTTCATCCAATTTCTGGCCTAACTTGTAAGGAAATTTTATGGCTACAACTCCATGCGTACATTCGTGAACCAAAGTCGAATCCTCAGGAAAGTCTGCTGCTGGTATGTAACCTCCCAAAGAAAAGCAGAATTTTCTGCTCGGAACCTTTGCATAACCAGGTTCTACTCCTTTCAGTTCTATAAGAGACGTTGCAATATCTTCCTCGCGGTTCAAATCACGGAGTTCCACCAGATCTCCGTTTCTCCAAGTAGTCCCGAAAAATGGCATAAACCTGGCGTCAGTTCCGAGACTTCTTACATTCAATTCTCCAAGTTTTTCAGCATCAACCTCCCTCACATAAATGCCGTTGTGCTCTCTGTATCCGCCGAGGGACCTGTTCACATAAAGAACGACAGTTCCGTCATCTTCCCTGTCCGTAAGAACAGCTGCGCAGTCCCTGCCGAAACGGCTTCTTACGTATTCCGTGCTATCTTTAAGATGCCGCACCGAAAGCTCGTTCATGCCTTATATAACGAACCGAAACCTTTTAATGATTTTCGCTACTCTAAAATGGTAACAAAAGGTGCTTATATGGATGTAAATGTTTCGTCGGATGTTGGGGATATTTATCGTTCGATGCGCCCGCTCTTTACGAAAGGCGACGTAGAAGGGCTTGCCAGAGTTAGGCAGGTCGGAAGAGAACTCGGCCATTACGGTATTACAGAGGATTCAGCTGTTTACATGCATGCCCTTGAACATGGGTACGATCCAGAACAGATGACCGTGGATGAATGGCGTGCAAGGGCATCGGAGCTCGTGAATGAGGAAGATCATGTTGCTGCTTTAGGTAATTGCCTGCGTTATGGAAGATTGTCTCCTTTCGGAGAAGGTTTAGATGAACGTGCCAGATATTTTCTTCATATTTATCCCGGTCTTATGGGCAGTATTTATGAACGTGTTGAAGAACTGCGTCTTAAACAAGGCCATGAAAAGGAATCCAGTGAGCAGATTCCCTCGGAAAGTATGCTTGCTGAAAGTCTTGTGCGCTTGATGGCAAAGGCTGCAACCGCTGGAGAAAGAGAAGGCGCCAGAAGGCGCGTTCTGGATGCATTGAGTAATGTATTCTACAGATGTCTCGGTAATTGCCTACATATCGGATGGTTTGACATAAGGCTTCTTGCACTTGAGGAAGCCAGCGGTAATCACGGCGCTGTTATAAGGGCTTACAGACCCGTTGTTGAAAGGCTTCTGGATGAGGGACAAGAAGAGCGGGCAAAGACCATTGCTGAGATGGCAGGGATAGGCCTGTCTCTACCTGAGCCAAGGCCGAAAGTGACGTCAACATCTAATTTTGGACTTGATCCTCCTATCATGTCATTTCGTAGCGATTTAGTAGGGAGGCGCGACTAAACGAACTTATATCCTCTTTTTCTATATAGTGAAGCAAATTAATAATCCCGACTGGGAAATTTGCTTCACATATAGTGAGCAAGGAAATATAATATCCTGATTATTCCTTGCATCACTATAAATGCAAATGGCTGTTCAGGTAAATCATATTTAAATCGCTGAACAGCCAAGCGGTTTTGGGCCCGTAGCTCAGTTCCAAATCCTTTTCTTTCCGAAAGAAAAGTCTTTGGAGATTTCCAAAAGAAAGGTCCGGAAGCAAAGCCTCCGGAAATAGAAAAGGATTTTGAGAGCAATGGCAGAGCACTACGCTGATAACGTAGGGGCCGGGAGTTCGATTCAAGCGAACTAGGCGAGCAAGAGAAAAACGAGGCGAAGCCGAAGTTTTTCCGCAGCGAGCCGTGTGAGCGCGAAAGCTCACTGCTTGCGAACATCTCCTCGGGCCCATTTTCAAAAAAAGCATTTAAACAGCAAGGACAACATTATAGCGATTATTATGCCAGAGACGATAACTATAACAAAAGAAGAATACGATATACTCAAGAAAAAGGAGGAAATAGCGGACGATGTAATATTCCAGCTTTCAAAGAGCCTTGAGGACATGAAAAAAGGAAGGATAAAGAGGTCTGATTAGAAGCTATTCAGGAATTCTATGTACTCTTCTTTATGAAGGAGAATGTAATCTATTATCTTCTGCTGGTCCTTCTTGGATGCGAAAGAGACCAGTAATATTCTCGGCTTTTTCATTGATATCATGTAGTACAGCCTTTTGTTTTCGAATTTCTTCTCTCTGAACCACTGGAAACGTAATGGGTCTCCTGCCTTTGGATTTGATTTTAGTTGCCTTTTCATCTTGTTGATCCATTCCCTTTCCGTAGCTGTAAGAGATTCGTATATCTTCGAGAAAGTTTCAGTTTCGAATGTTTCGTATTCTTCCATGAACATCATTGCGCGTGGAACCTATAAATTGATGAAAGACTTTACAACAAATTTCAAAGGGAGGCTGTAATAAATTTAGTGAAACCCCGGTGCCAGAAACCTTTAAAAAGATTTGCTTTCTTATAACCTTTAAGTAGTGATAGAATAGGTGTGATTATGCTCAACCGACTAGGCTACGTTGCCGCTGCGATGCTCATACCTGCAGCTGCCGCTGCCGGCATAAAAGATGAAATTCCTGCTGCGTACGAAGAGCTCAGAACATGCGTAACAGATCCCGGAAGGCTTGGTTATGGAAGCAGGAAAGAATGCGAGTCTGGCGTTGCCAGTAAATATTCTATAAGCCCTGAACAGAAAAAAGAAGCCTACCGGGATATATGCTGGGACCTGCGCGACAAGGATAACACCTCTTCTACAGAAGAAAAAGATCGAAATCTTTTGGGATGCCTCGGAGATATAAAAAGTGCTGAAGAGGCTGAAGCTGTAAGAAGGCTTCCGGAGGGCAGGGAAAGCTGCTCCGGCTTTGGAGACGAATGGAAAAATATTTTCGATACCCTTGACAGGCTGCAAGGCGAAGGCAGGATTATCGGGTGGTGGTGAAGGCAGGATTATCGGGTGGTGGTGCGACGAGGCTACTGTCGTGGAGCCTTATGCAACGCGCGGCGGAAAGTTTGACCCTAACCAGAAGGAGGGAGTTGTTCCTGCTGTCGTGGCAAGGAGGTATCCGACAGGCGACAAGAAGCCTGACGTGCTGGTGTGCCCGCAAGGCAGCGTTGTCTGCCAGTCTGTTGAGAACAGCTACAGAGGAAGCGTGGTATTTCTGCCTCAGATAAATTTTCCGCCTGCACAACCACAATCAAGCGATTCTGTTAGCACGGATTATGAAGGCCCTATTGTGCAGGAAAAGGCAGGCTTTTGGAAAGGCTTTGGAAGAGGTTTGAGAGGTGCGCTTGGATTTGGAAAAGGAAAAAAGCCGGAAGATCCTCTGGAGATGGCGACAGGACTGGTTTACGCTCCTGAAGGCGGTTATGCGACAAGAATGGGCGAAAGAAAAACAGCTAAAGAGGTTATTGCCGAAGGCATAGAAAATGCAAGAAGGGGTGGTATGAGTGAATAAATATTTTATTGTGCTTCTGGGACTGATCATAATCATGTCATCTACTGCAAATGCAGTGACGTCATTTGTCCCGGGATCTACGGTGCCAGGCGGCGCTGCAGCTTATGCAACTGCGCCTATACCTTCCCAGCCGGCTCCAAGCCCGTACAGCGCCGGCTATCTGGTTGGAGTAATGCCATACTATTGCTCTTACTGCTTCGGCTATCCATACTACTATAACTATCCTTACTACGGATACTACCCGAATTATTTCTACACGCTTACGTACAGCACTCCCGGCGTGCATGTCAGTTATACAAACTACGGCGGTGTTGTGCAGTCAGCGACGGTAGTCGTGAAGAAGAACGACTGGTTCCTGCTTGGCGGCTTTTCCCGTACAACAACAGGAACTACAAGCGGGGTCATTCTTGACAAAAGAAGCCTGTTTGCGATGGGGTAAGACGACGATCGAGTGCCTATGGCAAATAAATTCGCTATTGACTTTGCAGAAGATTCTTAATTCCGTTTTTATTTATTCCTTCTTATCTGACAATATAATGCTACAAGAAAAGAATCGATAGTATGATGCTTTCTTGTGCACTATATGTAAACCAAATAAGGTATACCGATTATTTATTTGGTTCACTATATACAATCTTTTAGTGTGATTTTTTATGACAGACCCTTTGGAAAAGGAGAAGACGAAGCTGAAAAAGCTTGTGCGGGAACTGGGCTCAATCAAGGGCAGGCATACCGAACTAGTCACGGTCTACGTGCCTGCCGGGTATAACCTCAATGAGATGATAAATACGCTGCGCAACGAGCAAAGCACTGCCATCAACATAAAATCAAAGGCAGTGCGAAAGAACGTCACGGCTGCCCTGGACAAGATAATTCAATACCTGGGCAATTACAGAAAAACTCCTCCAAACGGCCTTGCTGTTTTTTGCGGCAATGTTGCAGAAAAGGAAGGGCAGACTGATATTAAATTGTGGGCATTGGAGCCTCCTGAGCCTCTCAGGGCAAGGCTATACTGGTGCTTCCAGCAGTTTGATTTGCGGCCGCTGGAAGAGATGGTTGCTGAAAGGGAAATCTATGGAATTATTTTGATAGACAGAAGCGAGGCTGATGTTGCGCTGCTGAAAGGCAAGAAGATAGAATCCCTGTTCCATGCTGATTCGCTTGTGCCGGGCAAATCGAGGGCGGGAGGACAGAGCTCTGCACGCTTTGCACGGGTGCGTGAGGGACTTAAGCATGACTGGTTCAAGCAGGTGACTGAGGCAGCTAACAAGATTTTCTCGGATCATCCGGAGATCCTTGGCATAATGATTTCCGGTCCCGGCCCCACCAAGGAAGAATTCCTGAAAGAGGAACTGCTTCATGCAGAAGTGAAGAAGAAGATACTCGGCACTGTTGACACATCGTATACAGGCGACCACGGCTTAAGCGAGACCGTTGAAAGAGGGCAAGATCTGATAAGGGAAAGCGCTGTTGTGAAGGAAAAGAACCTTCTGCAGCGGTTTTTCATGGAGGTCCAGAAGCCCGGCGGGCTTGCAGTATACGGGCTGGACGAAACAGTAAACGCAGTTAACAGGGGGATTGTCGAGGAAGTTCTGGCAAGCGAGAAGGTTGAATTTGTAGAAATAGAATATGAGTGCCATGAAAGGAAAAAAATCTACGCAAAAAGAGGGGAAAGACCTCAGGCGTGCAATGAATGCAACAGAGCCCCTGTCGTGATCGGTGAAAAGGAACTGGAAGATGCGCTTATGGACGCATCCATACAGTTCGGGACAAAGATCACGATCGTATCTGCGGACACGCGCGAAGGACAGCAGTTTCTGGCGTTTGGCGGAATAGGCGGTTTTCTGAGATACCGGGCGTGATGATATGAAAGCAGTATTTTTTGAAAAAACAGGCGGAGCAGAAGTGCTCAGACACGGAGAATTTCCAACTCCTAAACCGCAAAGGGGCGAAGCCCTTGTGCGAGTGCGGGCGGCTGGTCTAAATCGCCTTGATATTTGGTTGCGTGAGGACAAAGAAAATGCCCGCAATATCCCCATGCCTCACATTTCCGGCTCGGATGCCGCCGGAGTTATCGAGAAGATAAATGGCGAAAGTTCACTTAAAGTCGGGCAAGAGGTAATTTTGAACCCTGCTATTCCCTGCGGTACTTGTCCTCGCTGTAAAAAAAGCGAGCCATGCGAGCTCGTTAAAATTTTCGGCGTGAAAAATCAGGGTAGTTACGCCGAGTATGTTACTGCGCCAATTTCGCAATTCTATCCAAAGCCCCAAAACATTTCTTTTGTTGAGGCGGCAGCGTTTCCACTTACATTTCTCACTGCTTGGCACATGCTCGTTGGGCGAGCGAGTCTACGCAAAGGCGAGACAGTTTTTATTTGGGGCGCGTCCGGTGGCTTAGGTTCGTCAGCTATTCAAGTAGCAAAATATCTCGGCGCAAGAGTGATCGCCGCCGCAAAATCCAAGGAAGACTCAAAACAAATCCGCAAGATTGGCGCAGATGAAATTGTAATTTATACAAATGGAAATGTTGAAAGTGTTGTAAAGAATCTGACAAATAATCTCGGTGTTGATGTCGTTTTTGAAAGCGTTGGAGCGAAGACATGGAATACGACGCTCGCGATTCTTCGTCCTTACGGTCGGGCTGTTATTGCAGGAACAACCAGCGGTGATATGGGAACACAGGATCTGAGCGATATTTACGTCCGCCAGCTTTCGATTTTCGGTGCAAGAATGGGAACAAAGGTGGAATTTGAAAAAGTTTTAGAATTGGTCGGCGCAGGAAAATTGAAGCCTGTTATTGACAAGGTTTTTCCGCTCAAGGAAGCGGCTGAAGCGCAACGCAGGATGGAAAAAAGGGGGCATGTTGGCAAGATTGTTTTGGAGGTTAAATCAAATATAATGTAAAGGGGAAAACAAATTAACTATCTGCATAGTTTATTCTCTGCAAACCAGTCCGTCTCTAAGAGGGAAACCATGATCGCCTGCATTGAGATGCCTGTTTGCGGCAATATTTCCGGGCGGTATGACAGCCAGAGGGACGTATCCTAATGCTACGCGTAGATTATAGTGAAACCACAAATAAAACGGAACATGATATTTGTGCTTTCCCATATAGCAAACCAACTTTGCTATGCGGTTTATTAAGTTGGTTTGCTATCCAAAGGCACAGAACCTCCATAACGATCAAAAGTGCTTTTCAGTTCTTCGTGCACTCTGCCTCCCATAGGAACTGCAAAGCTGTATACAATAACGGTTCCATTTTCGTTTGTCATATATTCAACATCTGTTTTACCTGATATGAAAAATACAGATATTAAAAGTTTGGTTTTTCTCATGTTCTATGAGTGTTCTTGCGTCAATACTATTGAGCGCACTTTTTGCTTCGCCGCTTTCTGCGAATACAGGCAATACTCTGGATACGCTTCGCATGTATCAGGAAAGATCGGAGAGAATCTCCTATTTTGCCGCTTATGCCGGCGATGCGAGGGTTAGAAGAGGGGGCGAAAGAAGCAGATATAGCAACACTAGCATATTCGCAAGAGATGATGAAGGCAATTACCATGCACAGGATCACATCCAGAACGGCAGAATCGTAGTAGACGTATACTTTATTGACGGTGTTGTAACTTTCTGCAACCAGCGTGAAAAGGTCTGCAAGAGACAGGATCCGGACAAAACTCCTGGAACAAGAACAGGAGCTGTTATTAAGAAGATAGAAGACGGGGGAATGGATGTTGTAAATGCGCGATATAGCAAGGCTACTCTGAACGGAAATGAAGCTGTGAGATTCAACGTGGTTCTCAAAAACAACAGCCGGGAAGAAATGATCGTTCTGCTTCTTGACGAGAAAACCGGGGTTCCGCTTGTATACAGAAGCAGAATTACGGATGAGAACTACAGAAGCGATCTTAAAGAAGAGGTTTTCGCCTTTATCGAAGTACCGGAAGATCTTTTGGAGATACAGATACCTGAAGAATACGAAGTTGAATGATCAGGCTGCTGCAATTTCCTTCGCGACAATTCCTTGTATTTCTGCCACTTTTTTGATGCAGTAATCCGGTGCAAATTTCCTGCATCCGCGGTGCGTGCCTATATGCACGGTGCGCAATCCGGCTTTCTTTGCACCTACGACATCTTCTTCCGGATTATTACCTACGACTATAACCTCGCTTGGTGTCATGTGCATCTGAGTAAGCGCTTTTTTGAACGGTATGCCTGTGTGTTTTTCATAGCCAATCTGCTCGGATACTATAACGAAATCCAGGTGCTTGTTTAATTTCAACGATTCCAGAATCTTGTTCGTGCGTATTACAGTGCCGTTTGCGACAAGGCACGTGGAAACTCCCTGGGCTTTTATCGATTCCAGAACTTCAATCGTATCAGGATAGTTTTCAGCTAATTCTATCAAGGAAAGCTGCACGTGGTAGTCGAGGTTTATTGCTATTGCAGGATCTATTCGAAAGCCCAGCTGCCTGCATGCCTCTACGAACACAAGTCCGATCTGGTGCCTCATCGGGCTGCCCTTGTACCTTACTTCTACTGCATCAGAGGCATTCTCGAAAACTTCTTTCCATTTTTTCAGCTCCGTCTTATAACCCAGAGAATGAAGAATATCAACGTACTTCCTGTAAGCATCGTTGCTCTTCCACTTTGAAGTATCTATAAGCGTACCGCCTGAGTCGAATATAACGCCTTTTATCATGCACCGCACCCATCACTAACCCCATCACGCAGCCTTTAGCTAAAATGCAATTCGTTATGTATAGGTTGACCGAGTCCGATAATAAAGCAAGTGTCCCACACTAGGTGGGAGCATATAGGTAGAAAGGCAAAATGAAAAGGTTTTCTGTTTTTATCCTTTTCTGCTCTATTTTCTTGATGAGAAGAGAAACATCGTGGCCTGAGCAGCGTGCCGGAAAGAAAGATTTTAGATACGGAGAAGGGATAAGGGAAGAGCCTCCTATTGCTGGATATAGGTGGATGACAAACGTAGACCGAACAAAGCTTCCGCAGGACACCCAGCGCAGAGAACTTCCTTACACAGACGAAGAAATAGCGCTTCGCTTTGCTGAAAGGAGAGGCGTTCCTGTTGCTGACATAATGGTTACTGCGTCATTATTGTTTCCGGATGGCAGGGCTGTTTACATAAAGGAATAGCTACTTCCTGTCTCTCTCGTAGTAATAGCCTTCGGCAAAGAGGATCGTTTTTCTTCTGTCCTCGTACTTGTTCACGAAGCCTTTTTTCTTTGCGATCTTCTTCATCTGGTTTATGTTTGCGACCTCTGCCATCCTTTTCAAGACAGGTTTTTTCTTCACCTGTACGATAAACTTCTTGGGAAGCAGCTCTTTTTGCGCCTTCTTTCCGACCTTGGCGTAGAAAATCACTTTCTTTACGCCTTTTCTTATTTTTGTTTTTCGCTTAGCTTTGGCGTAGAATTTGACGAGCTTCCTGCCTTTCCTTTTTTTTACTGCTTTTGGTTTCTTCCTGACTTTGGCGTAGAATTTGACGAGCTTCTTGCCCCTTGCCTTTCTTGCAGTTCTTCTTTTTAATGTCCTTCTGGTTTTTCTTTTCGCCTTTTTTATCTTGGCGTAGAATACTATTTTTTTCCTGCCTTTCATTATCCTGATCTTCTTCCTTTTTTTCTTTATCTTCATGATCACCGGCTGCGGCTCTGGAATCCGGATATGGACATATTCTGGCTTCGGAGGCAATTCCTGCTTTACTTTCGTCTCCTCAATCCTGTCTTTTACATCGATGATCTCTGTTTTAATCTCAGATATCTCCCGAAGCTGCTGGTTCCTTATGATGTCCAGTTCTTCCTTTATTGCGCCAAGCTGCCTCTGCTCAAACACGGGCTGGCTTGACAGTATCCTTATCTGACCTCTTACTTCGTCGAGCTCTTCTTTAATCTCGTTCAGTCTCTGCGGTTCAAATGCGGGCTGGCTGGACAAGACTCTTATCCGGCTCCTCACATCATCCACTTCTTCCTTGATTTCCTTCACTTCGCTAAACTGTTTCCGTATGTCATCCAGCTCTTCCTTTATTTCATTCAGCCGTCTTATCTCTATCGCACTTGCCAAAGGTTTGGCAGAAATAGCTGTTTTTATTTCGTTTAGCCCTTCCTTCACCTCCTTTATTTCGTTTGCATCCGGATTGCTGGAATTCTTGAATGCATCCGGAGCGTATATGTGTTCAAGCATCATGTCGTCCCATCCTATATCGGCATCTTTTCTGAAATAATACTTTGCTCTGACAGGCTCCATGAGTTATTAACTAGTGGTAAATTATTAAAACGCAGATGAATGCAAGGCTTTAAAAATTCATTTTCTTCTCATTTCCCACCACACGAGGGACAATAAAATTGCAGCTACTATGAAAACTACAGGCAAAAATACATCGTCAGGGACGACGCTGCAGTTCTGGACAATTTCCAGCGGCGCCTGCAATACTGTATTATTCCGGCGCAGCTTGACGGATGCTACGGCATTATCTGTGTCAAGCATTCTTACCCTCACAACTGCCTCGCCGCTGCAGAGCGCGTTAGGCACGTAAAAAAATGAGTCTTTCCATCCGTCCCTGTGAAGGACCTCCGCAGGCGCTTCTATCTTGACGTCAAAGCAGCCTTCTCCTTCATGCTCCACGTGCACAAGGAAGTCGCGGCATTCGCCGCTCGCAGACGCGGTAAGGGCGTGGGACGGCGGGATGAAAAATAAAACCACTAGAAGAGAAAAAACAAAGGCGCGGCGGAATTTTTTTGGGCTGTGCATAACCAGATTAGGAAAAGCTGGAAATAAAGGTTTGTGATAGCAAGGCATGGAAGGTGATGAAATCCTTCTGGAAAAACCTCACATTATCCCGAAAACATGCAGCGCATTCTCCGCTGTCTGCGAAAGAGCCTCTTCTTTATCAATGTTCTTGATGTTCGCCACGACTTCTGCTGTATGAACTATCTTCCAAGGACGGTTGGTCAGCTTCTGCTCAACGCCCGGCGGCCTCTCCGGATCTAGCCACGGTGCGTCTGTCTCCAGAAGCATCCTTGATAAAGGCACTCCGTGCATCAAACGCGGATGCTTTTTCGTGTAGCAGGCATTTGTAGCAAAGGAAAGGTACCACGCAGGGTGGGTCAGGATAAATTCTGAAAGGGATTCTGTCCCTGAATAGCAATGGAAGATTACACGCTGCACCTTTTTTTCTGCAAGGATCTTTGGCACATCGTTCCATGCGTCACGGCAGTGAATTACCAGCGGCTTTTTCAGTTCCATGGCAAGATCTATAAATCTTTTGAAGACTTCCTGCTGCTGGATGGCGTCATAATCGCCGCGATATTCCAGCCCTACTTCGCCTATGGCCGCAATGTCAGGGGCTGCGTTCCTTATCATCGTGATGTATTTGCCTATTCCTGCGTCTGAATAATCCTTCACGTGCTCAGGATGAAATCCTGCGCATAGAAAAAGAAAGCCCCTATGTTTCCTCTGCAGGATGAGCATGTCTGCCAGGTTTTTGGGGTCAGCAACACTGGTGAATATTGCGCGCATCCCTCTTTCCTTCGCCTCATTCACAACATCGGAAGGATTCTCCATGTGTTCAAGGTGACAATGCACATCAATCATACTATCAATATTGAAAAGAGGGCTATAAAAACAGGTTAAGAAATTTTCGGTGTCTACAGATAGTGGAGGTTTCATGAAAGTGCTGGAAAGAAAGGACTGGAAGTTTTTGAAGAATTCAGGTCTTGGAACAGGCGCGGGCATTGCTGGTGGTGTAGCAGGGGCGCTGCTCACAGATCTGTTTACAGATTCAAAGGCTGCAATAGCCATATGTTCCACTGCAGTCCAGTATGCTGGGGCGATAGGAACTTTTTCATGGCTTCATGCACGTGACAATCCTGACATATACAGAGGTAACGGAATATTCAGATGGAGAGACTACATATGGGATATGGCCAAATTGAATGCGGGTTTTGCTGTTCTTGATTATCTGTACGTGGTTGGAAGGCCTTTTGTTAATTACTGGCTCCTGAGGCGTGGTTATGACCCGTCAACTGCCTCTCTCCTGTCAGATGCTGTATGCATTCCGATGTACTGGACTGTGGCTCTGCCAGTTGCAAAGGCGCTTGGCGTTATAAGAGAAAGAAGAGATTAGACTTTTCATTTCATAATACCTGCACGCCGCGCCCATTCGTAGGGATTTCTCAGGTATGCGCTTGCTTCCTTCACTGCTGTTTCCATCGTTCCTTGAACCAGGATAGAAGGGGGTTCTCTCAGGCTTTTGCGCCTTGCCTCCAATTCCCAGGGCATCTCCCCTCTCCTTTGCGAAGGTCCTGAGTCTATTGTAACCGCGTACAATCTATCTTTGTCCATCTCCCATATCTTTGCGCAGGCTGCGTCACCGAACAGGGCTCTCAATTTTGCTCCATGGTTCGAATCCCTCACAGGCATGTTTTCTGTCCTGTAAACAATCCTTCCGTTCATTTCTACCCTCCCTTCTCCACCCATCTTCTTGCCTCTTTGAGGGATTCGCTGTCGCCTATGTCAAACCACGTTCCATTTCCGTGAAATGCATGCACGGGTGTGCGCTCTACAAACCAGGACATGAAATCGCCCAGCCTGTCTTTCTTTTCGGATTTTTCCAGATATTCTGATATGAGCTTCAGGGAATCCACGGTCAAAAAATAGATGCCTGTGCATACGAGCGTTGATGAGGTGTGCCGGGGCTTTTCTATCACTCTGGTAATCAGGCTTTCGCTGACCTGCGGCACTCCGAATAGCTTTGCTTTTTCCCTTGAACCTATGTCGTAAACAACGTGACACGGCGTTTTCAATCTTCTGAACTGGCTTGTGAAGTGACTTAGATCAAAGGAAAAAAGGTTATCGCCCATTATCAGGATTAAATCGTCGCTTATTTTTTTCTCGCGCAATGCATAATCTACTGCCGCCACGGCGCCGAGCTTTTTCTCTGCGGAATCAGCCGGCTCAACAAACAACGTGATTTTTTTACCTATATTTTGTTTTTTTATCCATTTTTGATAGTCACCTTCAAATTTACGGTTTGTTGATATTACTATTTCATCTATTTCATCTACTTCATCCAACTTATCTATCGTACGCGACAAAACAGCCCTTTTCCCAATCTCTATCAAAGGTTTGGAAACGTTCCTGCCTAAAATTCCCAGACGCGTTCCAAATCCGCCGCATAAAACCAAAGCTTTCATAGATGTAGAAAATGGAAAGAAAGCTTAAGAATTTCACTTATGGAAATCCCAGGGATTGAGCTGCACTTGCAATATATGGATTTAGGTAAAGGATCAGAAAAAATGCTATCAAACCTGCGATGAACCCGCCTATTGCATCAGCCTTATGATGACGCTTCAGCGAGATGCGCGTGTAGGCTATGAGAATTATTGCAATTATGGATATTATCCAGAATATCGGCGTGTTGAAAAAAGAGGATACGAGAAACCATAATATTGTTCCTCTTGTCACGTGCTGGCTTGGAAAGGATCCGGCGTCTATTTTATGCATAATATTTGAATAATTTTGCCTTTCAGGGCGCTCGCGGAAGAATAAAATACGGAAAGGCGTGACGAACAGGTAGCTGAATAAAAATCCCGCAACAAGCCTGTAAAAAAAATGCACGTCTGTATGCAACGCAATAACCGCTATTGCTATGTAAACAGGCGCTCCCCCTAATGAGGTTATGTCACGGAACCATTCGCTGCGCATGACATAACTCCGAAAAGAAATGATTTAAGTATCCCTTTTCTCGAAAAGAGATTGCTGTCTATAAGCTGAAAGTGGATTCTGGCCAGAATCGTAGGCTTCTTTTCTGCCTTCCCGTTGTCGCATCCTTGCGGCCAGCTCGACTAAAAAGTTGTGCGCTTCGACAGGCGTAAAAAACTTCCGTTCTCTTACAGAATAGCAATCTTCCATAGTCATCACTACTCCTCATTAATTACTACTTCCCATTAATTATTAAGGAAAGAAAATAAAAAAACATTTCCTAAGCGTTTGGAGTGTATCTGGGTTCGTCGGAATGACCATTTGGGCATGTACCGTTTCCGTTCAGCCTTGCCCTGTGGGAAACATCCTCAGACTTCCTTCTTGCCTCTGCTAATGCGTATGTCCTGACAGTCAAAGGAATTACACCCCTTCGTCCTTCCCTTATTCTGGCTCCATCCATATCTGGTCTTATCCATTGTGCCATAGTTACCACTTAGTAGTAATTACTATATAGAAAACTACTTAAGCTTTTCGGTTGTATCCTTCTTCGCCTACCAGAGGCACAAAAACGTAATAACCCAGGGATTGCCTTTCTGCCTTGCCTCTTTTCTTTTCTATGATAAACATCTCATGGCCTACCGGGATCACCATCTTCCCGCCTTCGTTCATTTGCCTGAAGAGGCTCTGGGGTATTTCGGGCGCCTCTGCTGTTACAATAATGCGGTCATATGGCGCCTCTTTTTCGTATCCGAGGCTGCCATCACTCAGAATGGTTTTTACATTTTTGCAGCCTTCTTTTTGCAGGTTGTTTTTTGCGAAATCATAGAGCTCTTTTAATCGCTCCACAGTCACCACAATGCCTTTTTTCCCAACAAGCTCTGCAATAACAGCTGCCTGATAGCCGCTGCCTGTGCCTATTTCCAAAACCTTCTGGCTTTTGTGCAAATCCAATGCCTCTGTCATGGTCGCGACCGTTAGCGGTTGAGAAATAGTCTGGCCAAAGCCTATAGGCAAGGGCTCGTCCACATAGGCATGTTTTTTGTATTCCTGAGGGACAAAGCTCTCTCTTTTTATTTTTCTGAATGCTTTGATGACTTCCGGGGTTCGCAGGTATCCCAGGTCTATAAGCCGTTTTATCAGGGCTTTCTTCTCATCCTGCAAAGACATGCTAATCTATTGTTCAGGAGAAATAAGCGGTTAAATAGTTGATTATTACGATTCATTTATGTCCACAACCACGCGGGAAGAAAGAATTGCCAGGGTGAAGAGCCTGATTGAGAGAGGGATGAATGCAGAAGAAATGCATGCACAAACCGGTATCCCTATAAAGACGCTGTATCGATTTAGAATAGACGGCGCACCTCTGCCCAGGAAACGTCATTTCAGGGCGAAAAGAAAGCCAGGGATAGATATTTTATTGGATCATTGGGAAGAGCTTCGTCCAGAAGATCTTTCGCTGCACTCGCTTGCCGAGGCAGGAGGATACCAGACTCCGCAAGGTGCCTGGGATTATCTTTCGAGAACAGTCCGGCTTGGTTTATGGAATGACAGAAAAGAGCGCCTGGAAGCAGCACGGAAAGAGGCAAGGCTGAAGCTTCTGCGGGTGCTTACGAACCCTGGAGAAAAAATTGCAGCCTTGCTTACAGGGAAAGTCTTAAGAGACGCTGAAGGACAAGGGGCGCTGCATAGAAAGGCCATAGAATATCTTATGAACAGAAAAAGAATCTCCAGAAACGTCCCTCCGGAAAACGTGCTTAGATTCGTGGAGGCTTACGAGGAGGCGGAAAGAAACGGGGAAAAACCAGGCATTCAGCCGCTTGCTGAAAGAAGCGGGATCCGTTCTTATGGAACAGGGCGGTTCATTTTAAGAAGGATTGGCAGAGAGCCTTTGAACGGATATGGCATTCCAGGAGAAAAAGCACAGGCGCTTGAAAGGGCATATGATCTTCTTGATTTTAGCTCGCAGGATTTAGAATACTATACTGGAATTTCAAGGAATTCTATTCTGTATTTCTTCAGAAAGATCAGAGAAAAGACTGGCAAAAGAAGGAAATCAAGAAAATCTATAACACAGTTCGTCGGGGTTTCTGGAAATACCCTTTGTTACAGGCATGCGAGCGAAATATACAGGGCATGGGACGCAGGGTTCAGAAGATATGACGAGATATCAGAGCTTGCTGGAAGGGACGTGAGGGTTGTCAGGTTTGCCGTAGAAAACAGAAGAAAGGGATTGGACATAGAAAGCCTGATCGTAAATGCCCTCGGTGTGCTTTATCCTGGCCGAGGCACAGACAAACCATACCCAGGAAGCTGGCTGTCTCAAACAGGCCTGCAGAAACCCATCTCTTCCAGATAAGAGAGAACAGACCTGTAGGAATGCATGACTGTTGAATGGTCCCTCAAAAGCATGCGTCCTATATTAGGATAGGACACTTCAAATCTTTCTCTCAATACATAAATTGCAACAGCTCTGGCTACTACGTGTCCGCTTCTTTGCGCTCTGCCTCTGAGGTCTGGTACAGCTATGCCTGTCCTGCGGCTTACAGCCGGAAGGACGCCTTCCAGAGTCATCCCGGCAGTTCCCATCAATTCAGCGATCATCCTTTCTGATCCGGCCCACTTATCACTGTTCATTCTTTCACCTTCTTTTTCATTCTGCGTTTCGCTTTTCTTTTCGCATCTTCTTCCATAATAACAGGCCCGCGATAGCCGCAGTTGTTGCATAGGTAGAATATTCCTAAGACACCTCCCATCCATATGCCTATAGGGCCTTTCCTGCATTTTGGGCAGATTTTGTCGGCAGGCATTTCTACAACCCCAGTCCTTTCATCCCGCCGAACTGGCGCAGGAGCTTTGCCATATTGCCTCTCTTCATATTTGCAGGGGAAAACTGCTTCATCATTTTCTTTATTTTGTTGTAATTGCCCAGAAGCTCGCGCACGTCCTGCTCGCTTGTTCCGGAGCCCTTGGCTATCCTGGATATTCTTGGTGTGTTTATTATATCCGGGCTCTGCCTCTCATGCCTCGTCATAGAATTCATTATGTGTTTCCACTTGCGCATTTTCTCTTCCTGCACAGAAAGAAGGTCCTTTGGCACCTTGCCCCCGAGTCCTATCATGTCTACGATCTGCCCTAATGGTCCCATGCTCTGCATTGATTCCATCTGCTTTATGAAATCCTCCAGGTCAAAATCTGCTTTCGCAATTTTTTCCGTAAGCTCGGGTTTTACAGCTGCCTTTGCTTTTTCGAGTAATGTCTCCAAATCAGGCATTCCGACAAGCCTTGCAACGAAGCGCTTGCTGTCGTATATTTCCAGCTTATCAGGCTGCTCGCCGACGGTCACAAAGATGACCTTTGCCCCTGTCTCGTAGCATGCTGTGAGCGCGCCTCCTCCTTTTGCTGTTGCATCCAGCTTTGTTACTATGACGTCAGTGATTCCCAGAGCCTTTTGGAACGCGGAAGATTGCTCCTTTGCAGCCTGTCCTATATCGGCAGGAATAACAAGTATGCGCTCGTCAGGCTTTGCTTCTGATGCCACGGATTTTATTTCCTTTACCAGATTTTCATCGAGGGCATCGCGACCAGAGGAATCGAATATGATAACGTCTGTTTTTGTTTTTTGCAGGGCATTCTTTGCGATCTTTGCTGCATTTATTTCGCCCTTCTCGCCGTAGAACTGCGCACCTATCTGCTGCGACAGCTGGTGCAGCTGCTCATACGCGGCAGGCCTGACCGTGTCGCAGCATACCAATCCCACGGAAAACCCTTTTTTCTGGTAAAATCTCGCAAGCTTTGCTGCTGTAGTAGTCTTTCCGGATCCAAAAAGCCCGACAAGAAGCATCTTCTTGGGCTTTATTTTTATTTCCGGCTTTTCGCCGCCCATTATTGATGCTAATTCATCGTAAACAGTCTTCACTACCAATTCCCTGCGAGTCATTCCAGCAGGAAGTTTGCCAAGAGATTTCTTTCTTATATTCTCTGCAAGCTCTTCTGCGAGATGCACGTTCACGTCGCCTCCAACCAGCGCGCGCTTTATCTCGCCTACTAATTCACTGACAGCTTTCTCATCAACGCTGCCTATATTTGATATCTTCTGCAGCGCGCTGCGCAGTTTTTTTGAAAGTGATTCCAGCATGAACAGAAATTGCGCTTAAACACTTTAAAGCCTTTTGGGAGTTCCCTCCAGTCCCCACGGATTGGCAAGGTTTTCCGGATCGTACAACCCTCTTGATATCATAACATCTCTTGCAGTATTATCCAGCCTGTATAATGAATCTGCCAGGGAAAGCCATACCCGGCTTTGGTTCATACTGCGCATAGCATGCAGAACTGTGTCTGCATCCTGCTCGCCTCTGTAAGCCCTTGCATTTCTCAGGGCGTCATATCTTTCGCATGCACCAACAAGAAGTTCGATGGTGTTCTTTTCACGTCTTCTGGTCTTTCTTCCACCCCTTTTTCTCGGGCTTTCCGTCTGGTCTCTATATTGATCTACTACGGTATGATGATCCCTTGCTGTTTCTGCTACAACAGAGGGAAGTCCGTTGCCTGTACCGGTCAATAACAGGTATCCAAGCTCGGTGTGCCTGCCTACTTCTCTTTTTTCTTCTGCTGTAAAATCTCCGGGCTTTTTAAGCAGTTCCGGTCTTGGAAGCATTATCTTTCCTACGTCGTGCACCAGCGCTGATTTAACTGCATCAGGGTCTCCTCCAAGAAGTACGACGGAAACCCCTGTCCTGACTGAATGAGGATAGGTGTCAATACCGTATTTTATGTCGTGGCGCCTTATCAATTCTAAAAATCTTAGGATACCAGGGTCTGAAACAGCTCTAAGCACGTAATCAACCGCACTCTCCACTCCTTCTCGGACATCACTCATGAAATCACCATAAATCTTGAACAAACTTGAATATAAAAGAAAATGATTTCAAAGGCAGGGCATTAGATCCTGTCTCCCATCATCTCATTCATCAGCCTGAAGGCGTCTGATTCTGCATCGGAAAGAAATCTGCCATAAGCGGTTCCTGCCATCTTTCTTCTCATCCTTCTGATTCTTTCTGCCGCATTTCTCTGGACATCGCTTTCCTTTCTTAAAAACCCGCTTTCCTCAAGTTCGTGCGCCAGAACATGGAATTTGCCTCTGTACGACAGGTCTCTGTCTACAAGCAGGAATTCGCCTCTGTCATAATCGCGAAAATGACCCGGATATTTGTCCCTGCTGACCCTGAATCCGTGCACCCTGTGACCTGTCATCTGTTCTATTGCCTCTATTGGCAATTCAAATACTTCTCTGCCCTCTCTTTTTGCATCATCAAGAAGCATCTTGTATAATCCTTCGTACTCACGTTCGCCTTCTTCCCCAAGCAGGTACGGGAAAGCAGGTTTCCTTTCCGGCTGTTGCTGGGGTGGCTGAGCTCTGGGTTTCCGGGATTCCCTGTACTCGTTGACAGCAGCGCTGACTGCATTTAGATTCAATTTCACAGGTGCGTAAGGACCGTCCTTAGGATCTTCGCCCAGTACAGAGGTTATGCCGAGCGCGTCTGCCAAAGCCGCTGCATATCTGCGAGTGCTTCCTGCAGGCGCAGAACGCCAGCTGAAGGGCAGTTTTGCCCTGTTCCAGCTAACCCTGTAGCCTGCGTCCTTGTCTCCCTTCACCCATTCATCGTCCTGAAGCATCAGATCTGCAAATGCCATAACATCACCTACATATTCCTAATCTCTCGAAACATACCTTCCAAATGCCCTTGAAAACAGGCTTCCCCTGAAGACAATCCCGCCTCTGAAACCGCCCTCCCCGTTCCACAGGTTCGGATTTGTGTATGCATTATTCATGACTGCCGCAAGTTCATCCGCGGCCCGCCTGTCTGATGCATCGGGCAAAGCCGTTTCCATCGAATATCTGAAGCCTGCCCTTCTTGCATCCTCCACAACTTCCATTAGTCTGGTATCGCCTCTTACCCAAGCATCAACTCCCATATATCCAGTACCCTCTGCCAGATAAAGCTCCATCTCCTGCGGAGTTTTTGTAAGCATTCTTATATCAGGCAGCTCTGCCTCTATCTTCGCCCTCGAAGCAGGGCAGTCAAAAAACGCGTAAGCCTTTCCGATGGTCATGATATCACCTAATTTTACTGATGTCTGGCAACCTACGGCCATTTCGGCCTAACTATTTTTCCTTGCCTCTCAGCGGCTTCAAATGAATCTATTACGCGACCTCCCAGAAACTTATATTCGCTAGGCTTCTCCCTGAGAGGAGACGTATCGAGAGGTATATCTACAATCCTAACATATGCCTTACGGACTTCTGCTTCTTTAAGTTTTCTTCCCAATTCCTTAACCTCCCTTCTGCGTTCTCTCATCTCCTGATATACAGGCGTGTTTCTGAGATTTCTAAGTTCTGCAGCTTTTCTGTCGCGCCTGAAATTTCCGACAGCAGCTCCTACATTGCCTGTCGCCAAAGGAGCAACATAACGCTCAATCATCCTGTCGCTCCAAGTCGGGTTTGCTACTCTGTTTGCTATTCTGTATCCCACAAAATCACCTGCCTAAATATGGCTCCGCAAGGTATTTAAAGTTTTCGCTTCTGGAAAGTAGTGACAGGGTATTTAAATGCTCCAAATAGCTGCATACAGGGATTTTTATGGCTGCGAAGACGGTTTCTATCATGAAAGCCAAAAGCAAAAGCAGCCTTATGGATATAGCCGGCATTCTTACAAAGAAGGAATCGGAGCTGCTCAGAAAAAGCGTGAAGGAAACGAGGCTCGCCATGAGGAAGAGAATCGGGAAAACGGCAAAGAGGTTGTCTAAATGAATGCACGGCGAGTGAATGGACATTGAATAAAAAGGGTTGGGAATGATTCACCCTTGAAAATTCTGAAATATTAATATCCTCAAACCATAGTTTTCCTATGCCAGGTCTGGAAGGATATTCGAAGAAAGTGCAAAAGCTGCTTGGCAAAAAAGGCATACGCATAGGCGACCGCGTTTCTGCGGGCGGCTACGAAGGCATGCTGATGCCGCGCATAGGCGGCGATGCAAATGCACTGGTCATAAAGCTGGACAACGGATATAATATAGGCGTGCGGGCGGAGAATGCCAGAAAGCTGGCTGGAAAAGCAAAAATGCAGGAAAGGGAGTGGAAGCTGAAATCTCAAAGGGATCCTGCAAAGCCGACTATTGCAATACTTCACACAGGCGGCACGATTGCGTCGAAGCTTGATTACAGGACGGGCGCTGTGGAGCCTGCTATCACTGATGATGAATTGCTGGCGATGTATCCTGAACTCATGGAGCTTGCGAACGTACGCTCGCGCATCGTGTTCCAGATATTCTCAGAGGACCTGGAACCTGCTCACTGGGAAACGATTGCAAAGAAAGCCTACGATGAGATAGCAGAGGAAGGATGCGACGGCGTTATTATCACGCACGGCACTGACACGATGTACTATACTGCTTCTGCCCTGAGCTTTGCGCTTCAAAACCTGCCTGTCCCTGTTTTGCTTGTCGCAAGCCAGCGCTCTTCTGACAGGCCGAGCAGCGACGCAGGCGTAAATCTTCTGAGCGCCGCGCTCTTCATAGCAAAGGGCGATTATGCTGGCGTGGGCATATGCATGCACTCTTCGCCATCTGATGACAAATGCTGGATTTTAGAGGCGAACAGGTGCAGAAAAATGCACACGTCACGAAGAGATGCTTATCGGCCAATAAATTCGAAGCCTCTGGCGGAGATAGACTGGAATGCACGGTCGATAAATTTCCTGAAGGAAGATTACAGAAGGAGAGACCAAAAAAGAATACTGCAGCTAAAGGCGAAATTCTCAGACAAGGTAGGTCTGCTTAAGATCTATCCGGGCTTTCCTCCGGACCTAATCGATTTTTTCGCAAAGAAATACCAAGGATTGCTCATAGAAGGCTATGCGTTCGGCCAGATGCCTGTGAATGCAGTGGATTCGAAAACAGATCATCATAAGATTCTCCTCGGAAAAATTGCAGCTCTTGCAAAGAATATCCCCATTGTCGTGGCTTCGCAGGTGCCTTATGGAATAGCCAATATGAACGTCTACTCGACGAGCCGCGACCTCACGAAGGCAGGGGTTATAGAGGCAAGGATGCCTGCCTATTCTGCTTACGTGAAATTGTGCTGGCTGCTTGGAAACGGCAAAAGGCTGGATGATATCAGGAAAAAGATCAATGAGGATATTGCTGGAGAAGTTGTGACGCGACAAGAGCTTGATGAATTTCCGGACGAGGGGCTGGAGAAGGGATGAACATTGGGAAAATTTCCTTGTTTTTCCCAAAATCTTTAAATATTTTGGGAAACAATACTTCTTGTGATTTAATGGAAATTCTCACGATAGACAGGGCTGGAAAGATGTATTTTCCAAAGGCTGTAAGGCATAAAATCAAGGAAAGGAATTATGTAGCTGTTATACTGCCAGACGGCACTATAATGCTGCACAAGTTCAGGAGAATCAGGGACCCTAAAAAAGCGCTAAAGGAATTCCAAAAGCTGCCAGAGGTTACCAAGACGATAAAACAGATAAAGAAGGAGATTTACGACGAGGCTCTGAAGGGTGTGAAATGATGTACGCTGATCTGGACTTTTTCCTTGCGTTGCTGAAGAAGGAGGACTGGCTCAAAGAAAAAGCTGAAGAAATCTACAGGAAGCATCATAGGGAGATATGGACTTCCACCATCACTCTGCAGGAAATAATGCTCTACGCATCCAGGGAACGCCTGAACCTATCCGAATTCATTGAGAGGATGCTGTCCCTCACAGAAATACGGGAAATCAATATCACAGTGGAAATGTGCCTTGCTGTCACCGACCTGATCAGCAGATTTAACATGACTCCCTTTGATGCCTTTCATGCTATGATATGCGAAGGCGATGAAATAATCAGTTCTGACAATTCTTACGACAGAATAGGACTGAGACGAGTAAGACTGGAAGGCGACCATTGAATCCCGAAAAATGCGATAAAGGCAAATCAGGGCAAGAAGGAAAGCGTTATCAATATGCATAGTCATGGAAAAAGGTGCGCGCAGTTTTGACGGAGCTTTCCAGAAATCAGTGATCTCTGCGAGCCTGTCTCGAATCGCGCTAACGCGCTTTTATGCCTTGCGCATACAATTCTTTTCTGGTGTGGTGTTATGATCGAAAGGCTTAGCCCTGCAGAAGCTGCGGAAGTGATGAAACGGCATTTTGCAAGATTGGGAGAATACCAGATGTCGTTAAGAAACGAGCTGCTTGGCGATGTCATCTCTGCAGTTGAAAGTGTCGGTGGAAACGGGTCTAATCCAATGGCGCATGCACAAAACAGGGCAGTGGAAAGGTACGGGGATGACCCCAATTTTTATAAAATTCTACCAGTACTTGAAGAAATTGCTCATGATTATTTCCTTCTCCTAGAAAGGTCTGATTTATTGAGGAGGTGCGAGATGAAAACTGAAATAAGGTCCGCTCTTTTCCAGCCACCGGATGCAAACCGAGTATATGACTTTGTGAGCGATCTTCTGGTAAGCCTGAGAAGAGCTCAAATCCGGCATTCTAAACATCACGGGGAGCCTCTCAGTTTTTAACCTTCTGCGGGCATACTTTCTCATGGCTAAAGGCAAATATGAACTGCGCTGCGGTCTCGAGATACACCAGCGCCTACACACGAAAAAACTTTTCTGCAATTGCGAAAGCACACAAACAGAAGAGCCGTTTCTTGAGGTGCGCCGGCAATTAAGGCCTGTGGCTGGCGAGCTGGGCGACGTGGACCCTGCTGCTCTTCATGAAGCGCTTCGCGGAAGGCATTTTTTGTATCAAATATCCCAGAAAGAAAGCTGCCTTGTTGAATTAGACTGCGAGCCGCCGCATGAGATTAACCTGGAGGCACTGGATGTAGCTCTGTCTGTTTGCAAACTTCTGCAATGTACCATACCTGAGGAAATCCATGTTATGAGAAAGACTGTCATTGATGGCAGCAATACAGGCGGCTTTCAGCGCACGGCGGTGGTAGGGATGGATGGAAAGATCAAGGTCGGCAATGAAATCATAGAGATAGATCAGATAGCTCTGGAAGAGGAAAGCGCCCGGATTGAAAGCAAAAGCGAGCACGAGACAATCTATAGACTGTCCGGCCTTGGAATACCGCTTGTTGAAATAACGACTGGTGTGATTGATGATGCAGATAAATTGCAGAAGGTGGCGGAGCATATAGGGCTCCTTTTACGGTCATTTGATGTGCAGCGCGGCATCGGAAGCATAAGGCAGGACGTGAATGTTTCTATTGCTAATGGAGCAAGGGTTGAGATAAAGGGTTTCCAGGAACTGGAAAAAATGGCAGAGCTTGTGAAGAATGAAGCAAAGCGCCAGCAGGACCTGCTTAACATCATGAATAAACTAATAAAGCGCAAGGCTTCGGTTTCCGGAGCAGTAAAAGATGTTACGAAATATTTCGGTAATACGGGAAACATTCTCCTGAAAGACATTGTAAATAACAAAGGGCGCGTTTTCGCTTTTCTTCTCAGAAATTTTGATGGAATGATGACAGAGGAATGCGGCGACCGCACGCTTGGCAAAGAGCTGGCAGGGTATGCGCAGGCATACGGCATAGGCGGCATAATTCACACCGATGAAGACCTTGGCAGATACAAGCTGAGGAATGAGTTTGACCTTTTGAAAAAAGAATTCAAGGCGAAGGAAAGGGATTCTATAGTAATCCTTGCAGGCATGATGCCTGATGTCAGGAATGCAGTTAATGCCGTGTATGAGCGCGCTTTGCACCTGCTTTCCGGAGTTCCGGAAGAAACGCGCTTTTCTGATGGCATAGGCTCAAAATTTGCAAGGCCCCTGCCAGGAAAGGCGCGAATGTATCCTGAGACAGACGTGCCTCCTATAATTGCAGAAGCGCCGAAAAAACTGCCGAAGACGATGTTCGAGAAGGAAAGTGACTTAAAAAAGAGGCTGCCTGCAGAAATGGCGGAGCAGATGATAAGATCACACAGGCTGCCCTTGTATGAAAAACTTGCAGAAAGGCATGATCCTGTTCTTGTGGCAAACACGCTTCTTTCTACCATGAAGGACTTAAGTAGGCGCGGGTTTGATGTTGAAAGAATAGGCGAGGAAGAATTGTCTGCAATATTTTCTATGGTAAAGAAAGGCAAAATCACAAGGCAGGCGATCCCTGAAGCGCTTGCTATGATTGCACAAGGAAAATCGATAAATGATATAGAAAAAAGCTTCGGGTCCATGCCAGAAATCCAGCTTCGAGATATAGTGCGTTCTGTTATAAAATCCAATCCAAATGCAAACGAGGGAGCTTTAATGGGCATTGTAATGAACAAGGCCCGTGGACGCGTTGAAGGCAAGATCGTGGCTAAAATAGTCAGGGAGGAAATGGGAAAGGGCAGGTAGCTTCGAGCAAGCCGATTTCTGTAAAGGAGTGTTGTCGCAACCAGGTTTGATACCTTTAAATACATGTATGACATGTATTACATTATGCAATTAAGCGTCAGGAATGTTGCCAAAAAAACCTTCAAGGAGTTTAAGGCCAGAACCGTTGAGGAGGGCGTCCCTGTTGGGACGGCTCTGACTCTTGCCATGGAGGAGTGGCTTGAAAGGAGGAATACTAAGAGGAAAAAATACCTCGAACTAAAGCCTTGGGACTGGGGAACAGGCACGGAAAGAACGAGCAAGGATATTGACAAAATAGTCTACGGGTGATTATAATCTCCGTTCTTATTGATACCAATATTTTCGTATCCTACTACAATAAAAGAGATGTGGAGCACGAAAGAGCTTCAAAAATAATGCCTGAAATATTTGACGGGAGGTTCGGTAAACCTATAGTCTCTGATTATATTTTCGATGAGATAATCACTGTCTGCCTTGCACGGCTCAAAGACAAAGAGCATGTTAAGAAAATAGGATCTGATATGCTTTCTACGGACATCATCTTCGTCAAGGTCAGTGAAAATGTTTTTTCGGAAGCATGGAAATTCTTCCTTTCGACAGATAAAACTTTCAGCTTCACTGACTGCACAAATATTGCGCTGCTGAAAATCTATAACATAGATTCCATAGCGACGTTTGATAGTGAATTCAAAAAGGTGAAAGATGTAAAGGTTGTGCCGTAAGTTTAATGTGAAACAAGGAAATAATACCGACATGTCCTTGTTTCACAGTATAGTGCACAAGGAATTATTATATCCCGATTTATTCCTTGTAGCACTATAAACTCAAAGATCAAACTTCGTTACAAGCCTAGGAAACGCAGAATCTTAGGGTTTTCGTATAAGGGGTGTTAAATGAAATTGCTGATTTTTCTCATGATTTTAATTTTCTGTGCCCAAGCTCAAAATATTTATAATGTATTTGATTCATCTATTATCATATGAAAGAAACAAAGGTCTCAATCCTTAACAAACAAAACGAAAAACTTGTCGGGATAGAAACCGCCCCCTCAATTGAGGAAGAAAAATATCCAACAGTTCTTTTGGTTCATGGTTTTGGCGTCACCAAAGAGGAGGGTGGAATGTTTGATGAACTTGCAAAGAATCTTGCAGACGCAGAATTTTTGGTTTACAGGTTTGACTTTTCAGGAAGAGGAGAAAGCGAGGGAGACTATAGTGAAACATCTATATCAAAACAAAAGTCAGATTTAACAAAAATATTGAAATTTGTTAAGTCACAAGAAAAAGTGGATGTTGCAAGAATAGGTATTTTAGCACAATCTTTTGGCACATCAGTTACAGTTGCTCTAACTCCCAATGTAAAAACAATCATTCTTATGGGAAGTATTGCACATCCACAAATAGTTTCTGGAAAGCCCTCCAAATGGGAAGTTTTTGATAAAGAGGGGACCTCAAAAAAAGTCAAACCTAATGGAGAAGTTATCTTCATAAAATCACAATTTTGGAAAGATATGGATAATTATAATTTATTGGATTTAATATCCAAAATTGATTGCCCCATATTATTCATTCATGGGTCACTTGATGACAGAGTTCCGCTTTCTGAAATGGAAGAGTATTTTAAAAATGCAAATGAACCAAAAGAAAAAATAATAATTGAGGGGGCGGATCACGAATTGAGACCTCATAGAGATAAAATGTATAAAATCGTAGTAGAGTGGTTCAAAAAACAATTAGCTTGAGCTTGGGCACTTATTCTATATGAACGAAAAATCAGCAACTTGCTCACTATCGTTCGCACCCCGCTGCGCTCTCCTCCTTTCAGTCGTCGGGTCACTTAACACGGGCTATATGAGAATTTGCTCGGCTCGCAAATTCTCCAAATTTTTCTTCCACTTCGTTCCAGAAAAACTTCGTATATCCCTAACGTTATGCCCAATATCCAGTCCCTTTCTATCTATTCCACAAACCCCAGCGCCTCTGCTATTCTCCCAAGCTCCGGGCCGCTGCTTGCGGATGATGCGACAAAGCCGGAGCTGTTTGCTATTATGCCTGAGCCTGGATACGGCGAGCCGAACGAGACTGTGCCTATATCTGCTTTGACTGCAAGAACTTTTTCTATTGCCTTCATTTCACTATTGGTTACCTGCGGATGCAAAAGGCATCCTTTGTTTGTGCACAAAGCTGCTGATCCTATGATGTTTATGTTTGCTATGGTGGATATTTCCGCATTCAAGCCGCTCACCCTTTCTATATTTTTCTTAAGATGCTTTATCATCGGAGATATGACGATGCCGTTGTCATTTGCGAGGATCATGTTTCCTAAAGCTTTCTCTGTTTCTATTTCTACTATCTCAGCCCTGTTTCCAACTGCTTCCGCAATGCTTTTTTTATCGCTGTCAAAAAGAAAGTCCGGAATGAAAAGCATGGAGGAGTTTCCGGCCAGGAACAATTTCACCAGATCAAGCCCTATTATGGTTGCTTCTCCTGCGTCTGTGCGCAATGTTTTTTCTATAATTTCCCTTCTTCTGACCATTTTGCCCATGATGCAGTAGGAATCAGTAGCAAGGCCGTAAAAGCCTATGTTATTATCACCGGCCACATCTGTCTGGGAATAAAATTCTGGCATGACTTTAATTGAACGATACGGTTAAAAACAGATTTCACACTCTTATTATCCTTTTTGATTTTGGTATGAACCTGCGAAGTTTTGTCTTGAATTTCTCATAATTATCCTCCTTTGTTTTCACAAAGACTTCCAATTCAACCTCATCTCCTATTTTCATCCCTGTTTTTTCCTGCAAATTGTCATCATCTATTAATTCTGCCACATCCTCTTCCTGTATACCTACCTCCTCATGAATTATCCAGCACTCCTCGATGAAATTCCTGAAATACAACCTTGCTTTTGCAAGCCGTGCGTCTATCCACACCCTGCCGTCAAAAAGCACGTGCTGTACCCTTCTTTCTTCTATATCCTCTATCCTTACTGCCTTCTCGAGCTTAACATTAAGAGTTCCTGGAAACGGCTTGCAGCCTAGAATATGCCTGAGGCGAGGCTCATATCTTTCAACAAGCTCCTTGCCTCTTCCTGTACCGCTGATAACTTTGCCGCGCAATCTTACTGCTATGCGCTCTTGTTCTTTGGACATTTCTATCGGTATCTGCTCTGACAGTGCGCGCTGCACGGGAAGCTTATCCACTCCTTTTTTCTCGTTTTGCTCCTCTTCGTGTTTTTCTTCTGTTTTCGGTTCTTCGGAGATTTCTTCCTTGCGTTCTTCCTCCTTTTTAGCAGGCTCCTTGTTTTCTTCGCCCTTCAGTACAGCTCTTTTGTAACGCTCCAGTTCGTCATCAGCCATGAGAAAATATTCTTTACCGCAGATAAAAAACAAATATATACCCTTCCTGACATAATAATAGGAGTTCACGGGACACTAAGTGTGGTGCCATGGTAAGCAAGGCAAAACATGTTATTTATGGCAATGGATATCACTGCGATGTCTGCGGCTTTATGTACAGAAAAATAACGCATGCACGCTGTTGCGAAAGTTTTTGCAAAAAAAACGGCAAATTCTCTTTAGAGAATGTACGGAAAGCAATAGGAAGGACAGAGACTCTTCGTAATTCTCTTGAAGCTGAAATAGCGCTTTAAAAACTATTCTGTTCAATTTCTTCCATGACAAAAGAAGAGGACCAGAAGGGATTGCAGAAAAAATATTTGCAGCTTCAGCTGCTGAAGCAGTACGTCACTGCTATGATTGAAGAGAAGGGGAAAATAGAGACAAAAATAGCAGAAAGCGCAGTTACTATGCATGCAGCAGAAAGCATATCTAATGTGCAGAAGGGTGAGGAATTCTGGGCGCCTCTCGGGTCTGATGCTTACATGCTATCAGACATTGTTGATGTGAAAAATCTTCTCTTAAACGTTGGTGCGAATGTCTACGTACAAAAAACCATCGAAGAGGCAAATGAGTTGCTGCAAAAGCGAAGAAAGGAGTATGAAGAAGTAAATGAGAAGATGGGGGCAGAGATTGCAGAAATGGTGCGGCAGATTGAACTGCTCGAGAGACAGGTTCAGGAGATGGCGAAGGAGATAGAATAGGCGGATGATATGAATTACAAGACAAGAAGGGTCGTGCAGGCTGCGGGCGCTTTGGCATGGGTTGGATCTGTTTTTTTCGGGCTTCCAAGCGTAGTTGGATACCGCATGACAAGAGGAACGCTTGAAGCCGGATATTCTGAGGGTGAGATAAGAAGAAGAATTTCTGAAGGTTATGGGGAAGGAATGGACACCAAACTTGTTGTGATAAGGGCGTGGCCTGGCATTGAGGCAGCTCTGTTGTTGCACGGAGAATAGATATCAGATGCTTTTTTATCGTTTAGCTGCCTAATTTCAAAATGTTCCTTGAGAAGTACAAGCCAAAAGGCATAAGCGGTATGATAGCGAACGGGAAGGGGGCTTATGAGATTCTTTCTTTTGTAAAGAACTGGAAGAAAGGATTTGCTGTTATAACCGGTCCTCCGGGTTGCGGAAAGAGCTTGTCGCTGGAGCTGGTCTCGCAAGAACTTAAATGCGAGCTGATTGAAGGCACGCTAGAAGATGTGGAAAAGGCTTCGAAAGAGCAGAGCCTGCTTGGAAGAAACAAAATGCTTGCTGTTGACATAGACGAACCTCCTCCATCCTCAATGACGCATAAGCAGTATCTTGATTGCCTTGAGAAGCTCGCAGAAAAGGCAAGGTGGCCCCTTTTTTTTGTTACCAATGACATTTATCAGGACTCTTTGTGGAGATTCCGGAAGAGATTTCCGGGGATGAGAATGATAAGGTTCTTCCCCTCCTTTGAGAATGCGCTTTTGCAATTTCTTGGATATGTATGCAAAAGCGAAAGGATCCCCTACGACACGGAGGCTCTTCGCCTTATTGCGAGAAAAAGCGATGGCGACCTGCGGTTTGCGCTGATTGCGCTAGAAAGCATGCCCAGAATTGCAGTTGAATACTCCGGATCGGTAAGCAGGGATGGTTTGTACAACATCTATACTGCGCTTGATTCGATCTTTACAGGCGTGAATTTTTCTGAAGATTATGATTCCAATAACATGCTTCAGATAGTTGCGGAAAACATTCCAAATGTTTACAGCGAAAACCTGCTTGTGCATGCTTACAGGTGCATAGCAATGGCAGAGTGGTTCCAGAAGAAAAGCAAAAGTCACATTTACATCCTAACATCCCTTCCAAAGGCTCAAAAGCAGAGAAGGAGCTATATATTTCCCAGGAAAAGTTATGACAATTTCCCCAAAGAAATTTCGCAAAAACTCCACTGTTCCGCAAAAAAGGTTGTTGCATATAAAAACGTACTTGAAAAGATCGGCGTGTTTTGACCAAAACCTATTTCCATAATCTTCTGTTTTCAGAGTAGTCTGCGATGACTCCGATCAAAACTACCAGAATCAGCGAGATTATGATATAGGTAGGAATCTCTACAGACGGTGCAGCTGTTGGTGAAACCAGAGGCGGTGACGGTATGGGCGGCGGAGAAGGCAGCCCTGCTTCTAGTTCCAAAGGAGGCGACGGGAGATCCGGGGGTGGTGGTGGGAGCTCCTGCGCATAAACTGCTGCTGCAAGAACCAGGACTATCACTAATAGCGGCAGGGTCTTGTTCATTAATATAAAAATAGCAGGTTTCGCTATATAAAGCTTCTCTGACCTGACAATGGTTTTTGCAAATCTATTATATATCCGGGAGAAATTTAACTATGCGCGGGACTTTTTTAGGGACACTTCTGACGATTCTTTTCTTCATAATCATCATAGGGGCATCTTTGTTCGCGATGATATTCTTCTCTTTCTCTTCTGGCGCGCAGGACAACGCTTTATTCCAGCTATTTACCTCGATAAAAGGAACGAGCCTTGGAGGAGGCCTGTTGCAGTATAGAATCGCAGGCGATCCGGTTACAGACATATCTATACGAACCCTCGCAAGGGGTACTTTGCAAAGTGCAGACGCGAAATCCTTATCACTGTACATAGCAAGACTCAGAACAATTTTCAATGATAATCTGAAAGTAAAAATGGATAATTCATTATACGCAACGGGATTTGCCCCTGTATTCTGCGGAAGTGGCAATTTGATTGCCTACTGCGAGAATGCGGAGAGCGGGTGCTCTTCAGGGAGAATAGGATGCATTGGAAGCGAATGCAACAGCAACGTATGCGGAGAAGGAAGCGTGTGCTGCAAAGAATTATTCAATGTCCAGACACAAACGTATCAGGAAGAGCCTGAACTGCAGTTGTGCCAGAACAGGAAAGGCATATGTGAAATAATCGAATGCGCGCCTGGAAGGGGACTGCTGCAAAAGGACGACTCTTGTGCGGTTGCATTATCAAGAGAAAAATCCATGCAGCCTGTGCCGCTGTTCGGGTTGGAACAGCCGTTTTTGTGCTGCATTCCTTTAGGAAGGGATGAACTTAGAAGAACAGTTGAGAGAAGGGACGAGCCTGTTCTTGAGGTGCCTCTCTTATCATCGGGCGACCAGCAAAGACCTAGTGGTTACGTAGGGAAAATAGAGATTGTATCAGGTGGGTGATCAAAATGAAAGGTGTGGGTATCGATTTCATACTAGGAACACTCATAGCAATAGCCATGCTTGGATTATTTTACAACCTTGTGACAACCTCTGTAATTGCAAACAACAGAATAACATCAAAAATCGGCGATATATCTTCTGCCTACGCGGCTATAGATGCATTTCGAATATCTTACGACGGAACGCTTGAAAGGTTAGCCAAAGATTCCGCCTCATTTGCCTTGCAAAAAAGATTTGGAATGCCTTTTTCTGCAGATTTCACCGATGCAGATATGAACAATGCGTTGGCAAGCGCTTTGGCCACACCTGCCTCTGTTTCTGAATACCTGGAATCTGATCTTTCTTCAGCCACAGTTCCGGCTCAGGCAAAACTCGCCTACAACAACAGGCCTTTTGACGTGGTTGTTGACTTTATGCTTAAAACAATATCACTGCCTTACGAAGAAGAAGCAAGGTTTCTTTCAGAGGTCAGCCTTCTTGTTGACGGTGTTCAGATAGATACAGATACAAGATATGAGAACGAGGCAACAAGCGGGAAAAGGATACGGAATACAATATTAAATTCATGGAGCATTGCATCGTTTATAACAAGGACTCATCATCAGCTGCTGGAACCATTACAATATATTGAAGACACTCCGAGATCAAGAAGGGCAGAATTGTTTGGTATTGTAAGTTCTAATTCTGTTTTTCTTCCGTCCGACTCTGCATCTTATTTCGTTAATGCTAAATCAGAAGGCAGTGGAATTTCTTATTCTATATCGTCTGAGATAGGGGAAACCAGAAAAATGTTTGTTACAGGGCTTTCCCCGCCGGAGTGCGGAATAAAAAAGCAGGAATATGACAGGTATGCAGGTGCTATAGAGAAAGCGCTGCCTGACAGGCTTCTTCCTTACGTAGATAATCCCAGATCTCTTATAGCTGCGGTAATAGAAGTGCAATCTTCATGGACTCCGATACGATCAGGACTTACAGGAATGACTGCTTCAAAAACGCCTGGCGAGGAGATTCTCCTGCTTGTTAACGTGCTGGAGGATAAGGCAGATGAACTGAAGATGGACAAATTTTATGCAGACAGTGGCATGGAGGTTGTAGAAGAGCTGTTAGGCAGGATAGGATTGTCGCCTGATGAAATTAACAACATTTTAAGTCTTTATAGCAGCTGGGAAAAATGCCCGTTCAATAACCCGTTTCCTGAAGGGAGTTTTTCAAAACCGCTTGAAGGGCCCGTTATAAAATGCTACGGAGACCCTGCATGTTCAGGAACTGCTCCGTCAGAGGAATTCTATCCAGGCATAGACATATTTGGAAAGCCGGGATCTGATGTATCTGCAATACACGAAGGTCGCCTGATAAAAGTGACGATAAGGGTTGGCAGCCAGATTTACCAGGATTCTTTCTCTCTGATTTACCAGGATCCGGAGACAAGGCGCAACTTCATAACTATATACAACAACGTGGAGCCTGTGCCTGACACTTCGCAGAACTACTTCAAGGCAGGAGACAAAATAGGAACTGTTAAGGATATCGGGAATCTTTCTTACGTGACCATCATAATTGCATTTTTGCCGTTATCAGATCCTTTCCTGCACATAGAAGACTATACGATAAATCCCTGCCTTCTTATAGGATGCATCCCGCAAACACCCGGCTTGGGCGAATTCCCTTACGTCTTCAGGGCGCTTGCAAATCCCGAAGATTATGCGGCGTTCCTCTCAGGAAAAAACGAGAAAAATATATTTCTTGGCGAGAGATTCTGCACAGAAACAAATATCAAGGAACGCGGTTTCCGGAATCTGGGATACAGCTTCTATTCAGCGGATGAAAATCTGTTTGAGGTCTACCCTGCCTTTCCCGGGAAGGTTGTGAAGGTTATGAGAGGTGACTTCTCAGGATCGGGATCGTGGTACGGATGCGGCGGAGCTGTTTTTGTAGAGACAGAGACCCCTTCGGGATCTTTCATAACAGCCTACGGTGGCACTACTCCTTTTGTTTCTGAAGGAGATTTTGCAAGCAGGAACCCCTTTCTTGGAAAGTCAATCATAGGGGGTGTTTCAAATTTTCACGGCCTCTGCCCTGAACCGCATCTGGATGTCCGGATATTCGAGAAGAGCTACATTCCTGAAGAAAGCATAACAAACGCCTGCGGAACAGCGGTCAGCGAATGCACGGTTGCGCCGCCTGCGCCTGATGAAATAAGCACAACCGTATACGCATTCAAAAACCACTGCGCAGCGCTTGAATGGGAAGCTGTCTCGCGTGCGTCATTCTCGCCTACATTGGCCAAAAAACAGCTCGCGCTGAATTATGAGAAAATTCCAGAGGCCCTTAGAACAAGAATGGAAGTCACGTCGCCTGCATCCTGCGAGGGCGACGGGAGATTCAAGTGGCAGGATACAGAAGATGCGTTGTGCATGGATGGACAAATTCACATCTGCACGACAACTGAACAGGCTTCCGGGGAGAATATTCTTTATGAAGACATGACGGTTGGAAGTTACACCTGCAGGATATTCGAAGAAGGGCTTCGCGACAGATGCGTAGAACATTCCGGAAACATCCTGCTTGAGCAGAAATGCGGGCAGAAGATACAGAATCCGGACTTTGAAAAATATGCAAACTGGGTTTCCCAAAAGCTCGCAGGACCTCCAAGCCAGCCTGAGTCCGGGACGCTGTTCACCAGGGTGATATCAAAGCTGTGCAGTTCAGAGGAGGATCAGAAGGATTACACGTGCTGCGTTGCAAGCGGCAAAACCTACAGATGCACAGGAAGCGTGGCCCTGGACCCGACAAGCTTTGAACTAACATGCAACGGAGAGGCTGCGTGCACTAGCTAGGCCTGTTTTTTATTATCTCCACTTTTTTATCCGCAACGTCCTGTGAATTCACTTTTCTCACTGTTTCTGTCGCATCCCCTGCTACGTATTCAACTCTTTCTCCGAACTTGAAAGGATTCTCCCTGCTATAAACAAGCTCTGCCTCTGTTTTTCTGCATGAAGTGAAGAAATCTATGCTGCCTCTGGACGTTATTATCATTGCACGCATGCATATCCTGCCGTCTTCGCCGTATAACTCGCATTCATTGCCTGCACGTGGCTCGCTCACACCGCTTATACCCCTCCCGACACCCTGGCACAATATCCTTGTGACAACTTCTTTGGCGATCAGTGCCTTCTCTGCGTCGCACGTGAATCTTGACAGCGCATAATCGAATATTACGACGCGCATCTCTGCAGGCAGAAGGGTTTCTCCGCTCTTTAGCCACACGCCGTATCTGCCGACAAACGTGCTTTCGGAATTCTCTATATTCTCAAAAGTTTTGTCGCTCAAAAACCCAAAGCTCCAGTTTTCCTCGTAACCGCTTTCATTCAAAAGATAAAACCCGTATCGTGCAGCCATGCTGCACGGTCTGACCAGCTCCTCGTCAGAGCCATCCATTTTTTTGATCAAATCCAGATCAAAAACCCCCCTGCTTGCCGTGAGGTTTGACTGTAGCATGAGATTTGCAGATTCTGCGGCCACTTTTTCCATTGACTGCGTGTTGATCTCGGCGTAAAAGGCGTTGTTCAGGAGGATTGCCATAACAACGAATCCTATTAGCGCCACCATCCTGATCAAAAAATTTACCTGCTCCGCCATCGACATGCTATCGCCTCCACTATGCGGGCTCTGTTGCCTCTACATTTACCTTGTCATCCTGCCTGCGGAAGACAAGCATCTGATTCCTGCTGCAGTCTTCACTTTTCTGCCAACTTTCAACCAGATACTTTCCATCAACGGATATGATGCTTGCTGCTGAAACTCTTTGCCCGGACTTCAAGTCAACAAAATTTTCATGTATCCGGAGTTCGCAGCTGCTCAGCCTTGGCAGCAATAATTCGTACACAGAACCTTCAGGCGCTTCCTGCATTACGCCTGCTATTGACGCTATTTCAGCGGTGGTTGCCGCCAAGCTGAATTTTACTGCGTTTTCGCCCATGCTGCTTATTGTTGTGAAAAAAACCACTACAAAAACTAGCATTATCAGGAGCATTGCCCACGTCTCCAGCGGCTTGGTGAGTACGTATACCTGCTCTGCCATGGAAATAGTAGTTTGGTTCTTTGCTTAAAGCAAACCAACTTAATAAACGACATACGAAAAGTTGGTTTGCTTTATGGGAAAGCACAAATAACATGTTCCGTTTCATTTGTGGTTTCACTATAAAGATTGCAGAGCTTTTCCTCTGAATGATTTCAAAGCTCATTCCTCCTTGCATTGCTTCCCGTGTAGTGAACCAACTTTCCAGCGGTATTTTTAAGTTGGTTCACTATAAATAGTGATCATGGCGCGAGGCATAGGCTTACCTTTAGTTCTTTTGCTTGAGGTCATGGTTGCAATAATAGCCAGCGTAGTAATTGCGAACTTTCTGAACTCTGCGTGGAATCCGCACGAGCAAGCTGCGTTTGCGAGCGCGGAGGCGCTGGCGCTGACCATTGACGAGGTATGCGGAAGGCAGCTTGGCTTTTCAAAGGAACTTGACGTCAACGTGCCGCAGCCGACGCCGCCTGTGATCGGAGGGACTACACTGTTCCCTCAAATAGGAATGCGGATAAACGGCGATCCGCACTATCTTCTCTATTATGAGAATTTCCCTCCAGGCGAGGCAATATCCTGGGAGATCTACAACAATTTTCCGGAGCGTGCAGTTGTATTTGCCGACCCGGATGAGGGAGAGACGCTGGGAGAATACGTCGGAAGGTTCAGGCAAAACCTGCAAGCAGCAGGCTTTTCAACAGAGCTCAGCAGGTATGTCTTTGGAAATATAGTGCTGAATGACGTGCCGGAAAAAGGCGAAACGCGTCTTGCAGGCGACATAGGCCACTGGGAAGGGAATGTATACAAATTTGACAAGACTCCTGTGCTTGCAAAGGCAGACCAGTCGCTTGCCAAATACCGCACCTGCAGTCCCTTTTCCCTGTGCTTCAAGACCCGCCAGGGAATTGTGCGGATACCGCTGCATAACTGCAGGCGTGCCAACGTGACGATAATGCAGGTGGAAAGAGAACCGCCGTCTCATCCAACTGGCGCTGTGGAGGATTACGGCAAGACTGCTCTCGGAGGCATTGCAATAGGCACAGCAACAGGAGCTACGATAGGAGCGGTTGCAGGCATCTGGACAGGACCGGGTGTATTGGCAACCACGCTGACAGGTGCAAAGATAGGTGCGTGGGTTGGAGGCTCGCTTGGTGTGATAGGCACGTCCTTCAAAAGAGTGAATACCGTTGGCGACGTCTCTGATTTCTACCTGGCCAGTCCGTGCAAGGCAAAGGCAGAGATTACAAAAACCACGTGCGAATGCAGGAGCAGCAAGTTGCCTGACGCTGTTCTGCCAGAAACATTTAAAAAAGAATATACAAGCGATGAGTTCGGAATATATGAAATATCCTCTGGAAACCTTGTATCGTCCAAGGAAAAGAGCGCCTGCATACACCAGTATTCAAGGGACGACAAGCTGGAGGAAAGAGAGCTGGAAAAGGAGTGCGTCAAGGTTCGGCTTGACGTCTCTGAAGGAAGCTTCTGCACAGGAGGGCAGAATGAGCTGGGCCAGGTCACGCTGAGCACTGTGTGGCATGACAGCATCGAGAAAGGCCTTGCCCAGATGTTTGACACCAAGGAATTGAGGAAGGAGGTGACTGTCGGCGAAAAATCAGGGTTCATCCAGAAGGCTTTTGGCGGTTTAAGGGTTCCGTTTGGATGGCCGGTTGGATGATCACCTGCCTATATCTGTCGGCTCGCTTCTGCCGCTTATTCTTGTTGCCATCCACCTGTCGGTACCGTCTTTGTCTATGAGAAACGGCATGCTTATGAAATCCGAATCTGTAGAAAAGCAATATCTTACAGGCGTGGTGTCGCCCGGGATATCCGAAATTACTGCAATAACCTCGCATTCATGCCCTGCTATTGTTCTGGTTCCTTCTGGCTTGGCAGATATCAACTTGCTTATTCTGTGGCGCGTTGTCATGGTATCTTCGGGACATCTAAATGGAATGGAGTACTCGCTTTGCTCAGACCATAAAAGATTTGAAGGCGTTGCAGGCGGAAGGTGATGTCGCATATAAATCTTGCCGCCAACAGAGGCGTACCTTTGGGGAAACCTGCTTAAAGGCCCTGACCTTGCTCCCTCTGGAAGCATGTCCTCTGGCAAAAAATCAAATCTCCAGTTATTTCCGTGCCTGCTTATATCCACTGTCCCTTTTTTTTCTCCTGTTTTCTCCCGGCTTAAGGAATAGGCAATGAAGTATTCTCCGCCGTTTTCGCAGTAGCTTTGCATTTTTTTGATCCTATCCTCAAACCTTTCTCTTGCATTATTAAACGGATTGACCCTGTCAAGGATTCCTGTAGATGCTGCCCATATGCCTGCCCCTGCAATAAGCAATCCTGACGCAATATATGCTAATTTCATGATGAACACCCAACACCAGTGCATCTGGTGTTCAGCATCTCGAAATAACCCAGTATTTTTAATCGAAGTTCTTTCAGAGATAATCCAATTGCAGGCCGAAAGCTATTAAAGCTATGAAGCGCTATGGCCACGAATACCCGGCAGCTCCCAGTTTGGTGCTGATGCCGGAAGGCCTTGCAAACTGGTCTGTGCTCTCCAGGGTAACTATGCCCTGGTAAAGTCCTCCGCCAAGAACAGATGCAGACTGGTAGAGAGGGAATTCACTGCTGCCTTCAACTCCTTTGAACTTGGAAAAGCAGAAGCCGATGTGATCTTCCACTGTAACGCGGATGCACGAGGGTATTACAGGCGTTTTCTGGTTTAGCTCTTCAAACTTGCTTTCGTCTGTTTCTTCAACATCGATCTTCTCGCTGTTTCTTATCATCCTCTGCCTGCACCGGAATCCGTCTTCTGCGCGGTTTGCCGTGTAATCATCGCCGCTCCCTTCGAGCTGCCATTTCTGTGTTTGGAATGCAGTTTTATCAACCGGAAGGAACCCGGGGAAATCAGGGAAATCATCCCAGCACGTGCATGATGTTTTTTCTATCTTCACGCTTGCCCTGCACGGGCTTGCAAGATAGAAGTCTGTGTTTGACTCGGCTGAAAATATGCTTGAAACATCGTCCGCCTTTCCGCCTACATATGCTGCTAAGGTTGTCTTCAGAGCTGCTCCTGCCGTGGTTTTTGACAAATCTATGCCCATGCTGAGGTAGCTTGCGGTCTTTTTTGATGAAAACAGGCGCACTATAGGTTTCCACGTGTGTGCTGTGGCTATCTTCAGAAACTTCCCCACAACCCTGGTCCAGCTAAAAAGCGATATGGTAATAGGAACTGCCTTGCCAATCACGGTTGTGGATCCCTTGAACATAGGCTGGTAGGTGGTCAGCTGCATGTAATTAATGCCTGCTTCCGCGCACTTGTCAAGGGGATAAACGATTATTTGTTTGGGTGTTTTGAGGCATAGCGCGTTCACGCCGCATAACCTGTATTTGACCGCTGTTTTGTTCAGAGGGCTTAGCGATTCATAATTGTCAAAGACATACCTGTTTCCTTCCTTGTTCCATTTTCCAAAGTCGCCGATAAGATTGAAGCCGCCTTTCTGCCTGTCCTTCAAAGGCACATTTGCAAAAACAGCGCTGGAATACTGCAGGCGCTCCAGCGCGTTTCTTTCCAGAACAGACAGTTGCTCGTCCCTCACAGAGTCTGCGTCAGGATTCTGGTAATATAATACTGCGCGCTTGCCGAAGTCATGATATAATTCCCAGCTTATGGCTTCGCCTGGCGGAAACGACTCGTAGTATAAAAGTATATTCGGGTCTCCTCTGCTGGACAGAAGACCTCTTGGGATGACGTTCTTTGCAATCACAACCCCGCCAAGATCCACGTCTGCAACAGACTGGGGAAGTGACACTTCTATGCTTTTGGCAGAGCCGCTCTGGCAGACCTCGTTGATTTCTTTGGCGAGGAGTGCGACAGATGTCTCTGCCTCTGCCTGGAAAGGCTGGAGACCTTCTTTTACAAATCCTCCCAGGACAAACAGCGACAGCAAAAGCCCCATTACCATGAATAGAAGTTCAAATTCTCCGTCCCCTTTCATAGGATTACTTTGCCAGGGCGGTAAATAAATGTTCTGAAGTGAAGCAAATATCAGGCTGTTCATTTCTTTCCCAGGTTTTTAAATTTTTGTTTCGTTTTATGATGCATGGCTGTTGTTAGTCCTGTTAAACTGTCATGCGTTCGTTTCAGGAGGTTTGCAAGACATGGAGTGCCCCCTTCTGGTACAGACGTGATTGAAGTTCCAGAATTCCTTTTTTCTGGCGGGGAGCAACACCCCAACGTGTACGCGGAAAAGGTGAACAGCTTTATGCTCGGCAGATACGACGATAGAATGAAATTTGTACCTGACGAGGAGGGGACTAAAGCGATGAGAGAAAAATGCGTAGAAAATTCTCCTGAACTTGTCGGGTTTCGCGTGAGCCGCCATGCCGATGATTTACAATTGTTAAGGAAGACCGTAACTGGCGGAAATTTTCACTACGATAGATGGAATGGCAAAAGGATCGGGAAGCGCAGGGGATCTTATGCGTTAGGAAGAGCTGTAGCACGTTCCTATGCAGGATTTACACCAGATGAGTTTAGCGCACTGGTCGGCGATGAAATAATTCCTTATACAGTTGAAGAACGAAGTCCTGCCAGATCCTTTGCTTACCTAAGCGCAGATAGAACAGAGCTGTTTCTGATCAGCGACCTTAATAGAATACGGCGCTCGTAGCTGATTCATTCTTCATCTTCTTTCTCCTTTACGCTTTCTTCCCTTTCCCATCCGAAATCCTCTGCCCTTATGCCTGCTTTTTCTCCTTTTAGCTCCAGGAATTTCTTTGCCAGCCCCCAAAAGACGAGCGAAAGGGCTTTTCTTCCTTTGTTGTTGCATGGAATGACCAGATCTATGTAGGAGGCGCTGTAAGATGTGTCTGCCAGAGCTATTACAGGAATTCGTGCATTAACAGCCTCTTTGATTGCCTGGGCGTCTGCCGTAGGATCAGCTGCCAGAAGCAGATCTGCCTCGAAAAAGCCTTTGTAGCTCGGGTTTGTTAATGACCCGGGCATGAACCTGCCCAGATGAACCTTGATCCCCGTAATCTCCCCGAACTTCGTGCACGGTTCCCATGCTATTTCTTTCCTGCACACTACAACAGGGTTCTTTGCAGAGGCGAGCATCTGCGCGGCTTTCTGTATCCTTTTATCCAGTTCGCCTATATTGAGCACTGCAAGGCCGTTTGGCCTGACCTTGTAGACAAAGCGCATCATATCCTTTGTTTTGTGCGTCATGCCGATGTGCGCGCCTGACGTCAGGTACATTTCCCTTGGCAGATATAGCTGAACGTCTGGTTGCAAATCCTCGTCTTTCTTTTCGGCCATGGCATCACAACAGTTGTTCATCTGTTCTTTCTCTTTCGGAAAGAAGATTTAAATATCGAGATTCATGCTAAAAGACATGACAAGAAAGAGGGCTGTGAAAAACAAGGCCAGGGCGAGAAAAAATCATAAAAGCAGCAAAGACATCAGGCTTCTTCAGGAAGGCTTTATCCCGGAACAAACAAAGATGGGCACTCCGTTCAAAGGCAAGAACAAGATAATTGTGGTGTGATATATGATGAGATTTACTGTCTATAGAGAACTTCCCGTGGGGCTTCGGGTTCACTATCAATTAGGTCCTGAAGGTGGTGTTTCTTTTCCAAGATCGGATGAAGATGCTATTGAGTACATTTGTAGTGCCATAAGAGACAGGAAGGCTGATAGAGCAGAAATAGATACACTCCATAGTCCTTCAGAAATTCCTTGGAATGTACTTCCGTATCCAGCTTTGGATCTGCAGGTAATGAGGGAGCTTGTTGCTGAACAATCTGGAATTCCTGTAGAATAATTTTTCTAACTTATAGTGCTACAAGGAATAAATCGGGATATAATAATTCCTTGTGCACTATACTGTGAAACAAGGACATGTCGGTATTATTTCCTTGTTTCACATTATGCAGCTTCTTCCAGCGGCTCTTTTTGAATTATCGCTTTTCCATATTCCCTCCACAGGTCTTTTGCAACAGACAATGCATGATCTGTTCCCAGGAACGCTTCGTACTTCCCGACACGCGCTTCAAGCATTCTGTAGAGCTCTTTTTCCAAAGGATATGGATGCGGGCGCGAGTATCCTATCACGCCTTCTGTCGCTGCGGAGGCTGCGCCTTCTATGAAGGCTGCTCCTGCTTCGCTTCCCAGTTCTTCAACGTATCTTTCCATTGAACCGCTGAGATGCTGGGCTGTATGAAACTGCTCGTGCGCGATAACTTCCCTGGCTGTTTCTTCGTTTGCAAGTGATTTTGGATCTATGTAAAGCCTTCCCGGGCGAAGGGGGTTGTATTTTCCCAGGGCGTTGCCGTGAAGCTCCCTGACCACTACCTCTCCTTCAGGAAGCCATCTGTAAAGCCTTTCGTCATCCACTCCGAGCTCCCTAAGATAATTTTCAATCTCTCCGGAAACCTGCGGAAGAAGCTGATTAAGGTGATTTTCGTCAACATTAGCAGATCCGACCATGCATATGAATTAGATGCAAAGAAATAAAAGGGTTCTGATGAAGCCTGTCAAAACATTTCTGCCTTATTTACACCCTGAACCTTCCGATGTCTTTCGATATGTCTTTATGCGTCAGAAACATGGTTCTGCAGCAGTATCTTTCAAGGCCCAGAGAATCGAGAACTTTTGCAGGCGTTTCGCCTTTCCCTACGCGCTCCTCGTATTCATTCCATTTGCCTCCTACGGGCTTGCCGCAGGTTATGCATCTGACTGGAATTATCATTCTATCACCAGAACAATAGAGGCAAGGGATTTAAAGGTGATGCATGCCATCAGCGAATTATTCGGTATGCACATTTTCCCCGAATCTCGTCTTTTGCAGGCTCGAATGCCAGAACATCTCCGTCGTGAACGTTGAACTGTTCCACCTCTTGCCTGCGTCAAAACCCTTAAATACATGCGCATGCATATGTGCATGCAGTGATAAGATGGTGAAAGTAATCTCTCTGTCAGAAGAGGCCTACGCAACGCTTAAGAGCCAGAAGGAGAAAAGCGATTCTTTCTCTGATGTCGTGCTCAGGCTCTCGAAAAGGGAAAGGAAAGACGATATAAGGGAAGTTTTCGGAGTCTGGAAAGGAGACAGGGAAATGGGGAAAATATTCAAGAATATTTTGAAAGAAAGGCGCGTATACAGGCCGATAAAGCTATGACACGGGAGATGACTATGCCTGTTCTTGATACAGATATACTTGTCGGCGCCCTGAGAGGCGACATAGGAGCTGAACGCAGAATACTTGCGATCGGCGAAAATGCCCGTTTTACGACAACCATATCAGCAGTTGAGATATTCCAAGGCGCGTTTTTACACGCAAAGAAGGAAGAAAAGCTGGGGGATGCTTTCAGACTTTTCTCGCATCTGAACATATACGAATTTGACTATCCCGCTTCCCTCGTTGCGGCGGATATTTTTGCCAGAAACCGCCTTTCGGGGAATATTGTCGATGCCTTTGATGTCCTGATAGCTTCTGTCTGCCTTGCAAAAAACGAAACACTCATAACGCGGAATATTTCTGATTTCTCCAGAATCCCGCGGCTGAAAACCGAGAAATGGTGATGAATTGCTTCGCAACTGACATTATCTTTTGCTTTGCTGCTTTTTCCTGCGGGGTCCTGCCGTGCTTCTTGATGGCTTGTGCGGTTCTGTTCTGCGCGGGTCGGAGACCAGCAAAGAGCGGTCATATTCATGATACAGCTGCTGCAGCTTCTTCCCCCCGCTCCACTGGACCAATGCATTTGCTATTGCGGTGCGTGCTGCGTCAGCCTGGCCCCATATCCCCCCTCCGCTTACGTTAACAGAAATGTCTGCATTCTCTGCCAAAGCACCTGCGATTATCAGCGGTTCCTGGATACGCATCCTTACGTAGCGCGGCTCATAAGAGTCCAATGGCCTATTATTGACTTGTACGAAACCTTTGCCCTGCCTGATCGTAGCCCTGGCTACGGCTCTTTTTCTTTTTCCAACAGTTGCTATGATCTTTTCTTTTTTCGGTTTTTTCGCCTTCTTTTCCTCCTGCTGCTCTGTTTCCATCTAGGCACCTCTTAGTTCTATACTCAACTGCTTTAATGTAATATACCGTGATTTGATATGCCTTTGCAATGTTTCTGCCTCTGCATTCTCAAAGCCTGCGTTGCCGGGGTAAATGCGGAGATTAGCCAGGGCAATCTTTCCTGAAGCCTTCTTGTAAGGGACCATGCCACGTATAGTTCTTCGAAGTATGTCAGCTGGCTTTGTCGGAAAGAAAGGGCCGTGATGCGGATTGCCCCTTGCCCTTCTTTCATGGTATTTCTTTTTAGCAAAGCTCGGATTTCCGGTTATGATCGCACGATCTGCGTTTATGATAACTATTCTTTCCCCTTTCAGCAGGCGCTTTGCCACTGAGGACGCAAGACGGCCGATAGGAGTATTAGCGGCGTCAATTATTTTGACATCCATAACTTTTTGTTCTGGCATGACGATCACAAGTATACTGAGAATAAAGGATATAAAGTGAAACAATGAAATGAGTTTCATTGTTTCCCGTAAAGTGATCCAAATTAATAATACCGACTTGGAATTTGGCTCACTTTAAACTAATCTCCTTCGCGCGTTCTTACTGCGTTTTGCCAAGACGGACTTTCATCATCCCCATCGTGTCCGCTGCGTCTTGCTTTTCCCGGCAAGCTGCTGTAAACGACCCTGTGATGGCCCTTTTCAAGGATGTCATCGAAATTTCCTATTCCGTGCTCTCGCAATCTGATCCTGCCGCTTGCTTCAAGCTCCCGCAAGTATGCCCAGACAGCTGATTCCGGATAGAGGCTGACGTGCGCCCTGCTTCCGCTTGCCCCAATTTTACTGGGAACTATCCTGGAAGGCTTCAGGCTGCTTCCTACTGCGCTTGGACCTATTCTCCTGCCAAGGCTGTACGTCATGTCCGTGATTTCACGTGCATAGAAGCATCTTTCTCCGACCTTTTCTTCTACAAATTTCCGCAAAGGCTCTTTCATTGTGTCACTCCTCTCTTTCTGCCATGTCGCTCAAGACAATTACGTGACCGGGCTCTTCGTTGACTAATTCGTGCAGCGGCAGGCAATCTCCCCCAGCCGCTATAATCTTCTCTTTCGCTTTTTGCGAAAAGGCAAAGGAGAAAACACGCACCGCTTTTGTAATCTCGCCGCTGCCTAGGACTTTCCAGGGCACGATGATGTTTGTACTTTCTTGGGCAGCGTGCTCCAAGGCGTGCAGGTTGACCTCCTCTTTTGCACGGCGCGGTTTCTGCAGTATTTTTGCTATAGCTGCGTATTCCTTGACCTTGCTTTTCCTTAATTGCACTATGAGCTTCTTCAGCTCCGGGTTCGTAGGTCCTGTCGGATGGGGCATGATATCACCGAATTACCTTTCAATTTCCTCAACAACTTATTAAAATGCCTTTTCTTCGCATTTATAGTGCTACAAGGAATAAATTATTTCCTTGTTTCACATTATTCTATTTCCAATGTGCCTTCCTTGAAGTTTATATGAAGATTGAAATTTTTCAGGAAAGACAGACCAAGCAATCCGTCCACATAACTTCTGGACGGCAGATCATGAACAATAGCTCTTATAGTCCTGGCTTCCTTATCAAGTACCCTTACTATTTCTAGATTCACAAGAGGGACTTTCTCAACACCGCTCGCCGTTACAGTTTCAATTCTTTCCTTTGAAAGTTCCGGTTTTAATTCCAGAATTTCAGCCACTTCCCAAGGAATCATCACGTAAGTCGCTCCTGTGTCCAAGGCCATACGGATCTTTTTACGGATACCTTTATTCCCAATGAATACATCCAAAACGATAACAGAAGAGTCTTTATCAAAAAGATATTTTGACATGAAAAGCCACCGCATATCCCTTTTTAGGAATCTCGCCTGTATAGAAATGGTATGTATATTTGGATCTCTCTTCTTTCATTGCTTTGTACGTTTCGTCCCTGTTCTTGCTGTGTGCAAGTACCTTAATTTCTACAGGCTCACCTTTTTCATTTTCCTTCAGAACTTCTGCCAGCACCCACTCGTCTTTGTACAGCTTTTTGACTTCTTCGGTTTTCATGATACCACAAAAAATCTTCTCCTGCAACGTATTAAAAGTATTCTCCCGATGAAAAGTATGGTCTTTTACAATCCGATGACAGCGGAAGTTGGCAGCAAGCCCACGCTAGTTTATCCTAGCAAGAGTGCGGAGAAGGCATTTGACAGAAGAGACAGGGGATGCGTTGAGCGCCATCTTCAGGGGCTGGCCGACCTGCACAAAGGCCTGATAACTCCGGATACTGAATATCTATTGACAATAGCCTGGGAAAATTCTGGAGACAGGATGGTTGATTTGTGGATATATTCCAAAGTTGATAGCTATGGCTTTGGCCCTCTTATAGACCAGAAAACTTTCAGGGAAAATGTAAGAGACAATGGCATAGGAGTGGCGTGCGGGAATTCTGTTGTTCTTCTCGGAAGGGAAGAGGAGCATAGGGTTGCCAGAGGTGACCTGAAAAAATATCTGCATGGCGAAAGACCTGAGCTTCCAGCGCGGTTAAGATTGAATGAGAATTTCTATTTAGAATAGATTGCTTTATAGCGGCTCTTTATAATCTTTCTTCGCAAACTATTCCTTGCAGGGGTGCCCGAGTCTGGAAAATTCACAGAAAAGGGGCAGGTGTTAAATGAAATTAACTGCCAAACTTAAGAATATCTTAAGTTTTGAGTTTGCTTTCATGCAAACTGTGATAATGAGATATCCTGTGGCTTAGTGCCTTCGAGGGTTCAAATCCCTTCCCCTGCACTCTTAAGATTTGTTCTGCTGATAGTTATCAGTTTATATGGCGAGTATTTTTTCAATTCGATTTATCAGGGACGCAGCGAGAGGCAGGAAAAGAATACTAGATGCTGGCTGCGGAAACGGGGTTCAGGCACTTTACCTGGCCAGACTCTATCCAGAAGCTTTGATTCATGGGTATGACATTTCTCCCGAAGCAATTGAGAGGGCAAATAGGTATAAACAAAGCCGTGAAGTTCCTAACGCCTGTTTTTCAGTGTCCTCCCATGACAGTTTCGAGCCTCCCGACAAAATGGATATGATTTATGCAAGCGGCAGCCTTGTGGGAGAGCACGAGATACCTGGAACTGAAGAGCCTCTTTTAGAGGGAGAAGAAATTGTGAAACGGAGGCTTTCAAGGTTTAGAGAGATGCTTTCGCACGAAGGGATTTTGGCAATTTTGTGGTGCGCAGCTGACGATGCCAACAACAGGCTCAGAAAACTGGCCGAGGGTTGCGACTTGGCTTACAGAGATGCAAGGACAGGAGACGTGGTATCTTACAAAGAGGACAGCGGCAAAATTATATGCAGATATGCATTGGTTTTCTGGGCTCTGAATAAATAATTATTGTCACCCTCACATCTCCCACTCCGGCTTTCTTGGCTTTCTGAGCTCCCTGCATTCCAGGAGGGCGTCGTAAGCGAAGGCAAGAGAAATGACAAGGCTCGGCATAAGGAGCAGGGTGCTGACCTGATTGACTGCCTCCTGCGGCACGGTAAGGCTCAATGCTGCCATGGAAATGGATCCTGCGACAAGCAGGATTCCGAAGACGATGCGCTTGCCGTTGTATACGTAGCCAAGTCCCCAAACGAAGAAGTTGAGGATTGCAGCAATCAAAGGCCGCCTTTTGAATTTCATGAAGGAATCTGGAGGGGAAATTTTAAATAAGAACAATCAGTATCTTGAATTTCGTCAGAGATTTATAGTTCTGAATCGTATATGTTAAATGCCGCCTGCGCAGACCGATTCGCCGGAGCCTTATTTTGAAGAAAGGATGAGAGGATTCACGTTAGACGGTCGCGAGGTTAGGGATCGCTTTTACCCCAGCCGCATGTCTGCCTACGGCCTTGCGAAATCCCTCTGCGTTGGCTATGTGGAAAGAAGAGACATTTTTGAACAACGTCTTGCTGAAAGATTCTTTTCTTACATCGACGAGACGCTTAAGTTAAAAAGCCTTCAGGATAGGAAGCCGACAAAGGAGGAAAGAAAAAGGTACAAGGCATTTGCACAGGCATTCAAGGCGGTTTTTCAGGCTAATGTGGAGTCGCTTGCCCGCTCGGCTTTGAGGGACAACTATGTAGATGCAGAGTCATATTCAAGACCTGGCGTGTGTTATGAATTTAATTTTGGTTATGTTACCGTGCCTCTTGCTGATAGTGAACGTCAGCTAAATTCCGCGATATTCAACAGGCGTGTGCAGAATATCATCAACAGGCTTGCAGAAAGCCCGGGGTTCAGGACTGTATGTGAAGATTTTATGCTGGTGCAGGAATTAAAGGACGACCCCGAACGCTTTGGAGAGCTTGAAAGGCTCTGCATTCCGGTTCTCCGGAGATTTGTTGCAACCCACCGCACCAGAGAGTTTGCTTCCAATGACCTGTATCAGGAAGGGTTGCTGGTTGTATGGAGGTCTGCGCAAAGCTATGAGGGCAGGAACTTCGCCCGCTTCAGCACGATGGTAAAAGCAGGACTTCATAATAAGTTTTCTAATCTGATGGAGTATTCTATGGCTGACAAAAGAAGGATAAACCGCGTTGCCTTCAGAATCGGCTCAGGAAATCCTGACGATTCCTATATGGCGCAGAAATGCGACGAGGCTGCTTTCCGTGCCTGGGATATGGAACAGAGAGAGCAAAGGGTAAACGGACATTTCGATCCCTTTGCAACCGCTCCATTATCGGATTTGTTCCATCTTCATCCTCGCGTAGAATATTTTGGCGGAGGGTCTGACTCGGAGTCAGATTGTGAGATTGAAGCGGTTTCCCTGGAGACGAATGAAGTAGTTACAGACGCAAATTTCCCTCATCTGAATGAATATCCGGTAAGCACGTGGGGAAAGAAGCTGGAGGCAGAATGAGCATAAGTCTTTGATACAAAGGTTTTAAATAATCTTCGGCTTCCTGTATTTTTGATGTCTATGTTAGCAAATGCCCAAAGATTTGAGCGCTTTTTGGCAAGAAGGGGAAGCTTCAGGGTACAATGCCCTCGACAAGAACGCGGACGTGTCTTCACAAGACGTAAGTATGATGTGTTTTTGGATGGCGAGAAGATCGGCGTTTATACAGAGGTTGAAGGGAGATTTCTAAGCGGCGGGATGACATCCGAAGGCATAATTTCGCAGGTTTTTGAAGGGCGCGTACCGGGTTATGAATTTTCGACCCCTCAAATAGTTCTTGAATATTCACGGGATAAAGGTACGGGATTTCCTGCAGGAACAAGAACATCTTCGCGGAAAGACGGGCATGCGTCAATACCATTTCCCTAATCACAACTCCTTCCTGACTAATTTTGCGAATTCCTTTGCGCGCTCTTCTATGATATCTAAAGCGCGTATGAACACATCAGCCCCCGAAAGTCCTGTTGTTGACTCTATGTTGAATGTAAAACCACCGCCGCCTTTTGAATACCCTATTGTTGCTGCCTGATGCTTGGCGTGGTTTTTGCCTATTCCAAGCCTTGCAACTGCCACGAGATCGACATTTTGCCCTTCCAGAAGCTCTGCTATAGGTATTTTCATGTCATCCGGCTGCACGTGCTTGTCGTCGCTTTCCATGTCTCCGGAATAGACCGTGGAAGGGCCGTTCTTTTTCAGCCTCAGCTTTGCAGTGCAGTTGCTGCATCCCTTTCCTCCGCATTTGCACTCTTCTGAAAGCTGATAGCCGTTTGGCCATTTGAGCGGAATCATTGCAAGCCTGTGGGCCAGAATCTCGTCGACAAGCCCTGAATTGTTAACCGTGATATCGACGTAGTCGACAGCCATCACTGGAATTTCGCTGTAAGCTACGCGCCTTAGCGCATTCGCAAAGCCTGCGCTTATGTCCTTTACAGAAACCTTCAATATTTTTCCTTTATTCTTGACAACATTTACTTCCATGATCATTACCTCAACCTCCTTTTTGCAGGATTATTATTAAAGGTTTCTGATACCGCTCTTTTGATCTGCTGTTGTTTTGCCTTACTTTACACTCTTCTTCCTCTCCTGCCTCCCTTCTTTCTGCTGCTATCGTGTGAAATAGGGGTCGTCTCTTCTATCGAGATTATTTTAAAACCTGCTCGTGCAAGCGCCCTGACAGCGGGCTGTGCGCCCTGCCCGGGTATCCTGGACTTGTTATGGCCCGGAGCGCGTATCCTGATATGAAGGCCTGTTATTCCTGCGTTCTTTGCAGCGTCTGCCGCTTTTTGCGCGGCGCGCATTGCAACAAACGGCTTGCCTTTCATCATGTCGCGGTCTGTAACCATTCCCCCTGATATAATGCTTATCGTCTCGCAGCCTGTTATATCGGTTATATGTATTATTGTGTTATTAACAGACGAGTATATCCGCGCAACTCCGATCTTATCCTTCATCATCGTAACACACCTCGTTCACTTTCGATCTCACGATGCCTCCTTTTTAATTTCATATGCCCTGGAAGATTCCACGCTTCCTTCAAGCCCGGCAGGCACTATATAACCCGGCCATTCAACGACCTTTCCGCCCACTTTGACGTGGCCGTGCACGATCATTTGCCTTGCCTCTTTAAGGCTTTTCGCAACCCCTTTTTTATGGACAATTGTCTCCAGCCGGCGGGATAAAAGATCTTCAAGCTTAAGGCTGAGCACGTCCTCAGGATTGTTCACTGTTATTCCCATCTTCCTGAGCCTCTGCATCATCTCCTCTTTCAGCTTAGGGTTTGATTCTACCAAAAGATCGCGAGCCCTTTGCCTGAAGATTCTTACAACCGCTTCTGCCTTCCATATCTCCTTTTTTCTGCGAAGCCCGTATTTTTTCATCATGGATTTTTCATTCGTTATCCTATTCTTGTCATAAGGCTTCAGCGGCCTTGAATATTTCCTTCTATGCCTTCTTGGATGACCCATATATCATTCACCATTGAACTGCCGCCCTCAGCTCGCCTCACTGCGGTCGAAGTGTAAATTTCTTCCTTGTTCGGCGGCTTCGCTTGGCGGATGACCCATACGAAACACACCTCACGTTTTGCCAATGCAAAATGATTTGCCAGAATGCAAACCGACGAACCTTCGGTTCGTCCATTCACTCGCAAATCCGTTCACTTTCAAACGTGCATACACTTTCGCCTTCTTGCATTTGCTTCTTTCAGATCCTCAGACTTCTTTCCTGCTTTATTTTTTCCCATGTTGCCCAGCTATTTTTTATCAGCAGGCTTTGGCGCAGGCTTGGCTTCGGCAGGCTTTGCTGCTGGCTGGGCGGCCTTCTTTACAACGCCTACAGTGCGCCCGCCTCCTCCTGAGCGCGTCCTCTGCCCGCGCACAGGCAATCCCAGCTCGTGCCTTACTCCGCGGTATGCACGGATGCTTTTCAAAAAGTTAATATCGTTCATTTTCTGAAGCTTAAGCCTGTCTCCGTAAAAATGCATGTCTGCGCCTGTCTCAATGCTCTTGCGCCGGTTTAACATCCATCCCGGCAGTTGCGGATTTTGCAAAAAGGATTCTACGGCTTTGATCTCGTCCGGCGTAAGGTCGGATATTCTCTTGTTCGGATCAATGCCTGTTTTTGCGCAAAGTGCGCTTGAAAATGAATAGCCAATGCCCTTGATTCCCTTAAGGGCGTAGCGAACCCGCAGTGCGCTGTTGATATCTGTATTGGCAATTCTGAGATAACTTCTCGTGTCCTTTTTCTCAATCTTCTTATGCTTCTGATCCTTTGCCTCATTTTTGTCAATCTCTGCCATCGCAACCAACCTCACAATAACTTGAGAATAAAGGATTTAAATGTGGCGAAGTCATTAAGGCAAAGGATAAGGTTGTCGATTAGTTGTCGGTGAAAAGGCAGGATAAAGGTCGAATGAATTTGACTCCTTCCGTCCTTCAAGCCGTAGGTAAGACAAAAATCAGTAGAAATGGAATATGCCAAAAAAATAGCTTTCCTTTTCCATTTAATTTTTCCTGTAATCTCTATTTGCTATCTTCGGAAGCCTCCTCTTAAAGCCCACGGCTTTAGCCGTGGGATAAGATATGGAAGGCTTCCGAGATGCTTTGCTCCGAGAAACCCCCGACTTTAGGTGGGGGAGAATACAGAGCAAATCATCTCCTCGTCCACTTCAGTTTTTTTGCAGACGTGCCTCTGAGGGAAAAGGACTCGCATTTCCCGGAGCAGAACCAGAGCGGCTTTCCGTGCCCGCTGACGAAAAGCTTGCCTGTTCCCTGTTCTATGCTGGCTGAACAAAAGGAGCATTTTGGCATGGGTATCACGAGATGAATGGATAGTAAGGCTTATAAAAATGCCGTGAAGATGAATTTCATGAAATCAATAAAGGAACTGAAGAATCCAGATATCATTGAGATAAATGGACAGAAGTTTCAGGTCGTTGAGAATACGAGTGTTCATTATGATACAAAGAAAAAAGAACTTGTCATGGCACTGTATCTTGTAAGGGAAGGAGAAAGGAAGATAACACCGAAATACAGACTGGAATATTTTCATGACAGACCTGATGAAATCAGATTTTTCATTTTTGACGAGAATTCAAAGAACTGGAAGGAAGAGAAAATAGAATCTGTTAATTTCTGATCTTTGCTCATCTCCTTCCAAAACTGCCTGTGCTTTCCATCTCTGTCTCCCTGAGCATCAGGATATCGCCCAAACGCACAGGACCAATGACATTCCTGGTCAGTATCTTTCCTTCGTCCTTGCCCTGGCTAACCCTGCACTTAATGCGCGTAACGCCCTTTGCGCCCATTCTTCCTATAATATCAATGACTTCAGCCGGAGTTGCATCGTCTGGCATAGAAACACACCTCACGATTTGCCGCATGCAAATCGTGCATTCATCCTGACACCTCAAAAAACTAATTTCCTTTTTCGACAGCTGCCAACACTTCGTCGAGCTGCTTTTTGGCTTCTCCGGGCTTTGCGACTGCAATGGTTGAGCAGCCGACATCGATGCCGGCAGCACGGCCAAGCTCTGACTTCGTAGGCACCTTTACAAACGCGATCTTCTTTTCATTGCACAAAACCGGCAGATGCATCACAATCTCCGGCGGATCCACGTCATCTGCTGCGATCACAAGCTTTGCCTCGCCACGCTCTATCGACTTGGTAACTTCATTTACGCCGCGCCTTATCTTGCCCGTGTCTCTTGCTACCTCAACCACCTCCAGTATGTCTTTGTCTTTCGTCATAGGTTCATCTCACTATTTCAGGGTTGCGAAGGTATTTAAATTTAGTTGCCATGCCTTATGCATGAAACCAGGAAAAACAAAGTTCTGGAAGGTGAAATGCACGCAGTGCAGGAACGAGCAGGTAATATTCAGCAAGGCATCGATTCACGTGAAATGCCTTGTATGCGATTCTATCCTGGCGTACCCAAAGGGCGGCATTGCAGAATTAGCAAAGGGCAAGACAGAACTCCTGCAGGAGATGTCATAAATCCCTTTCTTTGGAAAGAAAGGTCTTTATTAAACCCCAAAGAAATATTCGGAAGTATCTTCCGATGATTTGCTCCCTCTCGGAGAAGTTTGCAACCGCTGGAAGTAAGGGTGATTGATAAGTATTCTTCTTTTCATTAAACATCCATTGAGATTTTTCCTTTAATATTTTCCTTTGTTTTTCCCTCCTTTGTTTTTTATTTTAATACTCTTTTGCACCTATTTCTCGGTATGCCGCATAAAAGAGGGGAGCCACGGATTGGGGAAATAGTGATATGCACTATAGGCAAGATCAACCCTAATTCTGCGTATTGCGAGCTGAAGGAATATGAAAAGAAGGAGGCGCTTATCCACATAAGCGAGGTCAGCAGCGGATGGATTCGGGATATAAGGCACTTCCTCAAAGAGGGGAAGGATGTTGCCGCTGTTGTCCTGAGGACGAGCCCTCTGGAGCTTTCTATAAAACGCGTGAACGTGAAGAAAAGGTCTGATAAAATAAAAGAATGGAATCTGGAAAAGCGCGCGGAAAAAATGCTTGCAAACATTGCAAAGGAGAAGGGAATTTCACTCGAGAAGGCTTACGAGGAAATAGGCTACAATCTTCAGGAGACTTTCGGCACTTTGTATGCTGCATTCAAAGAGGCTGTGCAAAGGCCTGACAGGCTTAAAAGATACGCAGGGGACTGGTTCGAAGATATATGCAAAACTGCAAAAAAGGAGATAGGCGAAAAGCAGTATGAATTCAAGGCAGAACTTATCCTTCAATCATTAGATCCTGACGGGATTGCAAAGATAAAGGATGTCCTGCGCAAGGTTCAAAAGGAGGGATTTTCCGTCAAATACATAGCTGCCCCGAGATACATGGTCCTTATGAAATCCAAGGATCCCAAGAAAGCCAGGAAGGAAATGGAAGAGAAGCTGGCAAGGCTTTCATCCAATGCCAACGGGTTGAAATTCAAATTTAATATTTTGAATCAATAATTAGGCTGGTTTTATGATACTGCGTTATTGTTCCAAATGCAAGGATTACTGCATATCATTCGTATGCCCGAGATGCGGATTAAGCACCCGCAGCGCGCATCCGACGAAGTTCAGGATGAAAGTTTGATTATAGTGATGCAAGGAATACAAGAATGAGCAAAGCTCATTCTGTACAGCAGGAACTTCGTTCCTGCTTGTAAATCAGGATATAATATTTCCTTGCTCACTATATGTGAACCAACAAGTATCATATCGGGATTATTTTGTTGCTTCACTATATTCCAGATTCAGAACCCAGCAGTTCAAGCTTTCATCAAATCTGAAGCCGCTTCTTTTTGCTGTCACATCATATCTCATTCTTAATCTTTCCTGTCTTTTGCCGCTATAATCATCCCAATATCTGTTGTCCTCTGCCTTCTGAACCCTTATCTGCTTGAAACTGTTTGCAGATGTCCAATCTACCGCAATTCTCAGAAGCATCCTTTCCCATCGAATTTGTTTGAGGTCTTCCATCTCTCCAAACGCTCCCTGTATCTGCCTTATGATAATATAATCATTTTCTGCATCGAATGCAAGGAAGGCTATAGAACGGTTTCCATTCCTCTTCAGTACAAAGCCGTAGGGCGCATCCATATGCATAAATGTTGCGTGACCGTTTGGTCCGTGAAACCTAAGGGAATACCTCGATGGATTCAGATCCCTGCTCCTTGAAAATTCCGCCAAATAACTTGCTGCCTCTGCAAAAGACCTTCCATCAAAATCCGATAAAACTCTTGACAGCACAATGAATCTTATTCAAAAAATCTTTAATAGTGCGCAAACAAAAGAATAATTAATGAAAACCAACATCAAGGTTCTTGAAAAGGTAAAATTTAAAAACCCCATACTGGTTGAAGGGCTTCCTGGCATAGGCAATGTTGGAAGGGTTGCAGCAGGCTATATGATTTCGCAGCTGAAGATGAAAAAATTTGCAGAGCTGTACTCCCCTCACTTCCTTCCGCTTGTCATAATGCAGCCGAACGGCGTGGCTGTCTCGTTGAAAAACGAGTTCTACTACGTGAAAAACAAGAAGAACGACATAATCGTCCTGACAGGCGACACGCAAAGCATATCTCCGGAAGGCCACTATGATGTCTGCGAGAATATCCTTGACTTTTCGCAGTCGCTTGGCGTAAAAACCGTGATCGCCCTTGGCGGTTTTGCAGAAGGAAAACCGGTAAGCGATCCTAAAATCATCGGCGCAGTCAATGACAAAGCATTGCTGAAAAAATACAACAAGTACGACATAAAGTTTGCCAAAGACCAGATGGTCGGCACAATCATAGGAGCTTCCGGGCTTTTGCTGGGCCTCGGGGCTGCGAGAGGGATGGAGGGCATAGCGCTTCTCGGCCAGACCATGGGATTCCCGCTTGTTACAGATCCCAAGGCGGCTGACCGCATATTGCAGGTTATTTCAAGGATACTCAAGGTAACCATAGACCTTTCAAAGCTCGAGAATATAATATCAGAGATGGATGACCACCTGAAGAAAACGGACATTATCCACAGGCAGACTTTGGATCAATTAACAAAACAGAAAGAGGACGTGAGATACATAGGTTGAAGATTTTTGCGCATTATCCTTCCCACCGACGGCTTTTATTCTTTCCTCTGAAGTTTATTTATGGGATTGCCCGGGAACGCAAGAATGCATGGATCATTGCTGCGCAACGCCAGGTCTGCGCTTCTGGCCGGGACTGCGCTTCTGGCCGGGCATGCGCAGGGACAGGAAATCAAGCCTGTCTACGCGCTGAAACAACCAAAGGGCTGCATTTCACTGGAAAGGGAGCTGGGAAACTTTCCAAAAAGCCCTGCTACTCTGGAAGAGATGAATCTTGCATACAGGAGGCTGGAAAATTCTCATGCTGGCAGAGAAGTCAGGTACGAAGCCGGAGACGGAGAACTGGTGGTGAGAAGAAACGGAAATGGCGCATTCGACAACTGGGCAGTTATTGGAGATGACCAAAGAAGACTGCGGGGAGAGGCGAATTACTTTGAAGGCGGGAATGCAGTAAAATGCAGTTCGACGGGGGAAAGCTGCACTCCCATGGGATCGGAAAAATTTCCGCTAAGCGATAAAATTCCTTTAAACCAGCCTGCGGATTCTATTATATTCGGCAGGCTTGCAGAGGAAATAGAGGGGTTTGCAGAAATAATGAAAACAGAAGGCGATGGACGTAGCTATGCAGAATTTTGGAAAGGAACGGCGGCTTACAAAGGACGTGCTGCGGATGTGTTTGAATTCAAGGCAGGCTCGAGGTTTGATCCTGCCAGGGATTCTTTTTACTACGAGAGACTGGGACTGGAAACGCTTGACCAATGCGCATGGGTCTATCTGGACAGGGAAACCGGGGTTCCTCTTGTAATTTCTGCGCGCATTATGTCTTTCGGAACAGACACAAGGACTACTGGTGTAAGACCGTACAAGGAAGCACTGAATTCTGCTGAATCTTCCCGGCCTGCTGAAGGCGAAAAGAAAGAATGCATTCCTGACGGCACAATCGCCTGGCTTGAATACCTGTCTCCTGAGCAGAGGTTTGGGGCAGGGGTAAGGGGATTCATAAAAGGGATAAAAGGGCTGTTCGACTGGGGCGATGAAAGCACCGGCGCTCCCATGACGCGCGTTGAGGCGCCGGACGGAAGATCGTGGTCTTTTGAAGGTGTGGCGCCGCTTGGCTTCTCGCCTGACGGTTCCAATCTTTATGCAATCAGTGCCCGTTATGACGAGCGCAATCCCGGAGATAATAACCCGCAGCTGTTTCTTGCAGAGCTTGACAGGAATGCAGGCGTGAGGGAAATCCAGATGCCTGTGGACTATGTGCTTGCCATAGGATATGGTCACCAAACTCATAACAGCCAGATTGGAAGAAATCTTGTTACAAGGTCAGGGTGCCTTGTGGTAAAGGCAGAGGAGGGTCACGGCAGGACAGACCTGCTTTCGTACAAGCATGACGAACCTGACGGCGAGGCGAAATGGAAAAGGCTTACCGAGCGCGGTATAGTTACAAACTTCTCTGTTGCAGAAAATTCAGATAAAGTATGCTACCTTCTCCAGGAAGAAAGGCAGAGGGTTTTCTGCGCAGACCTTGACGGGGAATGCAGGGCAAACTTCGCCAGCACGTATCGCCTGATCCTTCCTAAAGGCTATGAAATCAGTGAATATGCCAATATCACAATCTCTCCTGACGGAAGCATGGGTGCTATTACTGCATTCACCACGCCTGTCAGTGGCGGTGAACTTATAGGCGATGAGGATATATTCACATTTTCTTTGCCTGACGACCCGCGCGTTTTTGTTCCGACACGTACAAGAACCGAACCAGCAGGGCATCTTTTCGACCGCATTTCGACAGGCAGGATACCTCTAAGCATAAACGAGACTGGAAGAAGAGTTCTGGAAGAAGCAACGTACAACCAGAATGCATGGCGCGGAAGGCCTATGCAAATGACGGATTCCGGGGAAATTATTTTTACTGACGACGGGCAGATATATGCTGCTGATGCCTTTCATGGCGACGCACCCCGTGCGGTCGCGCCATCGCCGGCAAAAATGCTCTCCTACCCGTTTGTTTCGGAAGAAGGCATATTTTTCCATTCCATTGACAAGCCTGTCGGCCTTGCAGTGAAAGCAATGGAAGAGGATTATTCCTTTGAATTTCCGGGGAGTATCAGGTACATCAGCGTTTCAGGCAACAGAGAAACAGAGGTCAGGAAGATACGCGGGATATCCCCTCTTTTCATCGTATTTGACGGAAAATGATGCATGCAGCAGATTTATTTGACCGAGAATCTTCTTTAGTGCATGGACGACTATGGAAATCTGAGCGTTGTTTTTGCTGTTATTATGTCCGTGATAATTCTGATAATCGCGGTTCCTGTGTTCTTGCGCGCCTCAAGCGCCGGCCTGAATGAAACGAGAACAGACGTGGAACTGCCTGAAGCAGGACTTATAGAAATGAAGGGCAGGGATTCAAAGGTTACTTACACTATGAACGAGAATAACATAAAATACAGGGTTGATGCTGACCTGCAATTAAAATCTGAAAGGAACGAGCAGATAATTTTTGTTATAAGATTCAAGGGAATGGAGATTGCAGCTCCGTGCATATCCGCGGGGGGCTTTGCGGAAATCCCGTGCAGCCTTCCTTCAGATGGATCTGCCCACGATTTTCGAATAACAGCGGACTTTGAAGGCTCCTATTCCAGCATTCCTCCGATAATCAATCTTTCTGCCTACTCATCTACAAGCGAATGGCCAAAGGCTGCAGGCACGCAGGGCGTCCTGAATTTCGAGCCAGAGGGGCAGCAGTTTATCGTCGGCCACTATTCTGCGTTTGTGGTTGAGAGGGCTCTGGCTGAAATAGAGACCAGAGTCATTGACGTACCGACCGGCCTGGCGAAATACAAGGTCACGGTGAAGTGCGTGAATGACTTTTCCAAGATAATCAAGATGGATATAGGCGAAAAGCAGAGGGTGCCTTTTTACTGCAACGGAGAGATAAGCGTAGAAATACCAGGGGAAAACAAGATAAGAATAGCGACGAGGAACGGAGACGAATGGCATGGAACAGGGGAGAAGATAGACGTATACGCATGGAGGGTTTTTGACGGATTTGACTGCGGAGGATTCACTGATGCATACTCACCGTTTTCAGTCTCAGCTGCGCTGAGGGATGAGCAGTGCCTGAATCACTTTATAGACACGGAGATCATCCAGTCTCCTTTAGGAGATGGGTATGACAGCAATCTGGATTTGCTTCCACTGGTGGGATAGATGCAGCTAAACATGGCTTATAGTGCTATATTGTTTGTTGTTCTGGCAGCGATAGCGTTTGTTATAATGAGCAACACCTCCGTTTTAGCCAAGGACAAGCCTGACATTTACGGCAGCGGCATAGCGACTGTGCACGCATCATTCCTGGCTTCAGAGCTGCCTCAATGCAGCAAAACCCCAAGCGGAGCTCTTTACAGGCTTTCAATAACAGTTGATGCGACGATAGAAGACCCCGGGAAAAGATCCGGAGATATAGTAATGCTTGCAGAGTATCCGGAGCTTAACGAAATAAAAATCCAGCCTCTTGCCGATTCAGTCAGCATGAACGACGGATTTATGCAGGGAATATTTCGGATAAATCTTGGCGGAAGCAACACTCCTGAAGAAGGCAACAGGATAAACGTGGCGTTCTTTTTTAGCGAGCCCTGCACGTATACTGATACAGGCGTTTCAACTGGAGGGGGTTTTCCAGCGATAAGCCTCGGCAACTTCATAAATACCTGTCGCGACTCGTTTTTGGGAATGCAAAGAATAGATTTGCCTGCTATCAGCTGCCCTTGACGGTGAATATCTATGGGAATCAAAGAGATGGCTGCAGGAAGGCCTGCGGAAATAGCGCTGATAATACTGGTTTTGCTGATAATCATAGTGATAGTTACGGGCCTGATAACTTCTCCGGGAGGCGCAACTGACATACGCGATTTTATCGTGTCGATAACCCGCGGTGCGACTAACTTTGGCTGAATGAAATGGAATTTATAGCTCTGTAGAAAACCTTGTCGAAATGATGATCACCTATACTCCCCGCCTACAATGCGAATCGAAGATTCGCATGTACAGTGAAGAGCGGAATTCTTCTCGTACAGAAGAAATCTTTGATTCCTTCCTGTAAAGGCAGAGTTTTTATGGGGAGGCTTCCGACGATAAGATAGAGGGAACAGAATATACTTTTCCATCAGAAAAAGAAAGTTTTCAGACAACATTACATTGAAGGCTTGATTCTTCTGGAATCATCTGATTCCAGAAACGAATTCTTTGAACCTGTCGATCACCGAATCTACTCCAGGAACTATCCCTCCAAGAAGCATGAGCGCTATTGCAAGAACTATGACGAATATGACAATTGCAACCAGTACCGAGGTTACCTGAACCATTGACAGTAGAATGGATTGCCGGATTAAAATGCTTTTTGCTGTTTCGGTTGGTTGTATTAACCTAAGGTATGAACAAATAGGAAGCCTCCTGCAAACTGGTGAGGCTTGGAAGATGAATGGACGGTTGCTTCGCAACCGTCAATCTGCATCCCGGCTGTTTCAACCCCCGAAATTACCTTCTGGCAAGGAAACAGCCAAGAGGCAACCGGACTGATGAGCAATCGTATAAATTCACTCATCAGTCATTCTGCATCGTGAGGCGGCATTTACAAAATGCCTCCCTACTTTTTGATTCAATGAAATCATACGCTAAGTTAACAGAACCCTAACACCAAGATCGAAGGCTTATTGTTTCATCTCGCGTCAGCATTCACAGGAGCCGTAGGTTTCTCTTGTTGCAGGATGCTCCCTGACTTTTCTGCAGAAGTCAAGCCAGTTATCTATCACTGGCCTGAATGATTGCAAGTAATCGCAGGCATTGCCGCGAACTACGCAGCCGCCGCCGCAGTTTTCCAGGCATACCAGGTACGCGCCTTCCTCAACGCCATAAAGATTCTCGCAGGCATTAAGCCATGAAGGATATTCCCTTGCAAGGTTTATACTTGCACGATCCGGATTGCTGCATATGGCTGCGCAGCCGCTCCGGAATTCCTTCTCAAGAGTGGCGCGGTCGAAGAAAGACAGGCCGCTGAGAAGGAAATAGGTCAAGACCGCTATCACCAGCGCTGCCATTACAATTATGACCACTCCTTTTATTGCCAATGCCATCGAAACACACCTCCCGATTCGCTGCATCCACTTGCACGCTAGCTTCTCTTATATTCAATCCACAGCCTTATTTTTTCGCGGTTGATTAATATTACTATCACCACGATGATCACTATTGCAATCACTGCTGCTAATGCCCATGGAAACTCTCCCTGCGCAGCTCCTCCTGCGCCCTGATCTCCTGCCAGCCCTATCCTGGTGCCGTATACGCGGAGCTCAAATATCTTCACTATGCTCCTGTCTGCACGCTCTGCCTCATCTATGTTTATGCGCACCCATCTTGCGGTTGCAGGCCCGAAGTATGTGACGTTCCAGTCACGCTCGTATTGAGCATTATCTACGTCAGCGACCTCGAGGTATGTGCTGTCGTCTTTGCTGACCTCTATTGAAAAGGACCTGGGCCTGTCTATCTGGGAGTATATTCCTATACCATTCACAGACATTTCCTGCGACAGGTCAACCTTTATCCATGCCGGAAGGGGAGATTCCCAGAACGTGGAAGGGTCGCTGTCTATCGCAAGCGTAGGCCCAAAGCCTGCTGCAGATGACTTGGCAAAGGCATTTGCTATTGAAAGCGAAAGACCTGCAGGCTCATAAAAATCTTGGGCTCCGCCGCATATGATTGTTCCCGTCTCTGAGCATATCAGAGGCTCGCTGTACGTGCTTCCGTAAACGCCTATTGAAATAGATTTTGGATCTGAATCTGAAAAGTCTGCCTGATATGACATGCTTTCTGCATAGAGCCTTTGAGACTGCACGCCGCTTACAGATATTACAGTATAATTTCCTCCTGTCCTGACTGCCTGGACGCTTGCAACATACTTCTGTTTCACAGGATCAAATACGCACGTGGATTTTTCTATGGTTATGCCGCATCCTTCCTGTGAAGGCGTGCATGCAGGCATCGTGTTTTCCCTGCAGCATACTGTTCCTGCAGTGCACGTGCCTTCTCTCTGCTCTCTGTCCAGGCACAGCTGTACATTGTCCGTGCATGACGGCAGGCATGTATATGCGCAGCCGCCTCCTGGGGGTGTAACGACAAGCTGCTGCACAGCGCTGGTGGATGAGGAGCCTGCGCTATCCCGGGCAGACACGTACCATGTATACGATCCCGGGTTCTTGCCAACCGCAGCTGTGCAGGAATATCCTGCTCCGTCACGCGACATTGTACACAGCTTTTCACTGCATATTGAGTCAAGGCACGCTTCTGCGCGGGTTATGTTGTCTGATTCCGCATCCCTAAGCTCTGCGTAGAATTTCACGCTGCCTCCCTGCTGAACAGAAGAAGGCTCTGCCCTTGCGTTTGCTATCGCAGGTGCCAGGTTTCCCTGCCCTTCTGTGATTATTAAAATGCTCTGCTTCTGTTCGCTCTGGTTGTTTATAACTGTAAGCGTCGTGAGCGAGGTTCTCTTTGGCAGGGATATCTTTGCAACAAGGGAATTTCCTGTCTGGATTGATGCCTGAATCTGCCCTGCACCGCACTGCTTTGTTGAAGATCCTGCCTGCAAGGTTGCAGATGCGTTGCTTGTGCAGGATATTGAATATGAATCTGAGAAGCCTGTGTTTGTTATTGTAATCTCATGATCGACTGGCGCTGACACGGTTTTCTGCTCTGATGATGGCTGCAACAGAAAGTCGTAGTTGTTTACAGCAACAAAAACAGATCCCAGGAATGTGCTGGTGGTTCCTGCTTTTGCTATGACACATAGCCAGTAGCTCTTGTCAGCAAAGCTGGCGGTGTTCCAGGCTGCTGTGTAGGTTTTTTTGTCTCCGGATCCTTCAGCCTGCATGGAGAACAGAGGTGCGCCTGCGCACTGCCGGGAGTTTGCAGAAACAGAGAAGTCAATTTCATCAAAGGTTCCGCGTATGACTGCTTCCACCGAGGCTGTGCCTGAAAGAACTGCCCCTTCCCGGGGCGACACTATGCTGGTTTCAGGCGCTGTTACTGTGAAGCTCATTCCTACATTCTTTGATGAAAACTCAGGAGCCTGTTCGCATTCCTGCTCAGAGATTGCCGAGGCAAGGTCGCCGTGAACCGTGCATGAATTGATTGTCCACGTCCCTGCGCTGTCGAGGAATATTGGTATTTCTACTGGTGTTTCACCTGATCTGAACAGTGTGCAGGAGGATTTTGGCTCGACCATTGTCCCATCACTTCGCGCAACCTCGCATGAAGCGAAACCGCGGTAATCCTCTCCAAACGAATTTGCCACAGACATGGATATCTTTGCTGTTTCACCGACGAATGTACCGGGCGGTACTATGCCCAATATCTCCAGCCCTGGAATGCCTATGCAGCTTGTCGCGATGCGCGCCTGTATCCTTTCTTCTAACGACTCAGTGTCTTCAAGCAGACTTTCAATTGAGCTCTTTGACGGATTCAGCAAGGCTGCGTCCAGCAATTGCAAATGATCTTCGCGCCATGCGCAGGCTTCCTTCAGTATGTCCGCGCACACGCGCTCGCCTTCGCTGATCCTTCTTGCGACAACAGACGGGCAGTTTTGCACAATAGAGCTCCAGCGGCTTGCTGCAGATGCCAGCCTTTCTAAGTTATAGAACGGGCACGCGAAGCTGTAATTTACAGATCTATACGACTGTATATTTGTTCCTGTTACGTCCTCGCCTCTTATGTAGAAATATATATCATCTTCTACGTCTGTCGGGCACGCGACTTCATTATTATAATTGTCCCCGAACACTCCCCTTCCTGTCGGATCTAATTCAGCAGCACAATCCTTCAAAGTTCCTGAAATGCCTGTTCTCGTTATGCCGCACTGCGACGCAAGGCACTGCTCGGGGGTTGCGCCGCGCCTGCACGCCCTTACCTCCTGGCCAAAAAGCGTCTGCTCCAGTGCAATATCAACAGACATTTCTGTGGTATTGTCCTTTGGCTGCATGCATGTATAATAGTCAAAACCGGCGCCGCTTCCAAAGACCGGGCATTTGAATATGCCTGCGTTAAAGCTGCAGTCTGCTGCGCAGCTCTGGCTAGTCTCGCCACGCTCAGGCTCGCACACGTAATTGCCGCACCCTTTCACTGGTATGGTTATTTCTGCAACGCCCCGGACTCCTCCGCCAAGCTCTGCTACTACAAACACCTTATGATCGCCGTCAACTGCAGTGCGCGACGGCGTTATGAAGAGCTCCATCTGCAAAGATTCCTGCGGCCCGAACTCTGCATTTATCTCCTGCAGAAAGTCGTTGCCGAATACAAACTCAGCTTCCCATCCGTCAGGAACATCAAATTCGACGTTCACGGGGCTTTGTGCCGCGAACTCCGGCGGATTTTCATTCTTCACGGTTATATCAAAGGCGACAGGCACACGCGGCCTTGCAGGAAGCGAATACCCTTCTGCAAGCTGCCAGCTAACAGAAGGGCGCAGGCTCTGGCTTATCACGTAGGATGAGCAGGCTTGCCCGCTTATTCCTGTGGTTTTTGCTGTAACGCACCAGTTTATTGAATCGCTTATCTGCGCGCCTGGCGGGGACGCAACTTCTACTTTGAACGACTGGCTGTCTCCTGAGGCTCCCTTTCTCTGCAACGATACTTCACTGGTATCTGCAGATATGCTCCATCCTGCAGGAATTTCTGACAGGCTTATATCCAATGTCAATGCCGTGTCTGCCAGGTTGTCTATGCGCACGTCATATTCTGCAGCTTCGCCTGCAGGGGCAAGCATGCGGCCGGGCACGATGGTTATGAGAGGAGCTCCTGGCTGGTATGCGTAGACCAGAGCTTCATAGTCTGATATCTGCGACAGCGATGAGGAATAAATAGCTCCGGATTCCGACCAGTATATGCGATTTGAATAAACTGCAATTGAGCTGATATGAGGCCTTCCTATTGCGATTGGAACATCTCCATTACTGCCGCCAGAAAGCGGGTCTGCCGGAGTGCCGTCGCCCGCTATCTTCACGATTTTTCCCTTGCCTGTGCCTCCGTTAACTGCTGCGTAAATATCATCGCCAGCCACAAACACGTCATTTATTCCAGCCTTGTTTTTGTATAGAATTTCCTCAGAGCCGCCGTCTTTGGGGATGCGCTTTACTGAATCGTCCTCGGTATAATATACGAAACGGCTGTCCAGCGCAAGGCCTTTTGCTGACGCACTTGCAAACAGGCAATTTGCACCCGCACAGTTCTGTGCGTTGGCATTCAAAACAACGCGCTTTATCTTTCCTCCGTCCAGCCAATATGCATTCTGGTTATCAACTGCCACGTGGGTTGCATTGCCGATTCCTCTTGCCATGTCAGAGGGCGTGAATGCATTTTTTGCAGTCTTGCTTATTGCCCCGGCTGCTGCGAAGTATATATTACCTGAATCAAGAGCTATGCCGCCCGGCAAGCTGCCTATTGAATAGTCTATCCCTGTTGCTCCGCCAGTGCTTACAGAGCGGAGCCTTCCTTCAGTTGTTGTGTAATATATGAAATTGTTCTGATCTGTTGCGATGAACAGCGCGTCTGCGGCTATCTCGCTGCTTACAGGTTCAGGCAGCGATTCTGATATCATCGCATAGCCTGTGTACGTGCCTATGGAGCCGCCTGTCGGGAATACGTTCATGATAAGCTCTTGCTGACCCTTGCTCAGGTCTACGGCGCCAACAGGCTCGCCTGCAGGCGTTTCAAAGTCAGACGTCCACCCTGAGCCAGGGGCTTCGCCTTGCAGCGCAAATAAATATGGCGCGCAGCCTTGCGGCACAGAGCTGTTTACAACAAGCGGGTATCCCCATTCGCGGAGCGAGGACTGACTGGCCGATGAAATCTTTGCGCGTATGTCTACGTCCGCATTATTCAGTGACTGGTGGTTCGTCTGCTTCACTGTGGAGAATCCCTTGTTGTTAGTTATCCTCACAGATATAGGCCCTGGAGACGAGGACTGCATTGGAACCGCGACGGTGCTGTCAGGATTGACGACCACGCTGGCAGCAGGCTCTATGGAAGCGCCTTCTCCTGATATTGCAACGAATCCTGCGCCTGCCTGCGGAGAAAGAACTTCAAGCAGGTATTCAGTAGAGCTGCTCTGGATTGCAGGCTCTGTGATTGTCAATGCAAACTCAGCTGGCACGCCTTCCGGTGAGCATACCGCGCTTTGGCTAGTAATTGCAGGAGGAGGCCTGTCCTGCGCTGAAATAACCTCAAGCCCGGGAGAGCTTACTTCAGAGGCAGGCTTTGCCAGGACAAGGTAATTGCCTGGCATTGGCACGACAAACCTGTGCGTGAACACTCCCTCTGCTCCTGTGAAGTTTGCCTGAATCGTGGAATTCTCAACTACTGTGCCGTTCTGGTCAATGACAATAATGTCAACGTCAGCAGTCTCAGGCACGATCGCGCCTTCAATTGTGTGGTATTCTGAAGGCAGGGGAAGCACGTGATCTAATTTGCCGACAAGCACCTGCCTTGTGCGGTCGTGCACGCCCAGAGAGCCGACAGTGTCAAGCTGCTCGCATTTGCCTTCAAAACCTGCGCCAAGCCCGGGCTGCCTGACTGACGAGCGCCGATATATGCTTTCGCCGCGCGTCAGCAGTTCGCGCATCTGGAAGAAGAACTGGGTCTGGTAGGAGCGCGCAAGCATCTCGTAAGGCCTTGCCCGCGTATCGCGAGTGCCGTAAACAGGCTGAGGCGGCAGCGGAGAGCCGGCAGGATAGCGCGTGCCGAACTGCAGCTCTGCTTTGTTCTGTAGCAGAGGGTCGAATGTCGCGGGCGTGTCTACAGACGGGTCGTATGCTAAAGGTTCGTCGGAGAATGAAACTTCAGAAGGCGCTGCAGAAATTGCGTAGAATACCGCAGCAGCTGTTCCTATTGCTATAAGTTCTCCACTGCTGTCGTACGCAAACAGAGCTGCTTCTGCAGTTTCAGGGACGAATCCTGGCGGAGAAGTTCCTGAACATGTATTGCTCGTTTCATCTCCAAACAGTTCTTGAAAACATGCCTCTACTACGGTTTCGTCCTGCACCATTATGGCCTGGTATGAATAACTATCTACGCCAGTCACAGGCAGCCATTCTGCACGTATGGAGACCGTTTCTTCACTTGTTCTGATATCGCGAAAAGCGCTAAGCCTTGTTATTTCTATTTTGCCTAAAGTTTCTTCGCCTAATATTGTCTTCGGAATTCCATACGGCATTGGGTCTACGCTAAAACTTGCCGCAGGCTCGCTCTGTCCGTCCGGAATGATATCTACCATGATCATCGTTGGATTTGATGTCTCGCCTGTTTCGATTACAGCAGTATTCTCTTCATCAGACATGTATATCGTTTCCGAATACCACTGATACCCCCCGGGATCGTTATAGTATACAACTGCGCTTGCTCCGCCTGGCTGGCCCCAGTAGAGATTTCTTATGATTATCCTGTCGCTGCCTTCCTCTGTGAATTCAACGCTTCCTAAAACTGAATTATACTTCCTATGAGCTTTTCCTGTATCCATTCCCAGCCTTGTTGTGGCTAATCTCTCATTTCCGCGCAGCGCGGTTATTTCTATGAGAAGCCTCTCAGGATCGCCGAGCGGAAGCTCCTCCAGAATTAACTGACCCTGTATCCATCTTTCATTCACGATCTGCGTATAATCCCGATGAATCCCTTTCGGTGTGCTCGTGCTCCATGAAAGATAGTGAACCTCGTAGCTGTCTGCCTGAGGGTGCGCTCCCCATTTGAAATCCAAATCATACCATTTTCCTGTTAGATCTCTGATAGTAATTCCTTTTTCATAGGTAATCTTGGTGATTTCAACATTTGGCCACTGCAATCCAGGAGGTGCTGGTTTGGCTGGCGGTACAGGTGGTGACGCAAGGCATGACTTCCACGCATCCCAGTAAGACATTATGCCAGGAACGTATTCGCGGGTTTCTGCAGGAGCATCAGCACCTGTCCAGTCACATCCTCCGGAATTGTATCCTGCCAGGGAATTCCGAACGCTGCCTTCGCAGGCTTCCTTGCCGCTGACAGCTCCGCTAATCAGGGCATCAAAATATCTTACGCCGCATTTTATGTTATCTGCCGGTTCTCCCGGAAAAACGCCAATATCCTTGCAATACGTATCCCATGTAAGAGATATGGCCGGGTCATTGACTATCTGCATCAGGCCGTGTGCGTTTTTCGGGCTAATTGCATACGGGTTCCAGCTGCTTTCCCAGCTTATGATGGCTGCTATCAATGCTTTCTGTTCTGTCTCGTTTGTCACAACTTCTTTTAGATTATTCGCATTTTTCAATGCCTCTTCAATTGCTGTCTCGTAATTATTATAATCACCCCTCTGTTTTGTGCATACCTGCGAAGCAGGAACCCTACTGACTGGCGTGCCGCTGACCTGCGTAAGCTCCAATTCTGCTGCCCTGCACGTGCGTGTATCCGCTCCTTTGCCTGTAAGGAACGTGTCCATTTCGCCTGCAATCTGCTTTACTTTCTGGTTGTCCAGCGCTTCAGCAGCTGCGTTGCACTGGTCTACTTTGCCTGACAATGCTCTCCAGTCAGCCCTGTCCTTAAGCCGGTTTATGCATGAATTGAACTGGGTGCATTTTATCTTCAGCTCGCTTATTGCGACGCTTTTGAGGTCCCTGGTGCAGTAATACGGATCTGTCAAGGGCTTTGTTGTGCTTACATGGTTTAGGTCGTCGCAGGAGATGCGGCATTCTCCTTTCACTTCATTTTCTTCTACCTTAAGGCATAACCGCGTATTGTGATCTCTCTGAAAGTCAGGGCTCAGGCATACTTCACACGTAAGCGTTCCTTCCTGCTCCAGATCTGCAAAAACCTTGTTTTTCTCTATTCCAGTCTGCGTTTCTACCTTAATCCTTTCTCTAACAACAGCAGTGTCTGATATTATCTTTGCGATCTCGCAGCGCTCCCTGTCTCCTCCTGTCACGACTTTCTCTGCCTTGCCTTTGCCTTCTACTGTCTGTCCTTCTCTAGGTGATTGATCCAAAGGCACGCATTCCCTGACAACCCTTCCGTCGCTTTTCCAGACCACGTGCGTGCCCCTTGCTTCGACGCATTTCAGGCAATCGCTGCCGAGCTTTGCAAATTCAGCAGCACTCCACTGCTTTGACAACTCAGACTGGCTTAATCCGCATGAGTTGGCAGAAGAATATTGCTCTGTCGTGATCTCGACCTCGCCGGCACTGCATGAATCTGATGACAAGACGCATCTTCCCAGGCCTGTTTTTGGAATGTTTCCACCGCCTGGCAGAGGAACGTAGACGCCGCTGACTCCGGATATCTGGCCGTTCAATTCCTTGATCGGCGTTGCGCACCACTTGCCCGGAACGATCGGGAATGTAGATGAACACTGCTCTCTGGACGTGACTGATGATTTTCCTTGCGGGCATATCGGATCTGTCCTTACTGTCTGACCATTTTCAATATACTCACATTTTTTATTGAGAATTGATCCGTCATCGTCTCTGTCGCATATCGGAGTTGTTACTCTCCTGTCTGTATTATCCACACACGCTATTCCGAACTTATCGACGCTGCTTAGGCACGATGCCAAGGCTCTTGCATTATCCGGGCTTCTTGTCAGGCATTCGTCGCATGTCTGGGATTGCGACGCTATGGCGCGCTGCGCTGCAGTCCTTCTTTGCGCAGCTTCGTCCTGGATCTGCTCGACCATGCCTGCCATTGTGTCCATGAATGACCAGAAGCCTGCGTTTGCCCAGTAAATGTCAAACTTAGACGGCTTCTGGCACGATTCTGCCGCAAGGCTGTAATCTGCAAGGTCGTAAAGCTGAGTGCTGTGAGCCATTGGCAGGGAGTCGAAGGTCCACCACGTGAATATAATGAACCTGATCTTGCAGAACTGGAAATTGATTCCAAAGAATTCCTTGATAGGAGTGTTGGCTGTGCAATATTGGGTAGGCACGAGGTCTTTCTGCTCTTGCTGGATCTCTCCTACCGCTACTTTTTTATCCAATTCAAGGTTATGGTTTCGCTGCGCGTCTTCTATGGCCTGTATGTAGAGGAAACCGAAAACGCCCTGGAACAGCCTTTGCATGGCTCCGCCGCCACCGAATGCTTCTGTGAGCCATCCGTGCACAGAAGATGCGAGAATCGTGGCAAATAATTCATTCTGGTTTATAGATGCAGGGACGTACATATCAACAGTAGGTGGTGCCGGCACAACTCCCAGCTTGTCCCTGGACCAGTTGTTCACGCTGTCCAGCGCTTTTGAAAAGCCTTCCAGCATCGTGCCTGATGCAGGCAGCAGCGCCCACGTAGGCTTGTTGCTGCAGTCATTTCCGATGCAGGGCTCGCACGTGCCGTCTATCTGGTATATGCATAAAGGCTTTGTGCCGCCGCTGCTTTTGAATGTGCGCCTGCTGATCGCGCCCTTGACTTCAATTTCCTCGCCTGCGAATGTTGCTGTTGGGGTTACGTTGAAATCTGCTATGAGCATCGTATCAGGAAACGGGTCTATTTCCCTTAGAACAGGCGAGCCTGTGTAATTGAATTCCAGCCGCAGGACGCGCGCATTCACAGGCACAGACGAGAAATCAAAATATTGCACAAACTCCTTTTGCCCTGTGCCAAGCTTCTTGTTTACTTCGAATGTCTTGAGTCCTGCGGTAATCTTTGTCAGCGTGATATTATCATTCCTATCCCATGTTTCTAATGAAAGGCCGAAATGCGGATAATCCTGATCAAATTCTATTGTGCAAAATGCCTGCTTTGCTTTGGCAGACGTTGCGTTAGGCTGCTGATCTGCTTCCTGACCAGATGCCTCTCTTCCTGGCGGAGCTGTTCCTGGCTGGCCTGTGCCAGGGTTTGGTATAAGGGAGGGTGTTGCAAACTGCGGTAGTGGTGCAGATTCATCGGACGGTGCAAACTGGAAATAGGAATCCCTGTCCAGGTCAACCAAATGCCACGGGTTCTGGAATGAAATTCCCTGCTGCCTGGAGCGCGGCTCTGCAGGCGGCGCACACTGTATGCTCCTGATGCTGATGGGTTTCGGCCCTTCTGTTGGCGGGGAGAATTGCGGCGGCTCGGGCAACAAAGGCTGCTCGCATCTCAGCGTGTCAGGCATTGTATAGAATCTGGATAATGTATCATAGGACTGCAGGGATGGCTGGGGTATATATCCCGGCGTGCCCGGATAAAGAGGAGGGTAACTGCTTCCCAACGTCTGCTGCAAAACCCCGAATATGCGAAGCTGGCTCGGGTAGGGAACAATCCTGTACTCTATCGGAAGCGTGAAATCATTTTGTTCAATTACACTTTTTGGTATGAATACGTTTGCTGAAAAAGGGCCTTCGCCGAACGCGGTTGTGCCGCTCACAGAGCCTGGCTGGCCAAATCCCGCGCTGCCAAGCCCGAAGCCGCTGAGACCTGACTGGGCCGCGCCCAGCTGTCCTGATCCCCTTACATTAACCTGCAATGCCTGCCCTCCGAACCACAGGCCGCGCACTGTTGCAATGTAATAATTCTGCCCTCCGACCGGCCTGCATTCTTTTTCCACAGGAAGGATGAAGAATAGTCCGAGATCGCGTATGTCATTCCATATGTCGTCTTCAAATTTGTAGCAAGCGCAAACCAGGGAGGATGTTCCGCACGCCACCTCTGGAAACGGCTCGGCATCTGTGACATACCCTCCGCTGCTGACCTGGTTCGCAGGCGTGCACGTCCCTCCTCCCTGCGGATAAACGTTTTTCTTGCAGAAGGAGTTGCACGCCAGGTCGCGGCTTATCTCGCAGTAACAGAAAGGCTTTTCCCTTGCGCACAGGGTAGCATCAGGGTGAAGCTGCTTTGCACCCACGTAATCCCTGGCATCGCTGCAGGAGCCGCCAACACCATAGAGCTGCTGGCAGCCTGTGCCGCACTTTTCGTCTCCAGGCGGCTGGGCGGCTGGCTGGGCGTATATTGGGGTGCCTAGAAGGAAAAATGCTAATATGACTAACAGCAGCGCTTTTGCAAAACGCATAGTATTATTAGAAACCGGGTATAAAAATAGGTTTTCAGACAATCTTCTTTTCAGACCACCGTGGGCTCAAAGATAGAATTTTTCAGTCTGGATTACTGATTTGGTTCACATTATCTGGCGTCATGGAGTCTTGCTTGCGATGTTGAATCATCAGAATAGCTGTCCCATATTTCACGGTATGGGTTGTATAGAATGCTGAACTTGTGCGGAAGCTCTCCGCCACATGGATTTGAGGTTCTTTCACTGTATGGGATTTGCGGCATGACAAACCAGCATTCATTGCTTAAAGCTTCTATTTCTTCAAGTTTCAGATAGTCTTCGGCAGAAAATACCCCTCTGCCGGGGTCGAAGACCTTGTCCTTGTATCTCACAATTCCATGATTATAAGCAGGGACATCTGGTTCGCCCACCGCTACTCTAACTCTCACACCACAAAAAAGCGGGACTGGGAAATATTTCCTAAAATTTTCCCGCCTTTTTTCCATAGGATCGCTCATGGAAGAATATTCTACTTCCATGGCGCTTGGAAACGGATAGACATACGCAAAAGTTCCCTCGGGGTAAAATTTAAGTCCATCATACCCAAGCATATCCAGGCATACCTGGCCGCAGATCCCTCTATTTCCCTGGGAGCGATGTTGAATATGAAAATTCCTGGCTGCTGCCATCTCTAGCTGGAGTTCAGCATGCTCCACAGCTTCCTTTACCTCTTTTGAGGTAAGTGCTTCGTAAAGATTCCCTTCGGATAATGCTTCTGGAAAAAGTCTTTCTCTATGAATGAGTGCACTGGAGAATTCATCTATCACTATATCAGCACATTCAAAATGCTGCCTGGCTTCGGCAACTTCAGGCACGCTATCCGCGGTTTCCATTGCAGGGAGCGCAGGCGGCGGTGTTCTATTCCTGCGCCAGCCGCTATAAATCTCGCTGGCAAATCCTGCCGTCCATAGCGCTGCTACTACTGCCGCTGCGCCCAGAAGAATCCTTCTTCCACGGAACCTTTCAGGCTCTATTCTTTCAACGTGCATAAAATTATGAAGCCGCAAAGGATAAAAAGATCAATCACCCCCAGATGTTGGTCAGCCAGTCAAAATTGGCGCCTGAGAATCCTCCCGGATTTATTATGCCTGAACTGTAGAGAAAGTAAACCATCAGTATGACAAGCACGAATATTAACACTGCAAGAAGCCAGTCAAATTCAAGAATGCTTCCCTTTGCCATTTTAGCACCTATACAATCAAGCCAGGAACGCTTTGCTTTGCGCTTATGACAAGCGATATCCCTATGACTATAAATATCGCTATTATGAAAAGCAGCAAGATTATCAGAAATCCCGTGGCGCCTTTCATGATATTACTTAGATGCGTTTGTTATAAATGATTTTAGTGAGGCTCAAGGCATTGTTCCTTGCGTGCTGTAAAGGAATGACGAATCATCGTGCGGTCACAACATCTCTTTTATTTCCTCCCTGCTCAGGAGGTTGCGGTGCTTCTGGTCGTCCCAGAACTTGCGGACCGCAAAATAGAAGTATTCGTAGAGTGCAGGAATGTCCTTTGCGAGAATTACCACGCCCCTGTCCATGATTTCCGCGCGGATGTAGAGCGGCAGGTTTTCAAAAATACGCACATCGTACTTTCCGCCAAGCCTCTGCCACACCCTGCTCAGGAGCGCATTCCTGTCTTTGCACTCCGGCGCAACTATCGTGACATCTATGTCGCTTCTGGGAGTCGCCTCTCCTGTTGCGTGCGAGCCGAAAAGCATCACTGCCATGATTTCCCTATCCTTTTCCAGAAACGCGAAATCCTTCTTCAGGATACTCACAATCTTTTTTTCAGCCATGACTTCACCTCTTTTTCGAACGATTTGAACTCCGGTGAGATTTTTTTGATGGAGCTGAAAGCAGTTTCCTCGTCAACTGTATTGTACCTGTGAATGAGCACATTCCTCAGGCCATTGGAATCCCTCAGTATGGCCGCTGTTTTTCCTCCTGCAATATTCTTCTCCTTAAGAAATGTTATGTTGCTGTAGTCGTCCTTTGGAAACGCGCCTTCATCTTTTACAATCATGGCGCAGATGTCTATAGCAGCTTCTGAAAGCTCCTGGAATGCCTTGAATATTGCCAGCCGCGTCTTCTCGTTAGCCTCGTCCTTTAGCCATTCTGAAATCTCTGAATACCTCTTTTCCATAAGCTCCAGTTTCTCTTTGTACCTCGTTGCCCTTGCAGCATCCATGCTATCAATAGTAGCCATGCTTTTTAATATACTAAGGTGGCACTCTATAACAATTCTTTTCAGGCTCTAATTACAGGAGGAACTTCGTTCCTCCTTGTATGGGAAAGCACAAATATCATGTTCCGTTTTATTTGTGGTTTCACTATATAGTGCTGCAAGGAATAATCATTTTCTTGTTTCACTCTAGACGTTGAACTGGGTGAGGGGACCGAAGATCAGCAGCGATATCACGGATATGGCTGCGTAGACTATGGGCGATACAAAGAACATGCCTGAGAGGATTTCAGAACGCCTTATCGGATCTTCGCCTACCTCTACTCCTGAGAGAAGATATCCGTACAAGAACAAGGACTGCGCCACGAAAATAGATACTACGACAATAAACTGGAACGGCGTAATGACCAGCTCGCCGAATGCAAAAGAGCCTCCTACAGGCAGCGATGCAAAGCCTGATATCGCGCTTTGCTGGAGCTGCAGCTGGCCAAGTATTCTTATTATGACGATGGCCATGGTTGCTATAACGCCTGATATAAGAGGCGTGAGGACATATGCCTGAAACTTTATAGAGTTTGTAACGCCATGCATTGACCTTTGCACGTATTCCTGCGTATTATGAAGGTCTTTCAAATAGCGCGATATGGACAGCATTGCCGTTCCTGCGTTTGCAGGGCCTTTTTTGGCTGCCTCTGTTATAGCCTTCATCACAGATTCGATAAGCGTGGATGGGTAGAATCTTATCGCGCCCTGCTCTTTGTCGAAGAATGCCTGCTCAAACGTCATCGAGAATTTCTGCATGTTCTGTGCTGCGCGAAGGAACAATTCCCTTATCTTGAGCCCCTCCATCCTTTGTATAGACTCTATCATGGCTTTTTCTATAGGCACTCCCGACCTGATTCGCGTGCCCAGCTGGAACAAAGCCTCCTTGAACTCATCTTCTATGGATCTTATGTCTTCCCGCAGCTTCGAACGGCCGCGGCTTATCAGGAGAAAATAGGTTCCCGGCGCAAGCGTTATTGCCAGCGTGAACAAGAGCGCTGAAAGAACAGAGAAACTGAGGACTGATGTCCCGCCAGCTTCGACAAAGCCGGCGGTTTCGCTTTCCTGGCATACAATTTTTCCAGCCTGCTCTGTGCACGCAAGGCCTGCACTATAAAGAAATAACGCAAGTGCTGCAAGAATTATCCCGACCAGAAAAGCCACGGCTGCTGCAGATACAAGCCTTTTGCCCATGTAGAATTTTCCGGGAGGCGGCAGCCTGGGGTGCCTGCTGACATCTATCTTGCTGAATGTCACGGGCCTTTTTTCCAGGATGCTTGCCATGAGGAAGAAAAGCATTATCGGCAGGAGTATGTCGTACATCACAAGAAGGGGGACAGGCCCTACGGAAAGGAATATTGATATCACAGGAAAAAGAACGAGCCCCATCACAGGCAATATGAGGCCCATTGCGTTCACAGCCATCAGCGGCATGCGCAGGTTTGATATGTAATTCTGGGATGTCTCCTTGTTTCCGCTAAGGACTATCCTGACAGCCTCGTCCAGCAATGAGTGGAATCTTGCCCCGCTCTGCCTGGTTGAATTTATGATAAGGCCCACGGCCTCCCCGAACTCCCTGTTCCCTTTCCATTTTTCAGAGTAATCCAGCAGCGCATCCTCAACGCTGAGATAATTTCCAACACGCACATCCCACAGGAGTTTTGCAAGCTCTACCTGCATTCCGGCTGTTGTGTTTCTCGCTGCAAATTCTACAGCACCTTCCAGGCTTGGCGTGTTTCGCATGTAGATTACCATGTACAGGATTGCGGAAATCATGTCTGCTCCCACTGTCATTTCGTACCTCTTCTTGAGCCTCCTGGGCGCTGTATAGAAATAATAAGCAGCTGCAATGCCTGCCAGCGATATGGACGTTACAAAAAGGATGTCCAGCGCCATTCCAGCAAAGGCTGCAATTATGTAGATTATCACGGGCACAAAGGAAAGGATTGCAGTAAGTGCTGTGAGAGACGCAACGTCCCTGGGCTTTATGTTAAGATGGGCGAATTCTATCGCTCCCTCCAACCGCTTGTTTTTTGTATCTATTTTGAGAAAACTTCCCGCCCTTCTTGCAAGCCTTTCATAAAACGTGTCTTCCCTTATCTTAACAGGGCTGCGAAACTCCCTGTAAGACTCTGAAATTATATCCTGCTCCGGCACCGGAATCAACCTTAATAATAATTGATTTTGGGGGTATATAGATTGTCTGGCAGAAATATACTATTCGAATTTCCATCCTCTCTTATACCCTAATCATATAATCCTTCAGCCAGACACTCCACCTCTTGTATATCTCTGGGCTGTCCAAAGTTCCGGATTCCCTCAGAACTTCATCCATTGCAGTATGAAAGGCGGAATTGCTTTTCACCATTGATTCTGCCTCGATCAGCTCAGGCTTGCGCTTTCCTTCCTCAGCAAGCGTATGCAAGATGCGGGAACGTAAATTCACGTTGTCCCAGACTGCTTCCCAGTTCAGGCTCCACTCCTTGACTCTTGATGCAATATTGTTCAGCACTTCGGATTCTCCTGTCAGCAGGGTCTGCGTGGGTTTTAGCTTGTCTTCAGCTGCATTGTACTGCATCAGAGGCACGAATCCATTCTCCTGCAGAGGATCCTTTTGCCAGTGCTTCCGGACTTCGGTTATCTCGACGATCCTCCGGAACGTTCTCAGGCCATCCGGAGACCGCAGGGTGTTTGCGATTATCACTATGTCCGTTGCCTTGAACGAGGTGGGAGGAACGCCCAGATCATTAACAACGCGGTCAAAGACGCCGTATGCAGACTCGCCGTGTATGGTTCCTGCCACCACGTTTGCCAGAGCTCCTATCCTCATTGCCTCATATAACGCAAGCGCCTCGCGGCTGCGGACCTCACCTACTATCAGGGCTGAATCTCCCAGACGCAGCGCTGTGCGCAATGCCTCTTCTGCAGGCAGCTCTGTTTCTATGCGCGTTATAACCGATCGAGACTTCAATCTTTCAACGTTGAATCCTATATCGCGAAGAGAGTTGACAGGCAGCTCTAGAGTGTCTTCCACCGTAATCACCCTCACGTTGGGCATTATCTGCACCATGCAGCTGCCCAGGAAGGATGTATTATGCGCTATTATGCCGTTTGCCACAAAATTCGGGCTGCCCTCCACTTCGATATCATAGACAAACTCCTCTTCGGGTTTAATGTGCTCTATCTTTGCTATCTTGTCCCAGAATATATCAGAATCCGCAAGCTGCTTTATCATTTTTATGTTCCTTTCGGCCTCGCTGATTTCTCTGCATATTATTTCCAGTCCTTTGCATATGCCCTCCACAATCTTCAGCCGTGGCCGTCTGTATCTGCCTCTTGCTATTCCGGAAATAGTTCCTACGCTTATTCCTGATGCCTCTCCCATGCGCTTATGCGATATTAATTGCACGGCATGCCTGAGTGAGTTGAGCATTTTTGTTTCGTCGGAAATTTCTGCTCTCATACCGAAATATCCGAGAATTTTTCCCGATGTTTCGGGTCGCGGATCCGGACATCCTTTCTTGTATTTTTTGAATATTCGTGCGCTTATCCCTGCTCTTCCGGCAGCTTCTGCAAGATTTGCGGGCAAAGGATTGTCTTTAACAAGATTTGCGAGCATCCTGGTTTTGCGCGCATACTCGGTTAAATCATAATGCAAACTATAAATCAGGCTTAAATTATGCAGCCTTCTTTCCGCAAGAGATACGAATTTTCCCAGCTTTTTTCTTCCAAAAGAACAAGTTTCGTTGCAATATACCCAAAACTCCCCGTGGGTTTCTATCTCCAGTGCCTTTATTGTTTTCTTCACAACAGCGCCTACGCCGGGCACTGTATCCACGTTTGTGTAATGTCCCTTTCTGATTTTCCCGATTTTGGACTGCAATATAGCATGCTTTCTCGGGTGCAAAAATCCTATTTCCCGCGCGAAAATGTCAATGTTTTCGCCTGTAATCATGATTCTATGATATTCCTTTCCCTTCACAATCTTAGGTTTCAGAAAGCTTATTATTCCGAATTTTAGAAGCATAAGCTGCATTTTCTGTGCAACATCGCGGCTTGCTGTAGCGAATTCTATGCCCCTGTCTCCTACGCTACCGTCGCAATCGAAATATGCGCGTATGAATCTGCTTGTATTTTCTTTGCTCATTCCCAGCGTCCATGATGGCAATACGAAGTTTTCTGACTTCTTTCCGATGGGGAAGCCAAAAACCGATCTGAAAACCTTTGCCAAAGCATTCGACCGTATGACAACCATAGGCGAACGCTTTTTCGGGAAATTTGTACTTGGATCATGCCCGAAACATTTTTTCATCAGTAATCCAGCCCTGTTTCTCATTTCTTCCACGGTATTGAAGAATGCCACTTCTGCCATATCCACATGGCCATCACCTGCCAGATAACCAAGGAGCTCTGCGAGTTCGGGGGTAATCTTCTTAGGCACTTTGACTGCAAAGCCGGCTGTCTTGCTTTTTATCCACAATTCTTCCGGAGAAGCTTTCAGCAGGCTTAGAGGCACTGCCTTTGCTTTCTCATCCATTTTGACATAAATGCCTTCTTCGTGCTGCAAGGGCGCTAAATCGAAATTCTCAAAACTGTTGGCGTGGGGGAGCATCCTCGCAGCGGCTATGCAGCTTCCTTCGCAAAGCATTTCGGCTCTGATTTCCTTTATTCCGTTATCAACAGTAAAATAGATGTGTTCCGGGGTTGTTGTTATTGTCCTTCCAGAAGCTGTTTTTATCCTAATAAGTTTTTTCGGCGCTCTTCTCTTATATAATGCCTTTACCTTATGCTTTTTCATTCTCATATCCTCTCCAAGAGAAGTTACGTGCAAATCATCTGGAGTGCAAAGAAAACCATCCTCGGTGTTGATTGCCTTTTCCTTTATTTGGTATTCTACTATATCCTTAATCTTAACAAGCTCGCCGTTTCCCATAGAGATTATGCTGTTTCCCTCTACACACTTTCCGCTGCTGCGCGTACCTGCCACGAGGATGGTCCGTGCGCCGTCAATCAGAAACCATATAAGCCCTGCGCTGAAGGCATCAAGCATCTTTGTATTTATGAAAAGGGGCAGTGTCCAGGGTTTTTGCCTGAACCGCCTAAGTGCGAAGGCAATGCCGTCCGGCGACAGCGGCCTTGTTATCGCAGCTACTCTGGCGCGACCTCCCTTCACTTCTATTTCTGTATCCAGGACAGGGTTTGCCTCGTCCAGCGGCCTTCCGCTCTGTATCCTGAAACGCGTTGCCCATGCCTCTGCATCACTGGCGCTCGGATAAATGTTTGTTATACAGTCTCCAAATTCTGCGTGACGGATGAATACAGGAATTGCACCGACAGGGGAGTTTATGAGGATGTCCTGGATATTTTCATCTGCCAGCAATATTTCTATTATGCCCATTCCTGCTGTGTACCTTGCAAGTATGTTAGCAAGCCTCTGCATCCCCTGCTCATCAATATCCTTGTTCTCGGTCTGGGATATGTCCCTGATAAGATCCACGGCAAGGTTGAACATGTTTTTGCGGAAAAGATCGGGCTCTGCTAATTCTGCTTCAGACGGCTCGTGCGCCCCTATGTACCTTCTGGCTCTTTCCAGAATTTCATATTCCTCGTAATTCATATTGAACTCTCCTGCTGACAGGTGATAGAATCTCTCCACCTTTCCTGCGATGCGAAATATTGAAATTATGGCGTCGCCGACCCTGTAGCGGTCGATGAGCTCTGCGTTTTCCGGAAAGCTTGTCTCCAGCCTCGTATACATGAAAGTAGGCCTCGTTGAGGGTCGGAACAGCTTTCTATAGATCGTCCTTCCCCTTATTTTCAGCTCCCTTGCGCGCTTTATCATTGCGGTTTCCTCGAACATCTTTCGAAGGGGCATGAGGACTTTCAGCAAATAGTGAGTAAAACAGACGCGACATGCGTTCTTGTCGCCACCCTTTGTTTCCTCTATATCTTCGCCTTCTTTCAGCTTTTTGATTTTATGCTTTATCATCCTCGTTTCTCTTACAACTGTGAGGTATGCAGAAACAGGGTCGTATTTTATGTTTTCTATTGCTGCCCTGATCTTTGCAAAGGCGTTGGGAAGATAATCCTCGCAATACGAGCCTTTCAGTATGTTTTTCAGCGAGATGAAATTCTGCTTTCTTATTTCCTCTATCAGGCCGGCTATTTCGAAGAGCATCCTGCACTCTTCATCGCTATACGTGTATTCGCGTGCCTCTGCGACAACGGTTATCCTCGGCTCTGCCTTTATTTCCAGGATTTTACTTATGAGAGCGCCCATGCTGGGAGCGTAATCCTCGAAGCTTTGCCCGTACGGCACGTTGATTACAAGCCTTTTCGAATAAGGATCGTAGTCTATGCTGAATCTGCCCAATGCCATAATTTAATTATGCAAAGGCGGTATAAAATTGTTTTAAAACGACTTTTATGATCCTAATCTATAGTTTTTACATGGTTCTGAAACGCACGGCAGTTATAACAGGCGGCAGCGAAGGGATAGGACTTGCCACAGCCTTTGCATTCATGCAAGAGGGTTGCAGAGTAGCTATATGCGCCAGAAATCAGAAGAGGTTACGAGCTGCAAAGGAACGGCTTGCAAGAACCGGTGATGTTCTTGCGGTAAGGTGCGATGTCGGGAAAAGCGGTGAAGTGAAAAAATTTATTTCTACAGTAAAGGAAAACTTTGGCAAAATAGACTTTTTAATCAACAATGCTGGCGTGCTGCTTGTAAAGGAATTTGCGAGAACAAGCGAGGAAGAATGGAACTCTGTCTTAGACACTAACCTTAACGGGATTTTCCTCGTGACAAAGCATGCGCTTCCGATTATGCAGAAGAACGGGGTTATTGTCAATGTATCATCAGGCGCCGGGAAGCGCGGCTTTGCGCATCTGACAGCTTACTGCGCGTCAAAGTTTGCAGTCATAGGACTCACAGAATCCCTTGCAGATGAATTAAAAGACAGGATAAAGGTTTATGCCGTATGCCCGGGAGGCGTTAATACAAAGATGTATCACTCTGCCTGGCCTGGAACGAATCCGCATAGCCTTTTGCAGCCTGAACATATAGCGGCAAAAATTCTGCAATTGTGCCTGAAGCAAAAAGCCAGAAGCGGATCAGCTATTGAGATTTACAATATTCGCGATGCCGTGGAGTACGTGAAAGAACGCTGGCTGTAGCGTGAATCTGTATTTATATTAATGCCCCAAGATTTTACTCATGATGCCCAAAGAGAATGACCCTAATGCTGTCAGGGAAGCTGTGCTTTGCCTGAAAAGAGGCGGCGTTGTGATTTATCCCACTGAAACAGCGTACGGCATGGGCGTGGATGCAACCAATGCGAGAGCAAGAAGAAAAATCTACAGAATAAAAAGGCGTTTTGCATGGAAGAAACTTTCGCTGATAGTTGCAAGCAACGCAATGGCGTCCCGATACATACGCCTGGACAGCGCGGCCAAGAAGCTGATGAGAAGTTTCATGCCAGGCCCTCTCACAATAATTTGCGATGCGAAGCGCTCCGGCAATATTGGAAAGGATGTGGCTTTTCGCATACCGCGCCAGAAATTCGCCCTGCGCATGGTTCGCGCGTTTGGAAAACCCGTGACCGCAACAAGCGCTAACCTGTCTGGAAAAAGCCCTGTATATGAAATGAATAAAATAAAGCGCATTTTCCTGAACAAGGCTGACCTCATCGTGGATGGGGGTAATTTGCCCCGCAGGGCTGTCTCCACAATCTATGACGTACGCAGGGGCAGGATCTTGCGAAAGGGGCCTATAAGCAGGAAGGACATAGCTAGGGCGCTGGAAAGGTGAAAATTCAAAGGAAAAACAGAAAAACTTATTTCTTCTGCGTCAGAGCGAGAATCCCGCCGATAATACCGAGGATGCTTCCTATCACTAAGCCGCCGCCTCCAAGGAGCCCTACGATGGAGAAGACAAGCACTATTATACCGCCTGTCCTCATGTCTCCCTTGTTCATCTTCCAGGCGCCGAACAGCACAAGCAAGGCAAATATTATGACAACTGCTGACAGCGCTCCGAGAAGACCTGTGACTGCCCCTGCTCCGGGCACTGCTGAAGCCAGCGTTGCCCCGATTGCCAGCGTGGCAAGCCCCTGCACCAAAATTAGCAGGCCCCCTATCAGCGACAGGATAAATGGTGCGTTTGCCATTGAATCACTCCGATTATTTGGGTTGCCGGATTTATATAGCAATTCTGATGTGCTGTAATTCCCGTGCCTTGCTATTTTTATGACCTTTATCTTGTGCTTCTTTGCATAACCAACGCAGTCTTCCGGCAAAATCTGATCATATCCTAATGCGATAATCTGCGGCTTCTCTTCCTTTACTGTGGCAACAAAGCTGTCCGGCTTGCCAATAATCACTTTATCCGCTATATGCAGCTCTTCCACGGCTTTTTTCCTGTCTCCCTGCGGGCGCGCGTAGGGCTTCTTGTTGTGGCTGTCGTTTGCAATCACAACAACCAATTCGCCAAGTTTCTTTGCCTCCCTGAGGAAAAACAAATGTCCTTTGTGAATCAAATTAAACTTTCCGCCGCAGAGGACTTTGATCATAAACTACAATTGAAAGAAGCGATTAAAAGCCTATTTTCTTACCACCATGTTTATTATTGTGCCGCATTTCTTGCATACAACCATTTCATGGTACAGCAACCCCGTTGATACCAATTCCAAGTCTGTTCCTTTCAGCATTTTCTTGCATGAAGGACATTTCCCCACTTCTTTATCTTTAAAGCTAAGCCCGAGCAATCCTTTGGACATATGAGTCATCTATTAATGGCCTATGGGAGTTTTTATTTGTCACTGTTCAGGCGGCCTGAAAAGCCTCTCAGGCACAGGCTCCTCAAAGCACGTGACATTCTCAAAGGAATTCCCGAGGGCGCCTTCCCGGATGGATCCTCCTATTATCGGTGGTATAGTCGTGACTTTCTGCGAGTTGTTAAACCAAACATAGGCGCTGTCGTCCTTTGTTATTATTGAGTACGATGTTGACTCCTGCGAGGCTATCTCAGTTCTTATGTTTTCATCTGCTATGTAATAATTCACAATGACATTGCCTTCAGTCTTCTCGCAGTGCAGGCTTAGTCCTGACTCAAACGCGTCGCGCATTGTTTCGAATTTCAATGGCGCAACCTGGCCTATGCAACCTGATGCCAATATGGCGATAATAATTGCGGCAGCAATCGATGATTTCATAGAATGGTAGAATACCGAGAATATTTAAATTATCTGTGGGTGAAGACTGCTGTCACTTTTGATTTTGATATTCTTTCCAGCCTGCAGAATCCAAAGCGTTCGAACTGTATAACTTCATTTTTCTTTGCAAGCTTTGCTATGCCAGGCTCCCCAAAGCCGCTTAGCGTCCCTTCTGGCATTATCACGTTCACTTTTATATTATCCCCTGCAGGCACCCAGTGGATTCTCTGGATGCTCTTGTTCTCTGTTCCGGTGACCTTTGCTCTCTCTTCAAGAACAACATTGCAGAATCCCATTAACCTCACTTCGCTGCCCGAGAACCTTTCAAGATCGCCTTTTTCAACAAAAATTTTGCCCTCTGCCTTGATTTTCCTGAAGCCCATGTCTACCTCCGGATGCAGCCTTAGCTTTGCTTCCCTTACAGGCACTTTGTCGAGAGTTATTTTTGCAGGATTTTCGATGAAAAAGAAACGCTTTGCCTCAGCATCTATAATCTTGCGGTTGTAGGCAGCAAGATTCTCAAAAGCAACAGCGCTGTCCGATGACGTTGCTCCGATGCTTACTATAAGCCGCCGCAGAGCGTCGGGCTGAAAGCCGCGTCTTCGCAGCGACTGCAATGTTGCCAAGCGCGGGTCATCCCACCCTGCAAAATTTTTCTGCAGTATGCCCTCTCTGATAAGGGACTTGCTCATGACCATGCCCTGCAATGAAAGACGACCCAGGATCTTTACGTGGGGGTAATGCCATCCAAAGGCCTTGTAGAGATAGCGCTGCTTCGCTTCGTTGGTCGCATGCTCCTGGCCGCGGATTATATGCGTTATGCCAAGCAGATGATCATCTATAGCAGAAGCGAAATTGAACAAAGGCCATATCTTTGCTTTTGAGAAAGGATGCGCCGGCTTGTCCACGATGCGAAAAGCAGGCCAATCCCGCACAGCAGGGTTCTTGTCCTGCATGTCTGTTTTTACGCGTAAAACAGCCTTGCCCTCTTTGTAAGAGCCTTTTTTCATCTTGTTCCAACGTTCTGCATTGCTTTTCTTTGCCAAATCCCTGCACCCGCACGCCTCTCCTTCGTCCCTCTTTTTTTTCCAGCTTTCTCCGCTGCACGTGCATACATACGCCGCTCCAATCTTCACAGCCTCATCCGCGTATTTTTCATAAATCTTCAGCCGCTTCGATGCTATGAACTCTCTTTGAATTATTATTCCGAGCCACTTCAGGTCTTCCCTAATCCATTTGTAGAATCTCTTTTCAGGCACCTTTACCTTCGGGTCTGTGTCGTCGAAACGCAGGATTAATTTCCCGCCATAGCGCTTGGCATATTCGTCGCTTATGATTGCGGGGCGTGCGTTGCCCAGATGCAATGCTCCGTCCGGGTTAGGGGCAAAGCGCAGGATTACCTTTTTCCTTTCAGCGCTTGGCAGCGATGGCAGCCCCTCCTTCTCTTTTTTTTCAGGCACAAGGGGCTCCTCAAGCTTTTCAAGAAGCTTTTTCTGTTCCTCCACGCTGAGGGCATTCACTTCATCAACAACCTCGTCCACGACGCCGCGCGCCTCCTGAACTTTTTTTCGCAGCTCTGGCTCTGCTGCAAGCATCTTGCCTAAAACGCTGTCAGCGCGCGCCTCGCCGCCGTGATGGACGGCGTTCTGGAGGGCGTATCTTTTGGCAAGGGTCTGCAGATCTTTTGGCATAAGTTATCCTTGGGATTGGAAGATTAAAATGGCTATTTATTTGTTTGGTTCGTATATGGATATAGGATGATAGCATGAAAAGTAAAAACGGGTTCAAAGATGAAGAAGAATTCAAAAAGGCGACGGGTATGACGCCAGTAGAGTTTGCTAGATTTATCAGGGAAAAGTCTATCAAGGATGTAGAAGCTGAGATTAAGCGGTTAAAGCGAAGAAAGAAATTTTATTAGCACTGCTTTTTCTTTGATGAATCCAGGGGTTCTTAATTTATGTTTCTCATTAATTTCTTTGTAGATCCTTACGATATATTCATTTGCCATGGTCTTTCTGTTGAATGTCCCGATAGCTGAAAGAGCAGCTGCCGATGAGCCAGCTACTATTCGGAAATCGTCAATCATTTTCTTTGCCCTCTTCTTTCCAAACTGCCTTCCAACTGCGTCGAAGTATTCTGTTGTCAATGACGATACAAATGGGGTCAGACCTATTTTTCCTCCTGCAGAAAGGTTATAGAGTTCCTTCAGCCTTTCAGCATCTTCCTTCTTGCCGATTCTCCTGAGATGAAATGCAGCACTGTCAATTTCTTTTTCAATTACCAAGGAAGACATCATGACAGCCTTCTTCGCAGCCTCTCTAATTTCATCTTCAAGCTCTTTGTCTGCAATGGCATTTATGTAAACAGAAGTGTCTATTAGTATCATGGAATTATTCTTGGAATGAGGGGATTAAAATGACTATCGTGCAAACAGATGTGTCCTTCAATTGGTTGGACTGAGATGATACAAAATTGGAAAAGAATAGATGCCTTCTTCCTTTACTTCCGGACATGCAAATTTTAATCTTACGGTGCCAATTCATATCATGCCTGTAAACGCAACAATCGAATATTTCAAGGCAGAAGAGAGGTACCTGAACGCCAGAACAATTGAGGAAAGGATATCAGCACTAGAAGAGATGATACGTCTTCTGCCGAAGCACAAAGGCACGTCCAATGTGCTAGCACAGCTAAATGCAAGGATGTCGAAGCTGAAAAAAGAGGCTGTTAAAAAGAGAAAAAAAGGCGGCCGTGCTGCAGGCGTGCAGAAGGAGGGAGAGGCGCAGGTGTGCCTTATCGGAAAAACAATGACAGGTAAATCTTTGATTCTAAGAAAGATAACGAACGCAAAACCAGAATTAGCTACGCATCCGTACACAACTACAAAGCCTGAGGTCGGAATGATGAACTGGTTTGGAGTCCAGATACAGATAGTCGAGCTGCCTTCAACAATGGAGCACAGGTTTCTTTCCATCGCAAAAACAGCGGAATTAATTTTGATCGTTGCCAGCGATGAAGAGGGAGAAGAGGATATCAGGAAAATTTTGAAGGATAATTTCATTCGCACAAAGACTGTTACGGCAAATCCCGGCGAGGATGAGGATAAAATAAAAGAAAAATTGTGGTCCGCACTTGACATGATTCTCGTTTATACAAAGAAGACCAACACTCCGATGGCACTGCAGAAAGGAAGCACTGTACGCGATTTCTGCAGTCGCATACACAAGGATTTCCTGAGAAACTTCCGGTTTGCAATCGTTCTGCGGAATGTCGGGAGCAGAAAACGGAGAATAAAAGCCGGGCTTCATTACAAACTTCAAGAAGGTGATGCGGTGGAAGTTTATGCAAAATAGAAGACAGGGTGTAATATGTAAATGATGGCGCAAAAATTTTACTACAAGGGTCTTGTTTTGAACATACCTGAAGGCGTATACGCTCCTTCAGAGGACTCGCTTCTTTTTGCAGAGACATTGGAAAATATGCAGCTAAAAGGCATTAAGGTGTTGGAAATTGGAACAGGCTCTGGATTTCTTGCAATCTTGGCTGCGAGAAAAAATGCGAAGGTAGATGCATGCGATATCAACCCTATAGCTGTGAAAGCTGCAAGAAAGAATGCGGAAGCAAACGGAGCTGTATTTCGTGCATTTGTTTCAGACCTTTTCAAGAACGTGAAAGGACGATATGAGATTATAATATTCAATCCGCCCTACCTTCCTGAAGATGAGGAAGATGAAATTGCCGGCAGAAGCATGCAATATTCTGGCGGCAGGCACGGAAATAAAATCATAAAGAAATTTCTGGATGGCGCGAAAAGGCACCTGAATAAGGATGGAAGAATATTGATCGTTATTTCATCCTTGACAAAGCACGTTGGAATGAAAAAATATGGATTTGAAACCAGGGTTATTGGAAAAAGGAAAATGTGGTTCGAGGAGCTGCTTTTGATGGAATTGACTATAAAAAGAAATATGCCGATTTAATTCATGGTTGATCTTCCGATAGATATAACAGGACTGTTCCCTGCCGGCGTTGGCATAGCACCGGTCGCACTTATCATAGGATTCATAGCGTTCATACTTGTTTTCAAGACAATACTCGGCTTTCTGAAGAATATACTTATCGTGGCTGTTGCATCTGCTGCATTTCCTTTTGTTCTTGTTTACATCGGGTACTCGATGCCAATAACCTTCTCTTCAATAACAGGATTTGTGATCCTCGGCATTTTGTTGTACGCAGCGCTTTCGGTTTTTAAATTTGCAGCGCGCATTGCAGGTAAAAAATAGTTTTAAATAGCGATGATTTTTATTATTGAAAGATGGTTTTTTATGTTCGTAGCATTGCAGCAGGATGTTTTTGGAGCTATAATCTGGATGGTAGTGCTCTTCGGATTCTTCATAATGTACCCGCGACTGATGCTCTCGCAGGCGATATGGCAACTGGAGCAGTCTGCCCGAAAATTAGAGGCTATGTCCGACAGGGCGAACGTACTGGCCACGAAGAAAAGCGGAAACAGAAATGCAAAGAAGGACATAGACAGATTCACTGAGTTTTTCGTGATAGAGCCGAGCTCCCTGGATCCTTTTGGCATCGTGAGAAAGATAGACCAGCTCATAAGGCAGACAGAAAACAGGTTCCATGAATTTACTGACTCTATAGCAAAAGGGAAAAGCTGGCAGGAAAAGCGCGAGCTTGATTATGCCCTGCGCGCTGCGATAGGCCTGAAGCAGCTTGCAAAGATCGTGAGGCATTTCGTGGAGATGAGCAAGAAGTTCAAGAACTGGCAGCTTGCACTGCTGATACGCATGCAGATGCCTCTGATTGAAAAGATTGCAGAAGGCGAATTCAAGGGTGCACAGGCTTTCATGAATGGCTGGCCTGTAGGCGATTCCATAGGGCCTCTTATCGCTGTTTCGTTCCTTAAAAAATCAAAGCCGATTGCAGAGGATGTCGTTGCCGGAGAAGAGACTATAGAAGGGAGAAGATGCGTGATCTTGAAGGCATCGGGTCCTGTACCATCCCTTGGAAGGATAGATGAAGCTATTGAGCGGATTTTCAAAAAGCACAAGATCGCGCATGTTGTGACCATAGACGCAGCGCAGAAGCTCGAAGGCGAAAAAAGCGGCTCTGTTGCAGAAGGCGTTGGCTTTGCAATGGGAGGCATAGGACAGAGGGAGATAATAGAAAACACACTTCTGCCGAAGAAGATGCCCATAGATTCTATCGCCATAAAGGTTGGGATGGAAGAAGCCATAATGCCGATGCTGATGGGCATTTATAATGCGGTTCAAGAGGGACAGGAGGCCGTGAAGCGCTCTGTTCGCCGTGTGCCTAAAGGAAAGAAGATTCTTGTCATAGGCGTTGGCAACTCTTGCGGCATACCGAACGACAATAAAAACCTCGATAGCGTGAAAAAGATAGTGCAGAAATTAAATGCAAAGATGATCAAAGAGGAAAAAGAATCCAAGAAAGGAGGCTGGTTCTAGATTTAATTTATTCAGTTCTATAGAAATCCTTGCCGAAATTATTAGGAAGCCACCTTCGAAATCTTAGCGTGGCTTGGAAGGCGAATGGACGTTAGTGAATGGACGGTGGATGAATGGACATTCCTGCAGGAATGTCAGTTTGTGTTCGCTGCAGAAAGTGTCGTTTGCCTCCGCTGCAGGAACGTCAGTTTGTAGCTCGAAGCTGCCGGGCTAATGAAGCAACATTCCCCTAACCGGGCATTTCTACAAAGCCAAAATAACATCATGGATTTTCAAGATGTCATAGGCCAGCATGGACAAGTCTGCGAAGAAGGCGTGGTATTCCATTTCTCCCTGCATACCCGCTTCTGGCAGCTGCCTCTGCCTGTCCAGCAACCTCTCCAGCTCCTTCAGGAACGTATGTTCCGGAATGTATGCTTCCTTCATCTGCACGGCCGTTGCCATCGGCTTTTGGCCTAAAAACATAGTTAGGGTCTCCATCATCAAAGGTTACATACGGTTCGCCAAGCCGTATCGGCTTGTCTCCTTGTCCACGGCGAACTACAAGAAGCTGTTGAACCTCGTATATACGAACCATTCCGTCTCCTAAAGGAAACTCCCCAATGTCTCTGGAACTCTGTTCAAATCTTTCTATTTCATGGCCTTCATATCCGTCTTCTACGTCCCCGAAGCATGTGATGTAATAATCGCCATCAGGCGCTTCTATATGTATAACCTCTTCAAGAAAACGTCCATACTTCAGCTCGTCAAGTATCCCAACCAGTCTTCCCCCGGAAATTCTCAGAGGAACTACCCTGGGTAAGCCTCCAAATACCGCATCAGGAATTCCGCGAACCCTGTGTATGCTAGGTTTAACTAGTCTCATTTTAATTACCTGCTTCTTGTAACTCGCGGCACGTTAAGTACTTTTTGTTAATCCAGCAACTATTTTGCAGATTTTCGTTTGTAGGTTACTGAGTAGGTTATAGTGATGCAAGGAGAACAAACCTAGATAGTAAAATTATATACCGCCCCAAACCTTCTATTTACCATGGCTGAAGTTTTTGTGCCATTGGCAATATCGCTTTTATTAGGAATAATAAGCCTTTTCAGCGACAGGCTTGTGAATAGATTCGAGAAATATCATGAAGAGCTGATGAGCCTCTCTGCAGGCATATTGATTACAATAATACTCATGGCTTTCATCGGCGTCATAGCCGGCGGAGCAGACATCTTTGGCAGCATCGTCTATCTCTATCTTGCCATGGGGTTTGTGATATTCCACACAGCAGAAAAATACGTTTACAAGCACGTGCCAAGCAGCATGATGAAGCACATAAGGAAAGAATTGAATCAAATGCACCTGTTCGGCTTTGCCGTGGATCACATCATCATGGGGATGTTCCTTGTAATGTTGTGGTTCCTGCATTCCTTAACAGTTCTGTATATTCTGGTCGTGCCGTTTATAATCCACGTGGTCGCATCTGCCCACCCAATAAGGCATCTGGGAATGAAGCTGCATGAGTTATGGACTAACATTACGCTTGCGCTGTCAATACCGTTTGGATCGCTTGTTGCGCTGTTCCTTTTGGGGCATCAGGAGGCGTTGTACAGTGTTTTTGCTCTGATAACAGGCACGCTTCTTTACATAGTTGTGAGGGACGTAACGCCTAAATACAGAAAAGGGAACATCTACTGGTTCTTGATTGGTTTTCTCATAACTGCAGCAGTTCAGGTTATTCTGGTTTAAGGCTGGTAAGCAGAACTACATAGGTTTTCATCAGAATAAATTCAAAAAGTTTATAGAAAAGAATACTTCGTCTGGCTCCAGAGAGTGCATATCTAGCCCTTGCTCGACAGCTTGTGCTTTTTCACAAAGGTCCAGATCCTCTTTGTCATTTCGCTAGGCGCGATAGGATGGCTGCCGAAAATTTCCTCAGCTGTCTCGGTTCGTCCCTTGAAGCTTATCTGATATCCACCAAATGCTTTCTTTGCCATGCGAAAACTTGCAAAGAAGCGTATAAAAAGGCTTCAGGGGATCGTGAATTATGAGCTTTCAGTAGGCACAAGATACAGAATCCAAGTCCCATTAGGTATTTAAATTCTAGGCTTCTAAAACTGAATATGGGAATGATTACCATATCAAAAGAGGAGTATGAACATCTAAAGAAAATCGAAGAATTAGACAGAGAGCTCTTGGAGGACATAGCCCACGGAATAAAGGACATTCTTTCTGGTAAAGTAAAAGAAGTTTAAAGTTCCCTTAGAATTTTATCTATTTCCTCTTTGTAAACTTTTAGATTCGAAACAATAAAATCTATGTCCCGCTGCTGTGCTTTCTTGTCCGTTATGGTGACTAGGAATACAACAAAATGCTCCTCGTAAACCAAGAACAAAAGCCTGCGTCCATCAAATTTCTTCTCCCTGAAAAATCTATAGCCCAAGGGCTTCCCGCTGAAAGGCTCACTCTTGAGGTGCTGCTCAAATTTCTCGATTCTCGCAATTTCTGATTTGTCAAGTTTCCGGAGTTTCCTGTCGTACCATTCAGAGCGAAAAACACGACAATCCATAATACTTTCATTCATAAGCGTCTTTTAATTCATCTTTTCCTGCCTGACTCCATCAACCCCTGGCAGTCAGGAAGTCCTTGATTATAAGTATTACAGCCACCAGCAGAAGCAGCCATCCCAGCATCGTGGTTACGTCATTCCTTATGCCGAATATCAGCGACAGCGAAACAATGACTACAGCAGCGTTGAACGCGAACCATTGTATCATACCATTTTCCAGAGCAATCCAGCGGATTAAAAGCTCCCCTTCAACCTTATCCATGCTTTTCAATATTTACCGCTCCTTGCTTTCACATTTCGGCCCCCAGAACTGGTGGCCAGCGGAAGGAGGCTTTCAGCCAAGGGAATGGGAAATCTGCATAGGCGCTATTCTCACCCAGAACACGAACTGGAAGAACGTTGAGAAGGCATTGGCAAACCTGAAAGAGGCAAAGGCATTGTCTCCAGAAGGCATAGCACAAATGAATGTTGCGAAAATTGCGAAGCTCATACGGCCAAGTGGATATTTCCGGCAGAAAGCCAAGCGTCTTAAAGAATTTGCAAAATTTGTGCTTTCTTTCCCCGGCTTTAATGAATTTTTAGATAGTATAACTCGTGAGCAACTTCTACAAGCCAATGGCATAGGCAGGGAAACAGCAGACAGCATTTTACTTTATGCTTGCAACCGCCCTGTATTTGTCATAGATGCGTACACAAGAAGAATTTTATCCAGAATAGGAATGATAGACGAAAGCCTGGATTACGACGACATCCGCCTTTATCTTGAATATCAGCTAGGCTCTGCTGACGATGCGAGAAGGTTTTCAGCGCTTAAGGAAAAGGAAATTGTGCAATTATACAACGAATTCCACGCCCTGCTTGTCGCGCTTGGAAAAAACATCTGCACAAAGAGCGAGCCTGCTTGCGGCGAATGCCCTATCAGCGATCACTGCAGGCATGGCGCAAAGGCTTTGGGCAAGCCCGCTCCTTCCTTTGACAGCCGCGGCTCGCTGGCGGTTCTGGGAGGGCATTGAAGAAGCAGAAATCAACAAATCAAAGAAAAATGAGGAAAGCAAAGGATGCAACGTTCAATTCTCCGCTCTATGGTATTACCATATCATACCAACATTTTCCATACTAATCTCGTCTATACTGAACTGCTTTTGTATATTATCCAATTAGGAAATAATATGATGCCTATTTAAGGATGCGTGTAATGTTATTTCCCATCTTATGGGGTAATTAGATATGACAGAAAAGAAAAAGTTGAAGGAAAGAATAGCAGAGGAAATGTTGGAAGACTACGGCGGCGCCTTGGAGCGGAACTTTGAACTGGCACAGAAAGTCATGCGGCTCACCCGCGACGGGAGGGTCCATATAACCATTGACAAATCGAAGCTTACGGGCAAGGAGCTAATCCAGCTCTACCTCATCGGAAAACTGTACGCCAAGGAAGGCGGCATAGTGGAAAGCGCCGCCGTTTCCAACAAGGAGCTGATGGAGGAGCTTGGGATTGTGCAGGGCTCTGTATTACCATGGACAAAGGAGCTTCGCGATGCTGGCAGGATAAAACCTACAGCAAGCGGCGTCCACGAAATACATCTCCATGTGGTCGAGGGCTTCCTGAAGAGCATCCTTTCAAAACTGAAGAGCATCCTTTCAAAACTTGGGGGTAGTGATCATGTCACAGACAGTCGAGGATAGACTCAATCATTTAGAAGAGCGTGTACAGAAGCTTGAGGCTATGCTTCAGCAAAAGCCCCCTGTTGGGGCTGCAGTCGAGAGGAAACTTTCTCTGACTGAGTTTCTGAGATCCAAGAATCCCAAGAACCATGTGGAGACGATAGTTTGCATGAGTTATTATCTGGAAAAGTTTCGAAACAAGGCTGCATTCACACGCAAGGATATTGACGCATGCTACTCCGAAGCCCGTCAGACGAAGCCAAAGAATATATCGGACCTGATAGGCAAAGCAGCGCAGCGGGGGCTTGTAATGATGGCCGATGATGCGCCATCCGGAGTTGCAAAAGCGTGGGTTCTGACTACCAGCGGCCTTGATTTCGTCGAAGGTCTGAAGGCAACATAACAAAAGGTGTTGATATGGAACTTTCAATTGAGATCGTTAAAGCTCTGCACGAAAGTGGCTTAGACAGACAGACCGTCGAGAACATGCTATCACACTATAGGAAGATGCGATGGGAATACGCGATGGCGGACCACGAAGCCGTCGGGATGCATGCAGGTAAATTCTGCGAAAATGCATCCAACCTAGTACTTTCAATACTTACTGGCCAAATGGAAGAAAGGCCACAGTTGGGCAATGTTCTAACCAAAATAGACAAGGCGCAACCCAATACTCAGGTCGATGATATGATACGAGTAACAATACCGAGGATGCTTCGTGCCGTGTACGAGCTACGAAGCAAACGTGGAACTGTTCATGTCAATCTCAGAATGAAAGTCAATGAAATTGATTCCAAGCTAACCCTCGATATCTGCAGCTGGATTCTAGCCGAGTTCCTGAGAGTTTACCACTCCTCTGATATGGACATAGCCTGGAAGCTTATTGATAGAGTGTCCAAAGTTCAGCTTCCATTCATAGATGAATATAGAGGAAAGAAGCTGATAATGAACGCCAAATTATCTGTTCCAGAAGAGGTCCTGCTTCACCTCATAAATGCGGGCGTCGAGGTACCGGTTGATGAACTTATCAAATGGATACCCAATGCCGATAGGAACCACGTCCTAACGGTTCTTCGACAGCTACACGACAAGCGATTGGTTCACTACGATGAAGGATTTGCAAAGATAACGCCTCTTGGTGCTACAGAGGCCGGTAGACTGATTTCGGAACTCCAGCCCACCCCTACTGATCTTAAAGAACTGAACTCAAATAAATAATTCGAGGTATTCACATGTCCCGCCTTCCAACCGTTTCCGGCAAAGAGATGATAAAATTTCTCTGCAATAAAAGAGGATTTCGCCTTGACAGGCAGAGAGGCAGCCATGCTATTGTGAAGGGCATGATTGGAGGGAAGGAAGTAGCCATACCAGTTCCGCTATACGATGAAATTTCCATTGGCGTGAGGAAAGATATTATTGCATGTGCAGGGATGAGTGAGGAAGAATTTATCAGAGAATTCAGGCGATAGTTTTCTTGCGCGCTTCTACATCAATCCAGCCATAGTGGAGATCTTTCACTTCCTCGACATTCTCATTCGTCGCCTCCAGATAAAGCTCCACAGCCTCTTCAAGCATTTTTACCGCTTCCTCTTCTGTCTTGCCCTGCGTAGTAACAGGCAATGTAAGGCATCTGATGGTAAACCACCTGCCTTCCCTTACAATTGCATAGGGAATTTTTGCTTTCATAATAATCGTTGTTTTAGCAAAATATATAAGCTTAGTGGGCCTGACGGGATTTGAACCCGCAACATCTTGCTTAAGAGGCAAGCGCTCTATTCCCTCCGTTCCCTTCCATCCCTTTCTTTGGGGTTCTCCAAGACCTTTCTTTCGGGAAAGAAAGGGATTGGACCAGGTTGAGCTACAGGCCCTTGGATGGAGAATAGGGAATTAGAAGATATTAAAATCATAGAGGTGATTTTCTATTCAGTGTGATTTCATGAAGCTGAAAGAAGAATTGATGAATTTTGAATACAGAGAAATAATACTGCCTTTGCAGGAAATTTTCCCCCAAATCAATATAGAAAAAATAAAGAGGCAATTTTTACCTCTTAAATATTACAACCCTTACAAAACTATTTTTGCAGTTGCATGCGAACTATGGAACGGTGGATATCAATCTATATTTACAAGTTCTGGTTTTTACGATACTAAGTTTGAGGTATTTTCAGGCCACTGTCACCAGTGCACCCCGGCATTAGGATTGGTTCTTAAGGCGCTTGGATTTGAAAGAGTCTCTTACCTAGAATGTTTCCGTGTCAGAGAACATTTTCCAAAAACAGGAATAATAGAGCAGGTACCGCCAACAGAGGAACCCAACCAAGAAGTGCGTGAAGAGTTCTGCAGCATAGGCCGCATTCCTTATTGCTGTCTTGAGGTTGTTATAGACGGCCAGCCACACTATCTGACAGGCAAGCACTTTAAGTCACAAAGCAGCGGAGCAATTGCCCTGCTTACACCGGTATGCTATAGGGATTTTGTTGGAGTGTTCAGACATCAGGACGATCCGAGTAAAAGCGGCATTTACCTAAAACCGATAGTCCCAGAAAACAATCCAGATGAAATAGATTTTTCTAGGCGCATCGTGTGGATGAAACAGACTGCAAAAGACCCTGCGCCGGAATATTTTGCAACATTCCTGCGCATGCATCTTCAATGATTTCTCCTGAAATGGTGCATGTATTTGTGCCTGAATGCGTAGAGAACATAAGCAACGCATATGATGATGCTTACAGCTATGATATTTTCCAAAATATTCAGTTGGGTTGCAAAGCTGGTGTAAGTTGAACCTAAACTCCATCCCATAAATGCCAGGATAAACGTCCTTGGTATAGAGCCTATTAGCGTAGAAAGAGCATACTTCCACTTGTTGAGCCTGAGAACGCCTGACGTAAGCGAGACCAGTGCTATGGGGAAAAACGGTATTGCCCTTAGTACTGTTATTGTTATCCAGGTTTTTCTCGTGTCCTTGAACCTTTTCTCTGTTTTCTCCACATCCTTCCAGCCAAATCCAAGGAATTTTTCAAATCTGGTTACAGTCGCCTTGCCGCCGTAATACCCGATAAAGTAGACGAAGAACGACCCTATGGTTGAAGCTATCGAGGCAGGTATCACGATGAGAAAAAATATCTGAGTCAGAGCCTCGCCGATGCTTATGCCGGCGGGGATCAGGATGAAGCTGGCTCCCATTATCACAAGCGGAGAAGGTATGGGAACAAACACCTCTTCTATAATGACTGCAACAAACACGCTCAAAGGGCCGTAAGTCTGGACTAATAAAAATATCCATTGCATTATACCTTCGAAGTATTCCAGAACCATTAGCATAATTGAAAAAGCAAGTTATATAGTCATGCAAGGAATAAATCAGGATATAATACTTCCTTGCTGACTATATGTGAACCAAATAGTATCATATCCTGATTATTTATTTGGTTCACTATAAGTACATATGACGATGCTAAGAAGCGCCTTCATCGTTTCTTGCTATAGGATGATACCGTGCATCGCGCTTCTTCATCTTTTCTGTGGCAATTCTGAAGAAATCCCCGTATGCCATTATGGGATCATTAAACTCGCCAAGCAAAAACATTGCGTTCACAATGCAGTTTCCAAGGGCAACCAAAACTCTATATTGTGGAAAACTCATGAATTCTCTTTCAGAATAATCAAATTTCAGATGATCGTCGATTGCATCAAGTTCTTCTTCAATGTTATGATCTGTCCTCGTAAGAAGCAGGAACCTTCTTGCATGCGTCCTGGTAGGATCGTGTCCCTTCGTTTTTTCTCTATGCGTCTGGTTAATAGCTTCTATTTCCCTCAGCCATGTTGCAAAAAGTTTCTTCTGGTCATGTGATCTTGATGGGTCATGGATAAATACAGGCCGGGTCCTGTATTCAAGGGACCTGTAATAGATGCTAAGAAGCATTATTTCGAGGGGTATACGACCGTCAAAGATATCCGAGTCATCCTCTACAAATTGCGGGCACATAATAAGCGCCATATTTGCAAAATCCCCTATTTCAGTGATGGCTTCTTCCGCGTAACGCTGAAGATGTTCTCTCCTTATTACGCGGAAATACCTGTTCAGAGCTCTTTTGGCTTCTAAATATTCTGATGCCATCTTGTCTTTAAGCTCGTTTGCTGTATACCTATCTCTCGCTCTCACTCCCTGATCATAAGCAGTTCTCTCCCATTCAGAAAACAGCGGATAAAGCCTGTCTACAGCAGGATCATCAAGTATCCTGAGAACTCTTCTTCTTAGCTGTCGCTGTTCCATTATCCATCTTTCAGAAGAAAATTATTAAACCCTTTGAATGCTCTTGCTCCAAGAAAGGCATTTAAGTGCAGCAAGCATAAACTGGTTATGATAGAAGAAATAGTAAAGAACCCTGAAATCAGCGGAGGCCGCGCCATAATAAAAGACACGAGAATCTGCGTCATGGATGTGGTTGAAGCGCATTATGTTTTAGGTTACGCTCCAGAAAAGATAGCTAAAGAATTTGGCACAGGCGTTTCCAAAGTTTTTTCAGCTCTGGCTTATTACCATGAACACCGAGAGGAGATAGAGAAGGACATAAGAGAGAACAAGAAGATTCTGCTAGAGAAACTTCATTCAAGCAAACTTCTAGAAATAACAAGGTAGATATAGTGAAAACAAAATTCCTTGCCGATGAGCATATCTTTCTTTCATCTGTTGAGCATCTCAAAGTTCTCGGAGTCGACATCAGATCCGTTCAGGAGGCAGACCTGAGGGCCAAGAGTGACAGGGAAGTTCTGCAGGCAGCCGCTAGTGATGGCAGGGTCCTCGTGACCAACGATTCCGATTTTCTCAATATAGCTGAGGAAATACAACATGCAGGAATAATTTTCCTGACGCGTCCAATGAACACAGGCGAGTTAATCAGAGAAATTCATAAGATTTCACTTATCTACTCAGCCGAAGATCTGAAGAATGGAATTATCTATATGTCTTAACAAGAATCTGTTTCATCAGCCTGCTTTCTTTCCGGTAGCGCCACATCGGTAGCTGTAGCCTGTTTTCCAGGTAATTTAATGCGCTCTGCACATCCGCGAATTCTTTCGGCCGTGATTCCAAAGCGCGCCTCGCGCTCTCCCTCACCAGCCAGACGCCTGTAGGCACGTAGCCGGAATAACTCTCCCTGAACACAATCGCACCCGCCTGCCTCTGCATCTGCTGCAATTTTTCAGCCACAGCGAGGCGGCACGCATAGTAGCAGCCGCCTATCTGCGCGTAGTTCTTTCGGCCTTCATGCTTTTCATAATCAGAAAATAACATCTGTTCGTTGCCAAAAATGCCCAAAAACGCCTCAAGAAATTCATACTGCCATGTGGCAGGCGTGAGAAGAATTGCAAAATAGTTCTTGAAGCCGTAGAATTCATATAATTGGAATGCATCCAGAACGCTATTTTGTTTTATTTCCGCAATTAATCTTTTGCCAATCGTATCATCCACTGCCGTAATCGACCATCTGGTCGGCACAAGCCTGCGGCGCTTCGCCGTGCCAAATGCGCCCGTGCTGAACGCCTTCTGGATTGTACTAATCATCAAGCCTTTTTCATACAAATTGGTAACAGCATCCGCAGCCTTCAGATCCGTGTCGTAATGCATTTTTCCCAATTGCACATCCATTTTAGCATTTGTGAAATCCACTTCCTTTATCGGAGCGCTAGGCCCGAAAGGCTGCATTTCTTCATTGAAAAAAGTGCCGCGAGGTTTTTTTGTGAAAGATGCCTGCATTTCCACTGAGTTTTTCGCTAGCGCGACTTCACGCATCTGTTCCACAAAGGAATCCTGTACATCTGTGATTTCAGCAACATGCATGCCGCGAACCAGTTGCATGCGGAATGATATTACATCAGCAACGCTGCTGGCATTTTGCAGCCATGCCTCAGGAGTATCCATAGCAGCAGTATCCCCGTGAATAGGCGGCAGCAATGGGCCTAAAAAAACCTTTGGATAACCGAACCTGCCTACAAAAATGGAAGGAGGCGAGGCGCCTTCTATATGCTCTCCAAACTCCTGTTTCGCATAGAATTTCGGCGTGAGCCTTTCCAGATAGCGCGCCTTGCCGCGGAACATGGCCATACCCCAGAAGAAAGTGCTTTCTAAGAATAAATAGAATTCGCTCATAGAAAATAGAGCATCAGAAAATAGTATTGCAATTCTTGCTTTCAAGTACAAAGATGAAATGCAATTACTTTTTCAGTTTCTCCTTGACGAAGTCATCCCACTTTCTAACTCTGCCTTCCTTTATGGCTTTTTCACTTTCCTTTATCTGTTCCATGAGATCCTTATCGCTAAGAACCTCTATATATAAATTTACTTCGAGCTATGCAAATATCATTCTGCCGCTTTCTAAGTCATAGTCAAACGGCGTGCGTGTTTCAAGGAAAAGAAAATTTAGATGCACAAAACCGCTTATGTGCACATTACCATCTTCCAGAAATCGCAGGAAATTCTGGGCTTCAACATCAGTCATAGGTATCTGCACAGTCCTTTCTATCCTCTGGCTAGGTTCCAATGAAAGGCTTTTGATGAGCGTAGATCCCGTCGAATTTGTGAAGGTAAGAACAACGTCAAAATTTTGTACCGTGATCCTTCTCTCTGTTGGATTCTGGGCAGAGTATTCCACAGAGATAAAAACCTCATCCTCTCCGCTGTTTGATAGCCTCCATTTTCCAAAGCCGAACTCAGCAGAAGCAAAGTCGCTTTTCTGCGAATTATATTGGTTGTATCCGTAGATAATTCCTGCAACCAATATGATTACAATAAAAGCAACAAGTGCCTTGTCGAAGCTTTTCATAAACATGCCTCTTGCAGAAATCATATCTTCTTTGCGTGGACAGTTTTCACCTTCTTATGACCAGGAGTCAAGAACTTTCTTTTACTTCTGTTAACAGGCTTCCATTTCCATGCGTGTTTATACATGCGCGCGCTTTTGCCAAAGCCGCACGCGCTGCACTTCTTGTGCTGGATATGGTAAGAATGCCTTCCGCACCTCCGGCAGCGTATATGGCTTATTTTATTATGCCTTCCGAAGCTTGGGGTGCCTTTCATGAAAATCACCTTCAGACTCTAAGATTTCATATTCAAAGGTTTTTATAGGCGGAAGCCTCCACATAAAACCTCCGCTTTTAATGCAAACCAACTTAATAAACGGCATATGATATGTTGGTTTGCAGTATGCTGAACAACTAAACCATATGGCGATTATTTAGTTGTTCAAGCATAAGCGGAGGATACAAGGAGGAACAACGTTCCTCCTGTACAGCAGGAGCTATGCTCCTGCTTGTATGCTACAGAAGGCTTCCGACATGCTTTGCAAGCATGAATCGAAGATTCATGCTGCACCGCAAGAGCTTCGCTCTTGCTTGTGCTCAAAGAAACCCACGCCTTTAGGCATGGGAGTATACGGAGCAAATCATATGGATATGCAAAAGGAAGGCGCAACAGAAGCGCATCGCGAAAGAAGCGCGAAAACAGCAGCTGCTTCAAAGGCTTATAACATTTATAAACTTTTCGGTGATAACAATTTAGTGACAGTTATGACAACAGCTACTTTGCCTGAACTGACCGGGAATCTTGTCGTGCCAGCTGCCGCAGGCAGCTATCCTGCATTGGGCGCAGCCTACAGGCACGAAGGTTCTTCCATCGATTACTCACCATGGCTTGTAAGAACAGGCAAAAACTATTATGGCTCCAAAGCAGAAATCCCGGAAGGCATAAGGATGTCCACGGCAGCTGAAGAGCTTGCTCTGCAGCTTGCCCTGGAGAAAGCAGGCAACGACCCAAGAAATGCAGAAGTTTTCAACGACCTTTTCGCCAGAAATGAAGAGAAATATTACGCATGGCAATGGACAGAAACAGGGCTCCGCGTGCCAAAGGGCCGCAAGCCTGATGCTTATGAAACTGATGCGCAGGGCAGAAAATACTGGCAGCGAATATTGCTTATTGGCGACCAGGAAATAGGCGACTTCCCTGTTCCAGAAGGCAATGGAATGGTAATTGTCGAATGGGACGAGGTTTCCGGACTGCCCAGAGTAACAGAGCAAATAGCTTATCCTCACGAGCCATACACAACACATTTCTGGTTTAATCCTAATCCTGATAAAGACAAATTATCAGGTCACTACGACGTTGCCATCGGGCGCAGGGGCGCCTGGCCTCACGGTGTGGACGCCAGGTGCCTGAGCGTCGATGCGTCCTACGGGCGCTGGGATGCGGATTCCGACGGCGGGCTTCCGCCCTGTTCGGGGGTCGCTTCCGCAGATTGAGAAAGAGCTTGCAAGAATAAATCCAAAGGAAGTTGAGGAAGCGCTCCTGCAAAGAATGAGAAAGGATTTCAGAGAAACGCCTTTTCCGGAATTTCTGGCGAAGTATAAATTATAAATACTGAAGTTTGTTCTAATTTATTGTCTTGGCCAACGCCGGTTGCATATCAAAAGATTGGCGCCAAAAAAGCCTGTCCCAAAGCACCAGTCGCATGTGCATCGGCGACCCCGAACTACATGCCTGTTCGTAGATGAAGCTGTGTTTTGGCATAGCTTATGACATGAAATACAGCAGCGATAGCTGGTAAAGGCAGAAGTTGATTTTGCCTCGAACGCTAAAGCTGCAGTGGGGCAGGCATTTGCTGCCTTTGGCGGGCAGGCTACAAGTTGCCATCGGGCGCAGGAGCAACTGGCATCACGGTGAGGATAGCAATTGGGTTTCAATTGCCAGCATATACGCCAGGTGCCTGAACGTCAATCTGCTGAAGGTTCTCGATTTTCAGCAGAGCGCAGATGCGAACTACGGGCGCTGGAATGCGAAATCGTTTCAAAACGACGCAAATTCCAACGACGGCTTCCGCCAATAGTTCTGGCTGGCCAAGACTCATAATGAAATCTTACAGCAATCTGTATGGTCAGCTATGCTCTATGGAGAATCTGAAGCTGGCGTACAAAAAGGCGCGGAAAAGCAAAGTCTCCAGGTGGTATGTTAAGGAATTTGAAACGGATTTAAGCCGGAATCTGTTGCAGTTGCAAAAAGAATTGCAGGAGATGAGCTATGAGCCAAGACCGCTAACACAATTTGTAATCAAAGACCCGAAAACGCGGATAATCTCCGCCTCCAATTTCCGCGACAGAGTTGTTCATCACGCTTTATGCAACATTATAGAACCAATTTTCGATAAAATATTCATATACGATTCTTATGCCAACAGAAAAGGCAAAGGCACGCACGCAGCGTTGAAGAGATTTGATTGTTTCAGGCGAAAGGTTTCTCAGAATGGCAGATTATTGCCAAACGCCAGAGACAACAACCAAGTTTTTGGTTATGCATTGAAGGCAGACGTAAAGCACTATTTCGATTCAGTGGACCACGAGGTAATGATGCAGATAATAAGAAGGAAAATCAAGGATGAGAGCGTCCTCTGGCTGATAAGGAAAATTCTGGATAATCACAATTGCAAAACACCGGGCAAAGGCATGCCCATAGGCAATTTGACAAGCCAGTTCTTTGCAAACGTGTATCTGAATGAACTGGATTATTTTGTAAAGCATCATCTCAATGCCAAATACTATGTTCGTTACGTTGACGATTTTGTCATACTGGATGCCCCAAAGCAGCGCCTTGAATTCTATAATGCACAAATAAAGGAATTCCTAAAATCAATAAAGCTTGAACTTCACCCGGAAAAATCCAAGGTTATGCCGCTGCATGCCGGAGTCAAGCTCCTTGGATTCAGGGTTTTCTACAGATACAAACTGCCAAAGAAAAGCAATCTGAGAAGAATAACGAACAGAATAAACGGTTTTATTGATTTGTACAGAGAGGGCATTATGGACAAGGCAGAAATTCTTGAACGAGTGGAGGGATGGAATGCCTATGCGATTCATGCAAATACCTATAAGCTAAGAAAGCAGATGATGAAAAATTTACGAAAATCTTTGCGATAGTTCTCGTCATCTCATTTTCTTACTCTCCCTTCTCGCCCTTTCTCTGGCGAGAATGCAACTACGCAAGGCGCTTTTCAATATATTCATCTATTTCCTTTTTCTTGCGCGAGTTGAGGGAAAGCTCAAGCCCGTAGTGCGTAGGCTTCGTAATTACCCATTCGAGTCTGGAAAGCTCGCTTATCACGTCTTTGAGCACAGACGTGTCGCGTTCATGAGGAGGCAAGCCGCCAACCAGATGGTTGATATTCATGTGTTTATGAGTCCAGCACGCGCGGTCATACATTCTTTTTAAGACAGGAAGCTTCATTTTCTCATGCAGGCTTGCCATGCAGACCAACTACAAATATATAACTACAAATCGTTAATTCAAATTAATGAATTGTAGTCTTTAAATAGTTTGCATGACAATGGAAAAATGATAGGCATGAAAGACAGCATCTTTGTGAACTATTTTGGCGACAGCCCCCTTGTGCGTATCCTGAACTTCCTTATCATAAGCAAGGATTTCGACTATTCCATGACTGACATAGCCAAAGGAGCGGGAGTTGGTTGGACCTCTTTCACGCGTGCATGGAAAATACTCGAGAAGAAAAACGCAATCGTGCAGACTCGTACAATAGGGCGTGCAAAATTGTACAAATTAAACACGGCTGACCCTACCGTGCAAAAGCTTGTAAAATTGCACTGGGAGATTATAAAGTCCGAGACAGACAAGATTTTTGGGAAGAAGCTTCCGGTAATGGTGCCGGGTAGGGTGTAGAAAAAATTGGTTCGGAAATTTCACTCCCCCTTCTCAGGCGAGACGTAAGAATGTTATCCCCCGCGCATGAGCAGCATGCCTAATTTAATTGTTTAAAAAGCCAACGAGAAGTTCTCATCTTTTCCCGAAAGGGTCCACGGCATGTATCCACGGGACTTTGATGTCCTTTACGTTTTCCGTGTATAGATTCAGAACGCCATTTTGCTTCATCGTCGCAGCCAGAAGCGAATCCCAGTAAGGCATGTTGTATTCATCTGAGATTCTTGCCGCCTCAACAACCGTCTTATGGCTGAAGTCTATCTTCACCCATCCGGAAAAATCGACAATGTCGCTAATGAAGTTCAGGGCTTCTTTTTTGGTCAGAAGTTTTTTTGTCGTGGTCACTGAAAAGAACTCTGAGAGATTCTGTGATGATACAGCAAATATTTCATCACGGGAAAAGCACCTGTCAATGAGCCTCTTTGCTATTGCATGCTTTACGGAGTCTGCAGCGTCGTGGTAGTAAACCACAATATTTGTGTCAATTAGAAATAGCTCACCCTCTGTCATAGAGTTCATCCCTTTTGAACTTCCAGTTTTTCGGCAGTTTGTACAGGCCTTTTTCGCTTAGTTTCATCTGTCTTTCTGCTATCTCCTTCTGCTTCTTCTCTTCAGCCCATTTTTCCATGGCCTCTGTGATAGCTCTGCCTAAATCGCCCTTCCTTCCGCCCTGCTCTTTGACAATTTCCCTGAATTCCTTTTCCACCCTGTCTTCCACTGTTATGGTTATAGTACCCATACGAATCACAGATATACGTAGAAAATGAAAATATTTAAAGGTTTCTAAGATGTAAGTTTTTTGGAGAGTTCGCTAACTTTACAGCTCGCAAATGTTTTTATCCTTTCTCCCCCTTTTCAGGCGAGACGTAGAGGATATTGTCCCCGCGAACAAGCAGAGTGCCCAGCTTTATCGTGGATCCGTCTTCATTTGTCTGTTCTGCGCTTTCAAGCCACATATTCAGATGCAGGTCCAGTGCCTGGAGGATTCCTGATATCTCGGCCCCTTTCTTCAGCTTTATGAGCACCCTCCTTCCCTTCGCGTTGTTCAGAACGTCTATTGGTCTCTCCATTCAAACCACAAACAAAAATTTCTTATTGCTCTGATGCATATGCATGCTTAAATAAGTTTATGCATACGTGGCTATGTGCCAAAACTAACCTTTCTATATTTTACAAAACATTAAGGCGGAAAATCGAAGCCTTCTGCTTGTTTGTCGAACCTTGATATGGCTAACAAACGCATTTGATATCGTTTCTAAATAGGAATGAGTTTTTACATAATCTGCTACTGGATATATCTTTCGAAGTATAGGGTTCTGTCAACTTAGCGCATGATTTCATTGAATCAAGAAGCAGGGAAGCATTTTGTAGAGGCTTCTATCTATCATACCCTAAGTAAACGCATTCGTCCTACTTCATTTTCTTGTAAGCCAGTCCTATTATCGCTACAACCACGATCACTGCGATTATACCAATCAGGGAATCAGCGCTTAATCCCGGCGCAATCCCGCTCAAAAACGGCTGGAAATACTGCCAGCTGGCGTATGCGGCTATGAGAAGAACAGCCAGCGCAACCATCGCAGGCCATACATCAGTTGTTTGTCCTTCCTTCTTCTTTCCGGGCGAGAATATCTTGTAGATGAACACAACAAAGAACAGTAGGATAAGCACTATCGTTACTATCGGCAGCGCCGTCTGCAAAAACGAAAGAAACGGAGAATAACTTGCTGATATCAAGCCGATTACTAATGCGATTAGCGCAAGGATGCGGCGGTCCGCTTTTTCAACTGCATTCCCCTGTTTATCCTTTTTTACAAACATCCCTGAATAAGAAAGCAGCGCAAAAACCACGGCAAACACGAGCAGAAACGCCGACAAGAAAAGCGTCTCTCCGGCAAAAGCAGCATGAAACGGCATTCAACACACCTCATTCGCTATATCGTCTTGCATATCGTACACCTACATGAATCTCCTGGCATTGAGAAGCCTTTTCCTCTCACCTTTCAATTCAATCAGCAGTTTTCTAAGCGTATCTGCTTCGTCCTTGCTGCCTGCAGCTCGTGCGCTGATCAAATCAGCCTCTGTTTCCCTGATCTCCTCATTTAGTTCCTTCATCCTTCTGTTCGATTCCACATCCAGCCTCGCCTCCAGTCCTGTAGGTATAGGATGCTCGCCCCTTCTATGCCTATGGCTTAGCTGCAGGGGAAATCCCTGGGCCCTTTCCTGTCTTGGCGCACCGCCTTCACCGCGCCTGAAGTGGCTTGGAATGAAGTAGAGCAGTCCCAGGACGATTATCAGGAAGAGGAAGTAAGGCCCTGCGAACAGTGCAAAGGCAGCGAACCAGCTGTTTATGACCATGTAGAGGAATATTGCCAGGCCAAAGAGCAGCCTTAGCCAGGGCGCGCCGTGCAAGGGCATGCGACCGAGCAGTTGGTAGATGAAGAAAATTATGAATACCATGGGTATGAAGAAAAACTGCACCACGTCCTGCACAGGGTTGCCTGTGAAGGGCGAGCCCGGGTATTGCTGTATCTGCAGCACTTCCCTGAACAGGATGTACAGGAAATCAGCCATGACTATGCATTGCCTAGGACAATAAAAAGAATATGGATAGTGAACTGATCAAAAAAGCCCCAATAGAAACCTTTAAATACTTGTCGCCTTATCAATAAGGTTGGCATTAAAAAGTCACTATTATATAGTAATCAAGAAATGGTGAGAAAAATGGACAAAAAGAACAATGGACCAAAAAGGAGAGAGCCTATAGACGTCTACCTGGCAGAGCTTGAGGTACATATAGGGGTAAGAGGGCTCGATGAAGACCCGACGTTCGATTCAAGCTGGAGACGTGTCAAAGAGGAAATAGAATCATTAAAAGCAAGGGCATTGGGAGACGGTCTTCTGGGATTCGGGCCGCGCAGGGTTTTGGACGCAGACCTTGCAAGGGAAATACCCAGAGCAGTAAGAACAGGAAGCCCCCTGGCACTAGGTTTCGTAGACGTAGACAAATTTGGAGATTTTAACAACAGATACGGTCACGAAGTAGGCGATCAAGTATTGATAGCAGTGGGCATGGCAATCAGAAATTCCACACGACCAGAAGACTACCTCTTCAGGCCTGGAGGCGACGAATTGGCATACCTTCTGCCAAGGGCTGACCTGAAAGGAGCAGAAGTAGTGGCACGAAGAATAAAGGATCATATGGAAGATTATCCGGTGAAGGTTGGAGACAAGAGAATTCCAATTACTCTAAGCCAGGGCGTGACTTATTGGGATCCGAAAATACTCCGCACATCCGTATATCCTGGTGAACTTACCCCGGAAATTGTTGAAGGGGTTTCTTCCAGAATCCTCACGCAGGCTGATTTAGCCGCGTATGCATGCAAGGAAAACGGAAGAGACGGAATATACGCCTGGATAGGCGGAGAGCCTCCAAGGAACAAGGAACTTTTTGATGCCTTGATGAGGGAAAGACCGGATTTAATGCAAAGCTTCCTCAGGAGGGTTGTATGAAGATTTTAAATAGATTTTGGAGTTTGAATTGTATGGGTGTGGTGATATGACTGATGCAGATAGGGCAGAAGACGCAAGAAAATACGCTGAAAGAGCGTCCGCAGTACTAGAAGAGGATGTTATAGCACATCCATTATATTCTGGAAGGTTTCCTGGGGAAACAGTGGTAATCAGGGGGTATGAGAGTCTTGATGAAGTTCCCCACGAAGTTGTGTTACAAAAACCGTACGTTATTGCTGATCTGCCAGTTCCTCCAGGCGAAGTATATGCAGGAACAGCATATACGTACAGGCAGATAGTTGATCTTCTGCTTGACAGACTGGATGAAGAACGGGAATCTATACCGCCAGAGGAAAAAGTACTGAGAATGAAAGTTTCGGTGATCAAAGCAAAAGAACCCGGAGAAAAGGAAAACCCTGCAGTAGCTGGTGTAAGGGATTAATTCATCCCAACACATTCCCGCAACCCGCTCTGCGCCATAAGGCTTTCATCCAGGCACGCGGAATTTTTCCAAGCTTATGCGCTTTATGCCTCTCACATTGCCAAAATCCGGATCTTCGGTAAGGATTTCATGGATTCCATGGTTGCGCATCGTTGCCATGTGTATCGAATCCCTTGGCTTCATCTTTTCGTGGCGCATTATTTCCAGCGCATCCAGAAATATCCCGCGCGTGGCGTTGTAGATTTCAAGGTCAGGAAGAAGAAAGAAACTTTGCGTGGCTATCAGTGCGGATTCCATGCCTATTTGTTTGCGGAGTTCCCATACAACCTCATCGAAGGTCAGAACAGAGGATGCAGCCTGCAGCTTGCCGCTCTGTACAGCCTGGATCACTTCCCGTGCCCTTTCGCCCTTGGCTGTGCCTGCACCTGCAGCATATATGAAAACATTCGCATCCAGATAAATCATGACACACCTCATTGCCGCCGAAGGCAGTGAATCGCTATGACCCGCCACCTCATCAGCTGCTTCGCCTGTTGGCGGTTCATCGCACTCCGATTCCTGCCCTTTTTAGTCTTTCCCTGATTTCCTCCTCGTAGGATTCGTCAGGCCTGAGAACAAAAGGTTTTTTCGGAAGTTTTCGGAGTATGCCAACTACGTCCACACGCGGCTTTGCAATGACCAGTTTTCCTTCTTCCTCGCGGAAAACCACGCTCGACCCTGAATTTATATTGTATTCGTTTCTGAAGACCTTTGGTATCACAACCTGGCCCTTGATGCCCACCTTTGTCCTGATTTCAACCATCGTTCACACACCTCACGGTTGCTTGCAGCGGAGGCGAAATGCACGTTGCCGCAGCAACGTGCCATTCACTCGCCGTGCATACGCTTTCATACCTGAGTTATACCAAGTAATACTCATGTATCCTTAAATGCTTTTCGGCTAGAATGCAAACTGACGCTCCTGCAGGAGCGTCCATTCTCGCATACTCACCCCATCACGTTCTTCACAATCTCCTCAGCATCGAATTCCTTCAGGTCTTCGTAGTTTTGTCCAACGCCCAAAAAAAGCACAGGCTTCTTTATCGTGAATGCCGCGCTTATGGCAGCACCGCCTTTGTCATAGACATCAGCCTTCGTAAGTATTATGCCGTCTATACCAACAGCCTCGTCAAAAAGCCGCGCCTGGTCGTAGATATCATTGCCTGTTAGGGAATCTAAAACAAGAATGGTCATGTCAGGTTTATTGACCCTTATCACCTTCTTCAGTTCGTCCATCAGATTCACATTAGAGTGGCTTCGGCCTGCAGTGTCAGCCAGCACCACCTTGCTGCCTGTTGCAGCAGCGTGCTTCATCGCGTCAAAAATTACAGCAGCGCTGTCTGCGCCGTAATTGTGCTTCACCACGCGAACGCCAAGGCGGCTTCCATGTTCCTCCAGCTGCTCTATGCTCGCTGCGCGGAACGTGTCGCCAGCTGCTAGCACAGGATTGTATCTCTTCAGCCTATGCGCAAGCTTTGCGATTGTGGTAGTCTTTCCAGTCCCGTTGTGGCCTACAAATACTATCAGCAGAGGACCTTCCTTTTCTTCTATTCTTCTCTCCAGTTCAATTTTTTCCGCAGAGAGTATGTCCAGAAGTGCGTGATTGAGTGCTGTTTTAATTGCACTTTCAATCTCGCCTCGCTTAACGCTCTTTCCTATTAATTCCTTTTTCACGTCGCCAGTAATCCTTTCAGCTGCCTCTAATGCAACGTCGCTCTCGAGAAGCACACTCTGCAACTCATCAAGAATTTCATTGACATCAGAATCGCTTAAGGTCTTTTCCTTGATCGCTTTGATAAAACCTTTTTTCTCTTCCTTAGG
>JACPJV010000017.1 GCA_016187395.1 Candidatus Aenigmatarchaeota archaeon
AAGTCTTTTTCACCGCCTTTCATCTGTTATAATTGCCAGCACAATTTTTATAAGGCGGGCAATGGATAAATTAACAGGCGAGGTAATGGCAATAAACAAAGGAGTGAAAGGAAAAAGCCAGATAAAGCGAGCGAGCGTTCAAAGCAAAAGTAAAGGCATCAAGCAAAACAATATGCACGGGCGGTTTTCTTTCCGCCTTAATGAAAAACACGGAAAATCCAGAATACTGATATTTGCAATATTATCGATAATCCTTGCGTCAGGCTGCATCGGGCAGTCTTCCACTCCCCTTGGCAGCGATGGCTTGGTAATAGAAAATATGTTCATCGACCCGCCTGAAACTGACATCCAGAGCGGTGAGCTGATAACAATCAGGGCAGATGTGCAGAACGTCGGGAGCGCGACTGCACGAGGCGTCGTGGCAGAATTAATAGGTGCATCGTGGCTTCCCGGCGGCTCTGATGCAATAACAACGCAGATACTTGGGGACATGAGCCCGCCTGATCCGAGATTTGGATTGCCGGGCCACGTGAGGCAGATAGGATTCAGGATTCCTGCACCGCTTCTGCCAGAGGGGCAGAAGGCGAATTTTGACCTGAAAATAAGGGTAAACTACGATTATGAAACTACATCTATTGCGCAGGTGCAAGGCTACGGCAGAGAGCGTTATAATACATTGTTCCAGCAGGGAAAAGTCACCCCTCCTGTGCCTTCAAGCCTTCCTGTGCAGGTCAGCAGGAACGTGCCTGTTACCATAAACGTGATCGGGCCTGACAAAGTTGTTGTGGGACCAAGCCAGTATGAGGAATATACGTATCAGATAACCTTCAGCAACGTGGGCAGCCAGCTGCCTATAACGCCGCGTGCAGACGGCACGGTGGAGGACGGCCTGATATGGGGAACGCTGTGGGTTCTCGGCCCTGGAGTATTCTTCAGCAACTGCCTGGACGTAGGGCCGGGTATTCTTGTAAACAGCCTGCAGAGCGTGAATCCAACGGTCTACGACCAGACTTTCAACAGCGCTTCATTCTCATACCAGGAAAAATTCGGGGACAAGTTTTCGGCATGGTATCAGGATCTTGGATGGGACCAGGCTTACGGCCTTGCAGCGCAGATTGGAAGCCTGCGCATCGGGGTTGCGAACATCCCTGATCCGCAGCTTGCAAATCCGGGATATATCCTGTTTCCGAACGCACTGGACTGGCAGCTGCTGCCAGTGCAATTAAGGCCGATAAAGCTGCGCAAGGGAGAGTCTGTCACAAAGAGTTGCACGATAGGAATCGTCAATACGCCGGGAATCGGCGGCACGTGGGCAGGCAGGCCTGAAAGCTCCTTTATTCTAAATGCATATTTACGCTACCGCTATTTCATCGACCAGCCTTTGAGGATTAGCGTAAGTGCGCCATTGGCAAGAAGCCTGCCGTCAGGCGCGCCGAGCTTTCCGTGAAAGCTCAATATCGCAGTATTTTGCATAAAGATTCTACGACTTCATTCAGTTTTTGTGATTTTATAGAACCTATCCTGTACATTACGATAGAATCTTCTGCTGTAAAAAGCATGTTGGGCCTGATAAAGCTGCTTGCAGGCAGAAAGCCTGTTTCAAAATCTGATTTTTCCAGCTGTATGGAATATCTGTCATGCCTCTTTTTGCTTGTTATCTGGCAAAGGACGATGTCATTCCCATGAAGAACAGAAACAACAAGTGCAGGCCTGCGCTTGACAGACGACAGGTCGGAAAACGGAAACGGCACTACAATAACATTTCCCTTCACAAGTCTTTCCATGCCTCATCCTCTTCCTTTGAAAGCCAGTCCCTGGCTAAAATCTTTTCGCTGGCAAGGGCAGTAAACCTCCTCTTCATTTTCCTGAGAGATCTCAGTTCTACGTGATCCCGGTAGGCGATTATTGCTATCTTTGTTCCTTCCCTGAAATCTTCGAGATTCCGGATTTCCTTAGGGATTGCTATCTGCCCTTTTGACGTTATCTTTGCCGTCTTTATTTCTAAAAAATCTCGGCTCATACTCTCACTTCTGTAAAGTAAGATTTGTAAGAATTTAAAGGTGATGCGAACCGGGTTTCCGGTACGGATTATTGATACAGACTTCGCAAACGCTATAGAACACCTTTTAATATCTTTCTCCCTACTTAATCAAAGAAAAAGCGACACAGGTGAAAAAAATGGAAGAATTGCTGTATTTGACCCTGCAAACATCGAGGGCTTTTATGATGAAAGGGGAAACGTTTCTCGAAACCACATAGGTATAGAAGGGGTTTACTTCATTGTTTATCGGGATTACGAAGGCAAGATGTTACCGAGCGACGGCCAATATGACATTACGCGTGAAGGAAATGAAATCATCGTATGGTTTACTGTGAATGAGTCAAGACAGTCCTGTGTTGCAGGAAGGGCTGTTACAGATACAGCTACTCTGCTGGCAGGGGACCTTGAATCTGTGAGGCAACATCTTCGTGATTATAGCCCTGAAATACAGGAATTCCCATATCCAGAAGATGCAATAGAATATATCAGCCAAATGGCAGCTGAACAACGACAAAGGATGGAAGAGATTACTAGAGATGCATTTCCTGAAGATTTACTAGAAGGCGGGGAAACAGAAGACCACCATGCCTCTGGTGCGGGTTCTGTCGGCTTTAATAAAATTGGAATAGAAGTAAAAAACGGAGTATACATATGCAGATACGAAAGTGAAAGAGTGATAATTTCTCTTGAATAGCAAGGCGATGCTATGGAAATGTGAGCCAAAGATAGGTTTTAATATCTTTCTCCCTACTTAATCAAAGAAAAAGCGACACAGGTGAAAAAAATGGTAGAATTTGAAACAATTGTCGCAGAACACATACCTTTCGGAAACAGGAATTTCGTGGAGGTTGCGAGAAAGAAGGCTACGGATGGAGAGACGGAGAACGTCTTCATCTCGATAAGCCGCGGCTTCTTCGCCCCGAACGGCGAGAAAAGGTATAAGAGATCGGTGGCCATTCCTGTCGATCCGCAGGTCATCGACTTCATTGCGACAAAAATCAGGGAAGTCTAAAACTGGAAAAAGAAGGACAAATGAGAAATATGTTTTTACTTTTTGTCTTTATCCGATAGTGGTAGGAATATCTGAGGAGGCAATATCTACAGGTTAAGCTTTCTTTTGATAACTTCTATGATTTCAGGAAATGCATCTTGCACATTGAAATGTCCGCGGTTCTCAAATTCATGGTATTCTGTTTCTAATTTTTTATGAATACGCTGAAATTCGCCTACGGGAATAAAAGGATCATCTTTTGATGCAAACTGTACTATCCATTTCTGGTTTTTCTTTATCGTTTTCCAGTCCCATGGACCATCAAAATATCCGCTTTGTTTTTCTGCTTCAATACCGAGATCTGTATAGCAGGGGCTGATCAGAATCGAGCCGAGTAGTTTGTTTTCCTCAGCGAACCTCATCGCTGCTACTGCACCTGAGGAATGGCCGATTATTATTGTGTTTTCATCAGCATGGAGATATTCTTTCAAGAATCTTAGCCAATACTGCTTTCTGGCAAGGATGGAGTCCGGAAATGTCTCAGCTACAACGTTCAATTCTAACTTCTCAAGTTCTTGCTTAGCCCATGGCAGCCACGCATGCGACCATCTCATGGTATCGTTGCCGTGGATAAGGATTATCTTGACTTCGCTTATTTGCATCTGTAATTTTTCTTTGAAGATTATTTATAACCTTATTAACCTAGTTAGAATTATGCTGTATTTTTACCAGAAAATTCTTGAGGAGATAAGGAAAGAAGCAGAAAAGGCGCAGGAAGGTGCGGCAAGGCTGGTGGAAAAGCCGCGCAAGGGCTTCGGAGATTTTGCGCTCCCTTGTTTTGCGTTTGGAGGAAACCCCGTCGAGACTGCGCAAAGAATATCAGAGAAAATAAAAATAAGTGGAGCAGAGGCAAGGGCTGAGGGGCCTTATGTCAACTTTTATATCAACTGGAGCAATGCAACAGGGAAAATAATTAAAGAGGCTACAGGAAAAAGAAAGAAAACAAAAAAGGATAAAACAGCATTAATTGATTATTCGCATCCTAATCCAGCGCACCCGTTCCATATGGGTACTGTTCGGACGACGCTTCTCGGAGAGGCGCTGGCGCGAATCCTGGAGTCTGAAGGATGGATTGTGAAAAGAATTCCTTACATGAACGACCTGGGAAGGCAGGCGATGCTCGCGCTGCTTGGATATATGAAATATGCAAACGGCAAGAAACCTCAAGGCAAGGAGGACGTGTGGCTTGGCGGCATATATTTCAGGATAAATAAGGAAGTAGAGGGACATGAAAAGCTGGAAAGGGAATTATCCGAGCTGATAAAAAAATATGAGACTGGCGATGCAAAAACACGTGCATTAGGGAAAAGGCTTTTCTCATGGTGCATTAATGGTTTTGAAAAAAACTATAAGACGCTGGGAATAAAATTTGACGGGTATGCGTGGGAATCTGCTTTTGCAAAAGAGAGCAAAAAAATAGTCAAAGAGCTGATGAAGAAGGGCTATGCATCTGAGAAGGAGGGCGCAATTGTGCTTGATTTAGAGGGGCATGGCTTGCCCTCCACCATCATCCAGCGCTCTGACGGCACAGGTTTGTATCTCACGCGCGAGCTGGCGCATACGCTGTGGCGTTTTGAAAAACACAAGCCAGACCTGAATCTTTACGTGGTTGCAGAGGACCAGAAGAATCATTTTATGCAGCTGTTCAAGACGCTGGAATTGCTTGGCTACAAAGACTACGCAGAGAAATCAAGGCATATTTCATATTCCATCGTTCTTCTTGAGGGAGAAAAAATGAGCGCACGGCGCGGCCACGCGGTTCTGTGGGACGACCTTCTGGATGAAGGGATTAAGCTTGCGGGAAAGGAAATCAAAAGGCGATGGAAAAAAATGAGGGGCGCGGCGCTTGCCAGAAGGGCGAAGGAAATTGCATTAGGTGCAATCATCTATTACATACTCCGTTACGAGCCGAACAAGCCTGTGAATTTTTTGTGGCAGCAGGCATTAGCTTTCGAGGGCAACACAGGGCCTTATCTGCAGTATACTCATACGCGCGCGAATGCAATATTGAAAAAAGTTAAAGCCAAAAAAATATCAGGAAAAATGTCAGAGCCTGCTGCCGATGAGGAGATAAATCTGATAAGGCTCATAGCGCAATATCCCGCTGCCTTGCAGAAGGCTGCTGAAGCAATGCAGCCGCATGTCTTGTGCAATTATCTCTATTCACTAGCAGAGGCGTTCAATTCATTCTATGAAAAGGTGCCTGTGCTGAAGGCTGAAAACGAGGAAAGGAAATTTAGATTAGCGCTTGTGCAGGCTGTGGAAAACATAATGAAAGACGGCCTGCATCTTTTGGCAATACCTGTGCCGGAGAGGATGTAATCATGCCAGAGAACTGAGTTTCTTTTGAAGTCCGGATTCTTCTTCCAGAAAATGAGCTGAGAGGTCGAAGGCGGTTTTCATCAGGATTTTGACAAGGGGGCTTTCTCTGTTGAGGCGGTAAAGCTCGGCTCTACCAAGGTTTCGGGTTTTAGATATTATGCCTCTTTTAATCAGCTTGTTCCATATCCCTTCAATTGTTATGCGTGAAATACCTGTTTCATTTGCAACCTGCGACTTTGAATAGTCGAAATCCGGATATGTGAGAAAAAAATCTATAACCTTCACTAAAGGAGTCTCGCCAAACGTTTCGGCGAACGCCGACCTGTTTGCCTGCACAGTGTTCATAACATCACACGCCTATTTTCTATACATTTGATGTATATCATATATACATTATATATTTAAGCCTTATGCCTGTCGATAATTTGCATGGCTGTTGACATCAAGAAGCGGGATTTAACAGATGAAGAGCTGGCGGCAGCGGTGCTTTACAAATTCTGGTATATGCGTGCTGGTGTCAAATATCACATATACAGATCTGATGTTCCGAAGGGATTCC
>JACPJV010000001.1 GCA_016187395.1 Candidatus Aenigmatarchaeota archaeon
TCTATTTTGACAAGCTCTATCTCCCCTTCATGGGACTTTATCATCGGCCTTATCCTTGCGTCTATCACCTTGTTTACAGCATCCCAGAGCTCTTTTTCATCAGCAGGCTGTTTTTCGAAGGTTATTTCCTGCCTTTTCTGCTCTCCTGCTTCTGGGTCAAAGGGCGAATGCGTGATTATCGTGCCGCTCGGCGTTATTGCTGCAGGGCGCTTCTGCGTGGGGTCGAAGAGCTGGATTGCAAGGGCTTGCTGGAGACCTGGTTCGTTAGGTGATAAGGCTGGACCATTAGCAGATGGCAAAGATTCGTTAAGGACTAAAGATGAATCTTCCTCTTTTGCTTGCGGCTGCTCATGCGCATTCATCTCATCTTCTGTTGATGCAATCTCTGCCTTTACTTCCGGCTTTGTCTCTGTTATCGTTATGTCGTCCTTTTTCCTGAATACTGAAAAAAGTTTTTTGAATACCATGATAAGAGTAAGAGTGGAAGTTTTATAAAGATTAAACGCCGTAAACGAGCATGGCTTTGATAACCGCGTGCAAAACCTCTGATGTGGAAGAGGGTTTTGGAAGGGTTGTAAAGGCAGGCGGAAAGGAGATTGCATTATTCAAAAACAACGGCGAGTTTTTCGCAATAGACAATACATGCCCTCATCAGGGAGGCCCTCTCGGCGAAGGGCAGCTTTATGACGACGGCAGCGGCGTAGGCGTGATATGCCCACTTCATGGTTACATGTTTAACATAAAGACGGGCGAAGGGATGAGCTTTCCTACTGGCGTGAATTCGTACAGGGTTGTTGTGGAAGGGGACGAAGTCAAAGTGGAGGTTTGAATTTTTCTATCGCTTTTTCCAAGCCATTCACAGAAGAAATCACGATGAGCTTTTCCATGTCAAAGGATATTTCGGGAGGGAATTTTTCACCTCTCAGAAATTCCATAATGCCTATCAGCGCCTTAACCTTTCCTTTGCCCTCCTGATAGTTCCACTTCATATAGCCTAATTCTGCCAGGACACCTGCAGAAAGACCTGCGCATATGGCCAGATCAGAAGCCTTCACAAGTCGCAGAAGCATATCGTGCCAGCTTTCTGCCTTTGTTTTTACATCAGCCTCTTTCAGATGTTTCATGTAAATATCCGTCTCCCAGTCATGATCATTTTCGGTGTAAAGCATTTCCAGCTTTCCGCCATGTTTTTTATACGAGTCGCCAACAAGCTTCAGCATGCCGGAATAGTTGAATACTACAATAAGGTTGCACTTACTTTCAGCTATAATTTTCCCTGTTTCCTCTGCCAAAGGCCTTATTTCTTCGGGAGATTTCCCTACTATCCTTGAGAACTTTTCCATGTTTGTAGGTCCCAGCAGGCTGACTTTCATATTTCAAATAGGTCTCTGTTATTTTAATTCTTATCCTATCTTTCTAAATTATCTTTATGCTCCCGTAGCTCAGGTTGGATAGAGCACTTGCCTCCTAAGCAAGGGGTCGCGGGTTCAAAGGCGTATTCAGCTTTTAGCAAAAAGCTGATATGCGGAAACTCCCGTCGGGGGCATTAATTGAGAATTATACAAAAACCTTCAGCCTGCCTTTTGCCAATGCAGAAAAGGCATCCTGGCCGACTTCGGTGTTCTTTTCAAGGCGTATTTGCGCTTTTTTTCCAATAGTAGCGGAAAAGAGGAGGCGGTCTAGAATGTAAAAATTAGCCGTCTTTCCAATAAAAATTTTAGGGAAATCAAAAATCAGGTAAGCTCCCGACTCCTTGTATTCGCATGGCACTTCTTTGCCCATAGTAGGCACGTGCGGAAGCGCATCAATGCTTATCCCGAGCCGTGCTTCCAGATCTTTTATGGTCTTGCCTTCTTTTCCTATAATCCTTGGCATAACTTCGTTGTCAACGCGCACTATTACCTTATCTTCTCCTACTATCTCAACATCTGCATGCCTGTCAAATCTGGAGACTTCAGCCTTTATGGCCGCTTCTGCAAGGCGCCTGATTGCCGAAGGCTTCTCTGCCTTGATTGGTATGACCACGTTCTCCTCGCCGTAGCTGTATATCTCGTATTCCAAATTTCCATTCTCGAAATTACGCACCTCTACGAGAGGCCGCGCCAAATCAGCTTCTGTCATGCCTGTGGGCACGCGTACGGTCATGCTTAGCTCATAAACTTTCTCTATTTTGCCGGCGCGTATGAACACGATTGTATCTATAACATGCGGCACCATTCCAAGCTCCAGGCGCGACATAAAGCGCTGCACTGCGTCTATGGGGTCACTAGCATGCACAACGCCGATCATTCCTATTCCAGCAAGGCGCATGTCCGTGAACACTTCAAAGTCCCTTGTCTTTCGGACTTCGTCAAAGACGGTGTAGTCAGGCCTCACCAGAAGCAGAATGTCCGCGGTCTTTGCAAAGGAGCCGTCCATTGGCCCGTACTGCGTGATCTCTGGAGCAACTTGCAGGTCGCGCGGGCTTTCCAGCGTCTTCACAGTCGCGTTTCTTTCTTTCAATAAAAATTCCGCTATGCTTGCAGCGAAAGTGCTTTTTCCAGAACCAGGCGGCCCTGCTATGAGAAGCCCTTCCATTTTTTTTGCTATTCTCTCTTTTAGCTTGTCAGAAAGATTGTAGTCGTCCAAGGTCAGCTTTACTATCGGCCTGACTACAGTGACTTCAATGCCATCGCTCAGCGGCGGTCTTGTAATGGCTATGCGCATGTCCCTTATTTGGACGACGCTCGCGCCGTGCCCGCTGAATTCTACGAAGGCGTCGCCCTCGTAGCGCGCGGCATCGAGGATCTCGGTGATTATTTTTTCCACGTCTTCCGTGCTCATCACATCGTCTTCTATGTATTCTATGCGCACGCCTCCGGGCTTTCCGCGCTTGGCGTAGGGCTTTGTGCCCTCCTTGAGGTGCAGGGACATCGTATCTTCCGTCAGCATCTGTTCTATCCTTATTTTTCCCGTCCGTTCGTAGGGCTTGTAATAAGCGACTTCCACTCCCTCTGCTTCAGCAACAAGCGCCTGAACCATGTCGCTTGTGTAAATAACAGCCTTCTCCTCCATCGCCACGTCCAGAATAAGCGCGTCTATTCTTCCATATTTAGCCAGCTTTATTTCCTCATAGGTCTGCCTGCGGCCGACTTTCTTTATCGTTATCTTGCCGTCAGCAGCAGGAAGCCTATCTCGCGACCTCTGGAAGCCTGGGCGCGCATTTCCTCCACAACGAACTCAGGAATGATTACCTCTCCATTGACCTCGCCTTTCTCGACAAGCTCAACTATAAGGCCTGATATTATCACAGAAGTGTCGGGGACGACCTTCTTTTTCGAAGCCATGATATCACTTTTCAATTAGGGATAGAATCGTTTTTAAATGCTGTTCTTCCATCTTTGCGCTTATTCTTCGCCAAAGAGCTTTTTAAAGGGTCTTACCGTAACATGGGTTACTGTCTTTCTGCCTCTTATCATGCGCCTAATATACCGGCGAAAGCGCGCTTCATCTGTGTAATAAAGAGTTATCTTTTCATACCCATGCATGCTTCTTCTTTCTTTGTAATGCATGTCCTGATCCATGTTTAATTGAGTAGCTTCCGCATCCAGTCCGAACTCCCGGACAACAGCTTCTCTAAAGCTAGCGTGATTTATTTCTGCAAGATATTTGTTAGTCCTAGGAGCGCTCACAGGTCCGAGGTAATAGCAATAGTACGAGGACTTGTCAAGTCTATAATTCGTTTCGCAGGCTACAAGCGCACTTACAATTTGTAGAGAAGATACAACAGGATGCGAATCTAAGTACTCACGCACGCTGTCGCGCACTATTCTCTTGCGGCTTTCCATGTCTGGCGCTTTTTTTGCCCCGCGCCTTTTCAGGATTTCTGCAAGTTCCATAGAAGCTTGGATGGGGAAAAATTCTTAAATCGCCTTCAAATAATAAAAGAATAAACTTTTACTTGTTTTCCCTTCTTATATACTTTTTCCCTTAGCGCAAACTATATTTTTCAGATGTGATTTTATCTCGCAATAATAAAGGCGAAAGAGAAAGTGGGAACTTTTTCCCAAGTAACGTTCTAATAGTGATTGCAAGAAAACAGGATTATGTCGGCATGCACAGAGTGCGGCTCCAGCAAGCTTGGAATGGAGACAAGCGGCGCAAAATACTGCAAGGAGTGCGGCACCGTATTCGAGGAATTTTAAGATTTACACCTTTCTAAACATTAGTTAGCATAAACTATGCAAAAATTCTGAATGCCTACAATGAAAATATCTCTTAAAAATGATTTTCAAATGGCAATTTCACCGTCTTTTCAAGGCCTTGATTAAATCTTCTGCTTTCAGCAATTTCTCCTCTCCGGTTTCCATGTCGCGCAGTTTTGCTTTTTTTGCCTTTGCTTCTCTCTCGCCTATTATTGCGACATAACGATACTTTTTGGAGGCATAGTCGAGCTGCTTGCTTATATTGCGATTAGAAAGCTCGAGCTCGCATTTTATCCCATTGCCTCTCAATTTCTGCGTAAAAGCAATTGCAAAATCCTGAACATTGCCGATAGTAGCTATGAATGCCTTTTCATCATCTTTTGTTTCTCCCATCTCTTCAAGCAGGCGGTCCACTCCTAGTGAAATTCCTGTTGCAGGAAGGTCAGGACCGCCCAGCGTCTTGATAAGATTGTCGAAGCGCCCGCCTGCGCCGAAGCTTACCTTTTGCTGAGGAAGCATTATTTCAAAAACAAGGCTCGTATAATATTCCATCCCACGGGCAAGGCTTGCGTCCGGCTCTATTCTGCCGCTTATGCCAAAAGATTCGCAACAGCGCAGGAAATCCAATAGTTCTGGAAGACCGGCGGGCTTTTCCTTTTCGAGTTCCTTTAGCGAGCTTTTCCCTCTCATTCCAATTATTTTCATTGTTTTTTTTGGGTCTATCCCATTTTCCTTAAGCTCTTTTTTTACTCCGTCCTCGCCTATCTTGTCAATTTTGTCAATAATGCGGATGGCATCAGTTGTTTTTGTAACGCCCGCCCTTTCCAACAGCGACTCCAGCACGATCCGGCTGTTTACACGGACTGTGAAATCGCTGAAGCCTAACTTCTGCATTATCTCGCATACACAGGCTATGCATTCGGCGTCTGCGAGGGGAGAGGAAGAGCCTACAATATCTATGTCAGCCTGATAGAACTGCCTCCAGCGCTTTGCCTGGGGATTGTCGTAGCGCCAGACAGGGCCTATCTGGTACCTTCTGAAGGGCTTTGGCATGTTAGGATTGTTTGCCACAAAACGTGCAAGAGGCACTGTGAAGTCAAAGCGCAGCCCTAGCTCCCTTCCTGACTTATCTTTAAAATAGTAGATTTCGTCCTTGATTGCCTCGCCTGCTCCTTTTGCTGCTAGGACCTCAAAAGATTCAAGCGCAGGCGTCTCTAACGGCACAAAGCCGTACTTTTCAAAAGTATTGCGGCATGTCTGCAATATTCTCATCAGCTTCTCTGCGTCCTTTCCGCTCAGGTCGCGCATGCCCTTCGGCGGCTGGAATGTCATGGTATCACCTTTGGTATGTCTGCTTTTATTGTTTGGTATTGCTCCAATTCTACATCTATCAGTTCAACTGTTCTATAATCTCCTATGTTGGTGAAAATTTCCCTGCGCCTCAGAAGATCTTCTATATCTTCTCTG
>JACPJV010000002.1 GCA_016187395.1 Candidatus Aenigmatarchaeota archaeon
AAAGACAAGGAAAAAGAAGCTGTTGCCCGCGTTAAGGAAACTGTAAAAAGAATCCGGGAGCGGAAAGTCACAATAGCAGATATTGCAGTGCGCACCATGCTCGGCAAAGAACTGGGTGAATACAAGGCAAAAGGCCCTCATATTTCTGTTGCATCAAAGCTGGCGAAGGCAGGCCATGAAGTCCCGCAAGGTACAGTCATAAGTTATATAATAACAAGGGGCGAAGGCTCCATTAGTGACAGGGCAGAGCCTACTGACAAGGTTTCTATGAAGGATTATGACATAGAATATTATCTCCAGAACCAGATTCTCGCTGTGGCGCTGCGGGTGCTTGGCTCATTGGGGTATGAGGAGAAGGATTTTGCGAAATAGGTATCATTCATTTCCATCGTCATATTCGTGACCTATGCCCAGGTTGTGGCACTAAGGGTACTGCAGGTGCTGGGGCATACGGCTAAGGAGTTTGGTTAGCAGCTTCTAGCAATTTTATTGGTTTTATGCCATATGTTCTATAGTAGTCCTCTATTGCCTTAACGAGGGCTTCGTCGGGATTGAATCTTTCCACTGCCCTAGGTAAAATCGCTCTTGCATCTGTCAATGCTGCGTATTCCACAGTATAGTCTCTTTTTAGGACGTCTTCTACAGTGCGTCCCCTGTCCCGCCTTTCATATCTAGAAACGCATGAAACTAATCTATCTATATGCACGCCTACTTCCTGCAGCCGGAGAATGTGTTCCATAGATGACCCGCCGGTTGTGGTAACGTCTTCCACTAAAACCACATGGCCTCCATGTTTGAGGGGACCTACGGAGTATCTGTCTGCAGGATCACCGTGAGATTTTACTCCTGAGCGGAGAATAGCTGCCGGTGTTTCCCCAACGTCTCGATAGTCTATGAGATTTGTGCAGGCTTCACCCAAAGGGGTCGCGCCATCAGGAACGCCCAGAAAATGGTCTGGTTTCAGTCCTAAGCCCACCACCACGAAATCGTAGACAAACCTTGCTAGTTCGTCTCTTGTATTTCTGTTACCCAATGCCTTTCGCATGTTGACGTACCAATGCCCTGGGCGCCCGGATTTTAGCGTAATTGGCGGGTCAAAGAACCCAACGCATTCGGTATCTAATAGGAAAGCCTCGTATTCCCCTCTTTTAGCCCATTCTGTCATGCAGCCCACCCCACTGGAATTCTTCCGCTCGCTCGCATAGTTGATACAAGGTCTTCTCTCATAGCGAGTGCATCTTCCCTCGCCGCTTCAGCGAATTTAGCTTCACCAAACTTGCTGCTGTAGGGCTCCCGCGTGTATGCAAAAATTAGATTTCTGGAATTATTTATTATCGCTCCGTACCCGTCATTGTTGAGGTTTGGCATGACATCCTTGGCGGCTCCACCTTGAGCCCCATATGCGGGCACTAGAATAATGGCGTTTTCCATCATCTCTCGTATTCGTGCAGCCTGTTCAGGGAAAGTTGCTCCCACGACAGCGCCTATAGAAGAGTATCCCCTGTCTCCTCTGCACTTCGTTCCCCACTGGTCTACCAGCAGTGCCATTTGCTCATATAGAGTTCTGCTGCCATGTTGAGGGTCGAATCGAAGATCCTGCAACTCGCCAGATGAGGGGTTGGAAGTCTTCACGAGAATGAACGCGCCCCTACCCTGCTGGGCGCACACGGTCACGAACTGCAATGTGTTATCAGAACCTACGTATGGAGAAACCGTGACGGCGTCTGCATCAAACACAGAGGTTGAGGATCCGTCTGCCAATTCCACAGATCCCAGAAAACCGTCCGCGTAGGACTTGGACGTGTCTCCTATGTCCTCACGCTTAACATCGGCTATCGCGATTCTTCCCTTTTGCCTGATGTGTGCGATTGTCTCTCGGTAAGCCCTAAGTCCGGCAGGACCATAGCACTCGTAGAAAGCCACGTTGGGCTTGTACGCTGGTACAACGTCAGCAGTGGCGTCAATTACAGCCTTGTTGAATGCAACAATTGCATCCGCAGTAGCTTCTAGCAACGCTTCCCTTCTATCGCCACTAAAGCCCGCGAGTCTTGATTCAACAGCTCTTTCTCGTATCGCCCTCGGTATACGTGATATTCTGGGATCAAGGCCTACGCAACTCGGGTTCTGCGTCGCGTCAATTTCGGCGAGAAGCCTGTCTGCGAAGTTTCTTGGCATGCTATCTTGCAAACTAAGAAACGAACCTATAAATTCCTGCACAGAGGCAAAGCCTTTTATGCCTGAATTTTCCCGTCCTTCTTTATGATCCTGCCCCTGAAAATTGTGTACTCGACGCGGCCAGGGAACGTCTCGCCTTCAAACGGTGACCAGCCGCACTTCGTCTGGTGGCGCGATCCGCGTACCTTTTCCTTTGTGCTCACATCAATGATTGCAATATCAGCAAGGTATCCGCTCTCTATCATGCCGCGGTCGTTCAGCCCAAGAAATCGCGCCGCATTATATGAAGTAAGTTGCGCGAGCCTTTTCGCGCTTATGCCTTGTTCGACAAGCAGCCAAGCCACGAAATTCCCGTAAGTATCAAGCCCTGGCACGCCTGAAGGGTTTTCTTTCATCTTTTCGATCCATGTATGTGGCGCATGGTCTGTTGCAACCATGTTTATATCGCCCTCGCGCAATCCCCTCAAAATGCTTTGCCTGTCTATGTCAGGTCTGAGCGGCGGGTTCATCTTTCTTGCTTTGCCCGTTTCTCCGTCAGCCAGCATGGCGAATTTGTTGTAATAGGCATGATGGGGGGTGGCTTCGCAGAAAACGGTTGAATCCATGAACCGGTCTTTTCTTGCCTGCCTTATCTCCCTAAGCCCCCTTGATGTGGATAGGTGGGCGATGTTGATAGTTGCGTTATGCGAATAGGAAACCTCAAGCACAGCCTTTATTCCCGCAACCTCTGCGTCTGGAGGCCTTGCATCGCAGTGGCTTATTCCATTATCGGCATCGTACAAGTGCCTCCGCGCCTCAATCGTGGCGTGATCTTCGCAATGGATAGTGACAGGCCTGTCTGTTGATTCGATTGCCTGCAAGGCTCTATCCAGCAAGTCTATTGGCAGATAAAGCCCGCCCGTGCTTTCGCATATGTATATCTTGTACCCAACAACCTCTCCGGGCATTTCTTCGATCCTATCCAGATTATCTTCCCTCACTCCTCCCCAGAATAAAACGTCTACAACTCCTGCATGATTTGCTCTTTCCTTCTTTTCCGCCGCGACTGCTGCACTAAGAGTAGGGTGTCCGGGCAGGTTGGGCATCTCTGCTACTGTGGTGACGCCGCCGTTTGCAGCGGCGCGCGTACCTGTCTCATAGTCTTCCTTGTGCGCCCATTCAAAATCTCGCAAATGCACATGAGGATCGATAAAACCTGGAAAAACATATCTGCCCCTTGCACTCAGCTCCCTCTCCCCTGCCAGATTTCTGCCCACATTTTCTATCCGCTCTCCGCGTATCCCAACGTCAAGTCCCTCTCTGGCTCCTTTGAACGGATCCACCACAATCCCGTCCTTGATCACGAGAGAATAAGCCATGTTATATTTAGCATGCAAATTGTTAAATTGCTTTGGAAGCCAAAGGCTTAATAACTTTTATTGCTGCATCATTTGATGATCAAAGAACTGGAAAGACGGGTGTTCAGGCGAAGCCTTGAAGATACGAGGTTCTTCAGGAGATTTGCGCGCAGAACTGCCTACCTGCTTGCACGCGGCGATCCTGAAGCTGTGCATGAGCTTGCGCTTAGAGAGCTGAACAGGTTCGAGGACGTTGTTGCAGAAGTCGCGCCTAAATTCGATTTTCCTGACCTTCATGTTGGCATCAATGGCCGTAGCGTGATGCCGTTCGGCACAGCCGCAGGGCTCGACAAGAACGGCGATGCTCTATGCCCTTTATCTCACTTATTTGGCTTTTTGGAGCCAGGAACCGTTGTTGTGCAAAGGCGCGAAGGCAATGAGCGGCCGCGTGTTGCTGTTGATGATGCCAATGGAGAAATTTATAATGCGCAGGGATTTCCAAACAAGGGCCTGTATAATTTTCTCCGCAATGCTGCAAGCTATCGGGAACGCGGCGGAGAAGCGCCTCTGCTCATAAGCATCTGCGGCATCCCTCCGGAGATTGGAAGATTTGAAATGGCATACCGTGAACTAGAAGAGCTTCTTGACAGGCTTTGTCCATATGCAGACGGGTTTGTATGGAACCCTTTCTCGCCTAATACAGTTGCACTAACAGCACTTAGAACTCCTGAGGAATTTCGCAGAAGCGCAGATACCATAGCAGAAAAGGCTGAAGGCAAGCTAAAGCTCGTAAAGATGGGACCCTATGATAGAGACGGCAGGCAGCAATGGCTTGATCTCGTTGACGCATGGATTGAAGGCGGGGGAGACGGCATCGTCGCTGTAAACACCTATATGGTACCCCGCGAAAAAATACCTGCAAGAAATTGGGGGTATCCTTCAGCAGGAAGAAGCGGCCCATTTCTCAAGGAATACAGGCAGCTTGCAGTCCGTGATTGCCGCGGAGCATTTCCCGACTCATTCATCATTGCAACCGGCGGGATAGATTCCGGGGAAGAGGCGTGGCATGCCTTGCAGGCAGGCGCAGATGCGCTGGAAGGTTACACTCCATATACATTCCACGGTTTTGGCCTTCTTCCTGAAATGGCATCCTTTGTGCAAAGCAGCCTTCGCGCCTTGGGCTACGCTGCTCTTTCGCAATTCCAAAATGATATCAGAAGAAACGCAATGTCATGCGCCTACACAGGCTAAACTCCTTTTTATCATTTCCTTCCTATCATTTCTGCCATGGAAGATGAGGAATTCGAGGAGAAAATAAAAAAGCTCGAGAAAGAGGAGGTAGAAAAAACCATAAAGGCCGGCAGGATTTTATCAAAGGTCCGGGAAGAAAGCAGAAGCTGGGCAAAGCCCGGCATGCTCCTTGAAGAGCTCGCTGAAAAAATAGAATCTGCCATCCGCGCAGGCGGGGCAGAATGCGCCTTCCCTGCGAACCTTTCCATAAACAGCAACGCCGCTCATTACACGCCGCAGCTAAATGATCCTGCTGTTATCGGCGAAAATGACATGCTGAAAATAGACATCGGAGCGCATATAGACGGCTTTGTAGCAGACACTGCATACACAATAGATTTTTCAGGCAAGAATGAAAATCTACTGCAAGCCTCAAAAAATGCACTGAAATCCGCATTGGAACTGTGCAAACCGGGCGTTCTTATCAGCGACATAAGCTCGGCTATAGAAAAGGAGATTGTGAATCTGGGATTCAAGCCTATTGAGAATCTCACAGGTCACGGCCTTTCACGATATGTAGTTCACGACGAGCCTGCTATCCCGAATGTTGCGTTCAAAAGCGGCCAGCGACTTGAGGAAGGAATGATTTTAGCCATAGAGCCTTTTTCAACCAATGGCGCAGGTCGTGTGAAAGACAGCGAACAGCGCCTGATTTTTTCATTCGCACAGCCAAGGCCTGTTCGCAATCCGCTTGCAAGAAAGATAGTTGATTTATCGGGAAAATATCATACGCTTCCATTCGCAGAGAGATGGATACAAAGAGAGTTGGGTGCTTCTTCTTTCTCTTTTCGCATGGCCATGAAAGAGCTGCTTGATAACGAAGTTCTGCGCAGCTACCCTGTGCTCAGAGAGCAAAATGACGGCCTGGTAGCGCAGTTCGAGCATACCGTGATTGTTAAAGAAGAGCCTGTTGTAGTCACAGAATAGTTGTTTTGATCCTAAAAGATGTATTAAAATACACGTGAGGGGAAACCTTTCCCACCCTTCGCAGACTGATATTTATATACTTTCACGGAAAAATAAAATTGAGAGAAATGATATTCATAGTTGATAACGGAAGAGGCGCTGGGAATATTTCTAGGATTATAAGAAGCTCGAAAATTGTAAAAACTAATTCCATACCTGTTGCTGATGCCTATATTATATCTGACGGCGAAACTAACGGCGCTAACCAGAAGAACGTTGTGAATTTCCTTAAAAAATGCACCAAGCCTGTTCTTGCAATAGGCGCGGGTTACCTGCATATGGGCGTCGCCTTCGGTGCAGTCGTCACAGGCGGTGGTTGCGCAAAAACGGAAAGGATCGAAATAAAACAGAGATGTCCTATACTTCTCGACTTCAAGAAAAATTTCACGGCAAGCCACAACCAGAAGAGCGTATTGCAGAATTTGCCGGAAGAATTCGGGATTATAGCAAGTTCTCCGAAGAATGAATATGAAATTATACAGCACGGAACCAACCCGGATAATCCCATAGAAGCCCTGCCTTTTTTTGGGGTGCATTTCAACCCGGAAGAAGGCCTTGATGGAGTTAATATTCTTCACAACTTTGAAAGATTTGTAGAGATGTGGAACAAATATCATTGAGACTTATCCTCGGAAAGTTATCCTTAGTCTATCAGTCCCTTTGCCTTCAGTTCATTAAGTATCATTATTCCAACTGGTGATGCTATTTGCACATCCTTTGACGTCAGCCAGTCTATCCTTTCGACCTCTGAGGAGGGCTTGATCTTCCCGCTAAACTCTCCTGTGTAGCAGGTAATTTTTACAAACGTGCCCTCTGGTTTGCCGTCTGCCTGCGCTCTGAACGTGCCGTAGTAAGATATGCTTTCTGGCAGTAGGTGGACAGAAATTTCTTCCTTCAACTCTCTTGTCAGCGCCTGCTCATCAGTTTCCCCCTGTTCGCGCTTTCCGCCGGGCATATAGAAAATATTCTTGCCCTTGGAAAAGGTTCCAAGCATCTTTCTGTCTTTGATGAAAATAAGGGCAAGCTTGTCTATCTCCATAAGAAAAGGTCGCAATCAAATGTTAAATCCTTTCATCCGAAATAGAAATCGCTTTCCTTGTCTATGTTCTCTATTACTTGGATTGAGTCTATGTCCTTGTCCAGCTGCGGAAACCCTTCCGGATATGTTATATATTTCATAAATGATGAAATGTCGTAAGCCATCTCTGTTGCATCGTGTTTTTCTCCAAAAACCTCCCTGCAAATCTTGTACGAAATGCCCCTGCAAATTTTTTCATCCAGGTATCCCAAGCTGTGCAGATATTCATGCAGGAGTACCATGAAAACGTACGGCTTCACAAGCGAAGGCTTTGTCTCTGCCAGGCGCCTCAAAGGGGTCTTGTTCATCACGATGATATTGGATCCTGTAGGATAGAATCCCCCAAGCCAGCCTTCTCTTGAATTCCCAAGTTCCATCAATCCTAAGTTAAGGCCGCCGCGAACGTTTCCGATCTTCTGCATTACCAAATCCTTGACCATCTCAAATATGTCTGCAAAATTTTGCGCCTCATCTAATTTCTGCGAATATTCTTCCATAAAATCACTCTATGCATTCTCCCACCTTTCAAATTGATGAATAGATAGTAATGACTCGGGAGCAAAGGCACCGTATGCTGCTTCCAATTCCATTCGAAGATCTCTCAGTGTTTCAAAACCATCGCTTTGTGCATCTTCTTCGGTAAGCTCAGAATATTGTTTGACAACAACGCCACGATAAGAAACTCTTCCTACTGTCAGCCCGCTTCTCTTTTCAACAGCAGGTAGCTGACGTCTTGGCAATCGAATAGCATCGGGACTGAATTTTATTGTTGTTCTTTTTGATCCTTCGCGTATTCTGCTCAGGTAGCTTGCAGGAAGAGTGAGGCTTTCATCAAAAATAACTCTCCTACCAGGAAAATCTCTTGAAACTTCTTCCCGAAGATCATTCCTTCCATTCAACCTGTATTCGCGCACAAAATCACCTGATATATTCGATGTCCTCTTCGACTGCCTGCTCTCTCCTCTTCTCCATTACTTTCTGGTACAGGGCGTTCATTTCCGCACTCACGCTTGGCCTGACTTCGTTGAATGCGGCTTCAAAATCCGTCATCGTGATTTTATCATTGTTCATGTCCTTCCTTAGTGCATTCATCGCAGCTTCCCTGCACAACGCCTCGATGTCCGCGCCGCTGTATTTGTCTGTTTTTTCTGCAAGCTCTTTCAGGTCTACATCGTCAAGCGGCATCTCCTTTGTATGTATTTGCAGAATCTTCAGTCTTGCATCCATGTCAGGGGTTGGAGCAAAAATATGCCGGTCAAACCTTCCCGGCCGCAGCAGCGCGCTGTCAACAATATCAGGCCTGTTCGTGGCAGCAAGCACGACTACGTCATGCATGTCTTCAAGACCGCTCATCTCTGCAAGCATCTGCGAGACCACGCGCTCGGTTGTATGGCTGTCTGCGGTTGTCCCGCGTTTCGGCGCCAGTGCATCAATCTCGTCAAAGAATATTATGCTCGGTGCGACCTGCTTTGCCCTTTTGAACACCTCTCTCACGTGCTTCTCGCTTTCACCCACCCACATGCTTAGAAGCTCTGCGGCCTTAACATAAATGAAATTAGCTCCTGACTCGTTAGCCACAGCCTTTGCCAGCAAAGTCTTTCCGCAGCCGGGCGGACCGTATATTAAAACCCCTCTCGGCGGTCTTATTCCCATCCGCTTGAATGACTGCGGATTTGTTAAAGGCCACTCCACAGTCTCTGTCAGAAGTTGTTTGACATTTTCAAGCCCTCCGATGTCGCTCCACTTTACATTCGGAATCTCTATCAGAACTTCACGCATTGCAGACGGCTGGACCATCTTCAATGCATGACTGAAATCATCTTCAGTAACAATAAGTTTTTTTAGTATATCATCCGGCAGCGGCTTGTCGTCTTTTATTGAAGAAATGTCAGGCAGTACGCGCCTCAGCGCGTGCATTGCCGCTTCCTTTGCCAGTGCTGTCAGGTCAGCTCCGACATAGCCGTGGGTTACCTGTGATATCTTTTCAAGATCAACCGCCTTGTCAAGGGGCATTCCTCGTGTGTGTATCTGCAATACCTCCTTCCTTCCGTTTCTGTCAGGAACGCCTATTGCAATCTCCCTGTCAAGTCTTCCCGGCCTTCGAAGCGCAGGATCTATGGCATTCGGAATGTTCGTCGCACCTATCACCACGATCTTGCCCCGTGACTTCAGCCCATCTAGCAAAGTAAGCAACTGACTGACTACTCTTTTTTCTACCTCACCGCGAACCTCCTCTCGCTTTGGCGCTATTGCATCTATCTCATCTATGAACACAATCGAAGGCGCGCTCTTCTCCGCCTGCTCGAATATCTTCCTTAAATTTTCCTCGCTGTTATGGCAGAATATGCCTCCGAACCCTGCCACAAAATTCTCATTAGGGTTCACAGAAACGTCATAGACATTCCCGTCATAGCTTATTTCTTTCTTCTCCCTCACCATGTCCCAGACGAGGTCCGATTCTATAATATTCCACACGTCTTTGTACATTTCCTTTTTCGGATCTGTCTTTCCAAGTTCCTTCGCAAGTATATCCTTTCCGATTGTCTTTGATTTTGACCATGCGTGCAGCCTCTGGCTGGACTTTATTATCTCCCTCAGCCCAGGCCATATAGGTATCTTCTGCGTCTTGTCAAACTTTTTCCCCGCCAGGTATTTCTCTATCCTTTCATTTCTCTTTGCATCAAGGAACCCTATTTCCCTGAACTTCGCAAATCCTTCAGGGCTCTGTATGAGAACCCTGTGGCCAATGCTTCCTGTCCGCTCCTTGCGCGTGCTGCATTTTGAAACTATGCCGAAGAAAAGCAGCGTGTGCATAAGATCATTTGCGAGCTGCCTGCTTACAGTCGTGGCTTCTATTGTATGCGCCGTCTTTGGCGGGTAGACGCTCCCATCGCCTGTGAAATAGCCCTTTAGCATCGCCTTGACAAGGTTCAGGGGCATCGACATCAGCTTTGGCGGTATCGCCTTTTTGCCGGCGCCTGTCTTTATACCCAGGATTTTTTCAAAAACAATCTTCAGCGGCTTTGAATTTAGAAGCATATCATCCTCATATTCTGTCAGTTTTATGCCGTATTTTTTGCAGAATCTCCTGACCAATTCCTTCGATTCAGGCAGCTCATTCGTGATCCTTATCGCATGCTTGGTTGTGTATGAGCCTTCAGCGATGAACAGCCCCATCACAGTTGCCATATCTTCGTCTATTTCGATTGCAGAAGGCAGCTTTCCTGCGTTCTGTTTTGCAACTATCTCGGCTTTTTTCTTGTCTACCTCGATGCCGCTTTCCCTTGACAATTTAAGAAAGTCCTTTATTGATATTGCGACATTCCTGCCATAAATATCATAGGTATATTTCTCATTTATGCCTAGAATCTCAGCAGCCTTCTTCGGCCCGATTTTCTGTATAAATTCCTTTGTCTGTGGGCTTCTTACATTAAGGATTTCAGAATCGCGCATCTCTTCAAGGATATCTATTTTTTTGTATGTTTCCGGCGCCGGCAGTCTTGAAGGAATAGCCAGATAGGTGTCTCCAGCCGTTATATCGCTTGTCTTGACATCAGAAATCTTCCCGTCTTTCAGCGCAAACAGCGAGTGATAATCCGTGACTTTTATCTTCCTGCCTGTTGCTGTTTTTATCTCATAAATCTTCTTGCCCTTCTGGAACGGATGTTCAATAAAGCTCTTTATCATGCCCTTTTCTATTCTGCCGCGACCATCAAATTCTGCAACAGCTTCCGCTGTCTTCGCCTTCACAACATCTCCGATGCTCTGCACAGATGCGAGCCCGTTGTCTATTGTAAAAATGCTTTCGTCAGGCGTAAGCGATTCTCCGTAAAATTTACTCATAACCTCCGGCCCGTTAATTACATAGAATCGCGCCCCGCTCTCGTTCGCAACAGCCTTTGCCAGTAAAGTCTTTCCGCAGCCGGGCGGGCCGTGCAGCAGCACGCCTTTCGGCGGCTCTATGCCTAACCTCTCAAAGAGTTCCGGATGCTTCAAAGGCAGTTCAATCATCTCGCGCACCATCTTTATCTCTTCGCGCAGCCCTCCAAGATCCTCATACGTGACCTCAGGCACCTTCTCTTCCATCACCGTTGTTGCCTGCGGCAATAATTCAACCTCCGTGTTTCTTGTTATGCGCACAGGGCCTTTCGGATCCGTGCTTACAACTATGAATTTCTCCTCGCCGAACGGCGCAAAGAGAAAATTCTCAAAGTCCATTCCAAAGAAATCCTCGAATATTGTTGACTCCCGGCGCGTTTTCACGACAGGATTAGGGACAAGTATATCGCCTGTGACAAACGGCCTCATCAAAATGTTTCTCTTCATAAGCTCGCTAGACATGCGGATTATAATTCCCTTGCGCGTAGGCGCGATTACAAGGTGCTTTGCCTCCTTGACGTCGGATCTCTTTATGCTCACAAGCTCGCTTATAGATGCTTTTGAGTTCCTTCTCATAAGCCCGTCCATCCTTGCAACATCCAGCCCTACGTCCGCAGGATATGCGCGCACAACGATGCCTACAGTGCCCCTCTTCCCTGTTATATCTACTACATCCCCTTCGTTGACTCCTATGTGCTTCATGTCCTTTGCAGATATGCGCACTATGCCTCTTCCGTAGTCCACTCTTTCAGTCAATTCGCCTACTTTTAATTTTACTTCCGATATTGTTTCCGCCATGATTTCACCAATATTATCTAATTGAACATATTTACGCCCGTGTCCTCTTCCTCAACGCCTCTTTCCAAGTCCGATTCAGGTCGGAGCCCCGGACCTGAATCGTTTTTTCCTTTCATTTTTCCACCGCATCATTCTATTTCAATCCTTCTCATTTTTTTCCTTTCATCTCTTATTGCATCCTGATTTCTGTTTGTTTCCACCATGTTTATGAAATTCTTCCTTTCCATGAGTATCTCGTGCATCTCCCAGTTTACTTTCTCATGCCACTGGCTGAAAAACTCCTCCATGCGCTTCATATGCTCCTCCATTATCATAAACACGCTGTCAGCGATTTTAGCGTGGGGAATCTCGTCCAGCAAACCAGGCCTGCGATAATGATATTTCTTGTTGCCGCTAGGCACTGTCTGCTCCCAGCCGTGAAGCTCCCTGAAAAACTTGTTCCTCTCATAGGCGCTGTCAAAATTCTTCTGTGAAGTGTTGAACGTTATGATAACTGCCCTTGTCCTGCCGTCCTCGTCTTTCCTGATTTTTATCCGCATAATATCACCTTTCATTAAGGAGCTGCCGGTGTGCATTGCTGATGATTCGGCCAGCAGCTCTGAAACTGGCTGCTTCCTTTCCTAAGACACCCGCAGTCGCTGTAACGAAACTCGCGGGGCGTCTTCCTATTTCTTACTCTATCTCAATCTGCGCCCTCTTTTTCTTGGGCAGGGTTATTTCCAGCAATCCCTCCCTGTATTTCGCCCTTGCGCCGTCTGCCTCAATTGCCTTCGGCAGCTGAATTTGCGTATAGAAATATTGCGCTCTTCTCTCCATTCTGGCAGCTCCTTCCCCGATCTCCTTGGATTCTTCCTTTCTCCCTGCCTTTATTTCCACAGAATTTTCGCCTACGCTAAGCTGTATATCTTCCTTGTTCACGCCAGGAACTTCTATTGTCAGGACAATTTCATTTTTATTTTCAATCATCCCGGAATGCGGCTGTCTCCTACGCTTCCCTTCCACATTGTCCAGCGTTTGCCCAAGCTGCTTCTCAAGATGCCTTCCAACCCTCACGATGTCCTCAAATGCGTCAAAGCTCATACGATCGCCTTGTTAGTGTTCACAATAACACTAATTTAGGGTTATAATGAATACTAAGGTATTTAAAGGTTATAGATTGCCGCGCTGTTACATCCTCGGCTGAGAAATATTTATTTCTCCGTGATTCTGAACTAATGTGAACCAAGAATGAACCATTTTTGAACCATAAGCTTTATCAATTATAAGCTTCCTATTTTCGCTATGCCTATACCAAAGAAAGTTTATCTGGATACAAACATTGTCTACGGATTTTTCCAGAATATCATTAGAGGTAAAATGGACCATCCGGAAATAATAAAATTTCTTGCAGAAAGAAAGGATGTTGAGAAATATATTTCCACATTTACTGTCGCAGAAATAGTTGAAAATCTTCTAAAGGAATTCCCGTATCGCAGCCTGAAAAAAGACTATATCATGAGCCTTGTAGACACGCTGAGACTGACTGTCGATTTGAAAATACTCCAGGAAACTATAGAATTATCTGGCGAATTGGTAGATTTTGTTTATGAATGCAAAGACGCTAAGGATTCTCTACATGTCCTTATAGCAAAGAAAAATGACCTGTTCTTTATAACAAGGGATGATAAGGTTGGCATATTGAAAAGTTTGTATCCAAATATAATGGGCGAGCAGAAATTCAAGAAACAATTCTATTAGCCTTTCATTTTGGCTACTATTTCCCTCATTCTTCTTACACCCTCATCATACGGAATTTGCTTTCCCGGTGGAAGAATAACCGTAACTACATGTTTATTCAGCCTTCTTTTAACCCTCTTGCCTTTCAAAAACTCTCCTTTCATACTCTCACTCTCTCTTTCTCTTATATATATGGATTACTGTGCCGAAAAGTAATTAAGCTTGATTTTCTGTTGTAACCTCTTTCACTTCCACAACCCCTCTGTGCGGCGGGTTCAGGTGATCATGATAGCCCCACACGCCTGCGTGGTTGAATGTAAAATTCCACTCATCTCCAGGTTCTATGCCTTCGCAGGCGTCAAAAAAGCTTCCTATGCATCCTCCTCCTTCTGGATACTGCCTATGAAGCGGATGCACCGCGCTCGCAGGCCACACCGGTTTAGTGCCTGTGCTTCTAAAGGTGACCGTGCCTCCTTCCGCGATCGTTACAGTCGGTGGAGAAACCCCGTTTTCGCTCATCTCGACCGTTGCAGTTACAGGAGTTTCATTTGCAAGGATCTGCGACTGGCCTACGCAGCCTGCTATCGCAATCGCAGAAATAATGGTTATGAACGTGAGAATTTTCATGCAATAGTAATGATTTTCAATCTTTTATTCCTTCGCAATCTCCTAAAAAGCTCTTACAATTCCTTGCAGCACTATAATGAAAGAACAGAAAATTATTAATCCATTGCTTTCCAAGCTTATCTATGGAGGACAGGGAACAGAGCGCTGAAGAGGTTAGATTGAAATTAGTGAATTCATTGATGCGCCACTTCTACGAAGAGAACAAGGAAAGCCTTTCCAGAAAGGAATTCGCAGACATGCTGATGAAATCAGGGATCATAAGGCATATGGCAGACGTCCAGAAGAAAGCTGGCGAAGAGAAAAATTAGTGACCTTTCTTCCCTTCTACAAGATAATACTCTCCTAGTTCCCATTCTGTTTTCAGCGGGAGATGTTCTAATTTAGTCTCAAAGCCTGCAGATTTCTGCATTTGAGCGCATAATTCCGGATTAAACGATCTTTTCAGCACGTCTTTGTATCCATGTGTTGTACCTCCTACAACAAGTAGAAGCCCGTCTTTTGATAGGATTCTATGAAATTCTCTATATACTGGAACGGGATCAGACAAGTAATCCATTCCAAAACATACCCCGACAGTCTGAAATGAACCGTCTTCAAAGAAGTCCATTCTTTCTCCTCTGGCAACCCTTTCCAGATCGTAAAGTATCCTCCTTCTTTCTGGATAACTATATCTTTCAAGCAGCTCACGGCAAAAATCTAATGCCACTACCTCACTTATACTATCCGATTCTCCGAAATAAGATCTGAATCCGCACATCGCTTCAAGTACCATTCCGCGTGCTCGCACTGTCAGGATATCCTTTAGCTTTTTCTTGTCTCTGGGTCCCCAGTCTCCTGGCAGTTGCATTCCCATAACAGCCCATTTCTCTGCATCAGGACGTTCTTCGAAGTTCGGCATGCAGTTTCTCTTCATCTCTTGTAACGCATCTCTGGCAGAACCAGCATCTCTCTGCCTGATTGCTTCAAGCAGTCTGTAATAACTTCTCATTCCTTCTGAGCGGAAAGAAGGTAAAGTGAAATCACATTTGTCTTCGCCTGAAACCTCCGCATTCCACCATGCTTTCAGTCCGTCTTCAAACAAAGGAAGGGTAACACGAACTCCTCCCGTGAATTTTGGCTTTCTTTCTGCTATTTCTGTAACGTATACAGGCTCTTCCATACTTATTGGATAACAAAAAACTATAAATCCTCTCTTAAGCGTTTGCGATACTTCTTCTTATGCAGGTCCCGCGCTTTCCTACAAACACGCCCATAGACAAGATTCTCGGTGGTGGTCTTGAGAAAGGCGCTATCACCAACATATTCGGCCCTCCCGGCTCCGGGAAGACGAATGTCGCATTATGCTCTTTGTTGAACGTGAAAAGCGCCTTCTACGTTGACACAGAAGGATCTTTCTCTCTTGAGCGCTTTTACCAGCTTGGAGGCTCTGCCAAAAAGATGCAGGCTGTTGTATTAGTAGAGCCTGGCACGTGGCAGGAGCAGCACAAATGCATACTGCAATTAGAAAGCAGCATAAAGAAATCCAAACCCGAGATAATTATTGTTGACTCTCTTGTGGCGTTGTACAGGCTTGAACTTGACGGGAAGAATTTCCAGCAGGTGAATAGGCAGCTGGCAACCCAATATTCTGTTCTGTCCAAAATAGCCCGCACGTTGGACATTCCTGTCCTCGTTACAAACCAGGTTTATTCCACAGGCGAAGATGTTGAGCTGACCTCTCGCCAGATAGCACGATACTGGAGCAAATGCCTTATTGAATTGAAAAGAGGCAAGAAGGTTGGGCATAGGATTGCTTTGCTTCGTAAACACCGCTCCCTGCCTGAAGGCAAAGAAGTGCAGTTTGAAATAAAGCAAAACAGCCTGAAGGAAGTGAAGTTGGGTTTGTTTTGAATTGTTTGATGCTGATTTTTCAAAAAGGTGATTGTATCGGATGGATGTTCCGGATTTTGGGCATAATCGACATCCTTGTCGCCTATGCCGTGATAGCAAAAGATTTCAACCTCCTTGGCATAGGGATTGTCTTTGCTGCTGTGCTTTTGATAAAGGGTCTGATAAGCCTTCCTGCAGATTGGACGTCGCGGCTTTTCGGTTTTGCAGACATTGCAGCAGCCTTTATTCTTTTGTTCCAGTTCGCGCCTTTCCCTTTCGATATAGTAATATTTCTGGTCCTGCTGTACAAAGGGATACTCAGCCTCTTCTAGATTATAGTGAACCAAGTTAAAAATACCGACTAGAAACCTGGTTCACTAGATGGGAAACAACAAAATGTAATCAGGTTTATTTTGTTGTTTCACTATATCCTAGAATTTTTCGGATGCGGGCAGGGTAAAATACGCGCCGGGATTCCTCAACAGCCATCTCCAGCGCCCTTACGACAAGTTTTAACTGTAAATCAGGCCTTTCCACAAGGGCTGCCTCAGGAAATTCCAGTGTATAGCAAAATGGCACGCCTCTTGCAGCCATGTAAGCCTCGAATGTTTGTTCCTTTCTATAACTCGGCACGACGCCGCTGTAATTTCGCTGATTCCCGATGAGCCTCGTGGACACGCTTTTTTCCTCGTTGTGGCGGAAGCCTTCTTCGTCGAGCCTTTCAACAAGCCTCCGTGCTAAGGATTTTGCCTGTTTGGTTTTTTCAGCCAGCCTTTCATAAACAAAGAATCCCTTGCCCTCAAAGTCGCTGTGTAGATCAAAGTGCACGTCAAACCTTCTGCCACGCAGTGCTTTACAGACAATCTTTACAGCTTCAGGCACATCACCGGCGATGTCTACGTCCACACTTGCGTCCTCTGGAAACGCCCTGTTGAAATCATATTTAATTCCCGTCTTGCCAGCCACGAACGCGCGCGGATTGGTGACAGGTATGACCGCCAGCTGCTCGTTCTGCGGTTTGAAAGTCTCCAGAAAGCTCAGAAGTCCGTATGCGCACTCAGCCTCGTCGCCGTGCGCCCCTGTCGTGACAAGTATTCTCGTTACATTTTGAACAGCCGGCGATTCCAGCATATAAATCATATGCCCTTTTTCGCGCACAAAACGCATTCCCAGCTCTTCAACGTGAAACCCTCTGCGTTGGAGCCTTGCGACAGCACTATCTATGACCCTATAGTCCCTGAAGCCTGCTATTATCGCATCTTCGTACGCATCAAGCGACCCTTCGGGTTTTGCCTCATCCATAATTTCCTAGCAACAGAAAAGTTCTTATGACCCTTTCGCCGCTTTCTTTTCCTTTTTCTGCAGCTTTTCCCTTGCTATCACAGAAACCAGCTTCTTTTTGTCAAACCAGTCTTTCTTCGTCGGGCAGTGTATATCCAAGCACATTCGAAACGGCCTTCCTCCCTCTCTCTGAACTTGTATCATCGGGCTTTTGCACTGGTCGCAGATTTTCTCCAAAGCCCTTATGAATCCCTGTGCCGGCAACGGAGCGGAGAAATCGCATTTCGGATAATTCGAGCAGCCTGCGAAGCGCTTGTGCGTATGCCACAGCCTGAACATCTTTGCATTTCCGCCGCACTTCGGGCACTTTCCGAGAATAGACTGTTTTTCCTGCGCCTCGATTATCGCGTCTGTCAATGCCTTTCCAATGATTTTTTCTTTCTTCTGCAGTTGCGCGCATAGCTTTGTTATTTCATTTTTGCCTTCGTTCAGCACTTCGTCCATGTTTGCCTTTCCTGCCACAACAGATTCAGTCTCTTCCTCAAAATGCCTTGTTAGCTTTTCAGAAACAATGTCCGATGCATATTTCTCCAGCACGTCCGTGATCTTCATCCCCAGATCTGTAACCTCTATGCTGTTGCCGAGTACGTAGCCACGATTATAAAGAATCTGCAGTATCTGCGCACGGGTGGCTTTTGTGCCCAAGCCACGCTCTTCCATTTCCTTTATCACAGATCCTTGCGAATACCTTGCTGGAGGCTGGGTCTTCTTGTCGAACATCCCTGCACCCTCCACTGCAAAAACATCCCCCTCCTTAACGTCAGGCAGCAGAATTTCTTCTCGCGCAGCGTATTTTCCGTAGAGCTCTGTCCAGCCCGGCTCCAGCGTGCGTACGCCGCTCAGAGAAAAATTATGTCCGTCTATGTCAAGAATGATTCTTTGCGTCTCCCTCTTCGCAGGATCGCCAAATGTTGCAAGAAACCTTCGTGCTACCAGGTCATACACGCGCTGCTGATGCTCGCCTAACTTTCCTGCTTTGCCTGTAGAGTAAATTGCAGGATGTGCGGGATCCGTCCTGCTGCCTTCGTTTGGCTTCAGCTCTTTTTTTGCCAGAAGCTTTTTCGCACTGCCTGCGTACTTGGCCTGTTTCTGCATATCTCCGATAATTTTTCTGTAATTTATATCCTTGGGCAATTTTTCACTCGATGTTCTTGGATATGAAATCAATCCTGCCTGGTATAGTGCCTCAGCGATGCTCATTGCCTTTGCTGGCGAGTATCCGCAATGTCTGTATACTTCTGTTAGGAATGAAGTTGTATTGAACGGTTTTGGCGCCTGCTGCATGATCTGCCTTTTCCTTATCTCTTTCACCGCCGCTTTCTTCTTAACGCTCCTGAGAACAGCTTCTGCCTCATCCTTGTTCCATATCTTGTCTTTTTCGTATTGCGCCTTGAGGTTTTCCTTTCCTATTTTCACATGCGCCTCTACCTGCCAGAAAGGTTTCGGCTTGAATGCTTTTATCTGGTGCTCCCTCTTCACAAGCATGTGCAATGTAGGCGCCTGCACGCGTCCTGTGCTTAATATCCGGAAGCGTCGCCCGGCTGTTTTTATCGCATTCATCAGGGCACGCGACAGGGAAACGCCCCACATATAGTCTAAATAGTGGCGGGTCATTCCAGCCTCTGCCTGCCCCTTGTTAATGTGCTTTGCAGCATTATCATACGACTCCTGCAACTCCTCCTCTGTCATCGTACTAAATTTCATCCTTTTCCCGTCCTCTCTTCCAAGCATAAAGCGAAGTATGTTGAATCCTATGACCTCTCCCTCTGTGTCGTAGTCTGTGGCGATTATTACGTCATCAGCCTTTCCAGCTACGGCAGCTATCGCATCGAAATATCTCTTGGAAAAAGCGCCGAATTTTGAAGCAGACCACGTAGGCACCCACTCCAGGTCAAAGATAGGATATCCCTTCGTTCCTTTCTTGTATTTGAGAGTGAACAGATGCCCGACAGCTGCCACAACGATGTGTTTTTTACCGGAGCGCGTGAATTCGTACCATTTTACTCCCTGGTCCGTCTCGTTTTCCTTTGGCTGGCCCAGTGCCTTGGCTATAGCTTTTGCAGCGGTCGGCTTCTCAGCTAAAATCAGAACAGGCATGGTAATTCCTCTATCAGTTTATATTATAACTAATGCATTAGGAAAAAAGAATATAAATAGTTTCATTGCTTGCCCTCAGCGACCTCCACGGTTTCCTTTAAGCCTTTCAGAATTCTTTCCAGTTCTTCGTCCAGGTCGCTTTTTTGTGCTTTCTTTGGCTGTCCTTCTTTTTTCTCGCCAGAAACGTCGCCGGTAATCTGGTAGACATCCCTGCCTAGAATTTTGCTTACAGCAACTTCCGGATTCTTTATCACGATGTCTCCTTCCTTTGTGCGGATTATGACCTCTTCCGCTTCTATCGAGCCGGCTCTCTCGCCTATTTCCGAAAGAAGTTTTTTCATGTCAGCCATGCAAATAACTTGCTTTTTCTGTTTTTAATGTTTTTCTTTCGCATGATTTTCATGGAAGATCCCGCAAAAGAAGAAAGCAGGCAGTTTCATGTCCGTGCCCTTGTAGTCGGCGCGTGGGGTTACAATCTGGTCTTTGATGATATTCGCCTAACGATAGGGAGGTCTGTTGAAAGAGATTACGGGGTTTCTTTGGAATTCACTTATGATTTCGAGGGTTCATCAATGTCTGCGTGGGAAAGGGTGCAGGGCAGCAGATATGATATCTTCTTCATAGACGGCGGGATTGATACAGCAGTAAAGCCGGGAAGCCTGGATGGAAGAACCCTTAGCGAATCTTTGCAGGAAATGTACCCGTCAGTTCCAAGGGTTGGGATGAGCGGACATCCACGCTATCTGGAAAGGTGTCTTCATTGCTATGACAGAGTTGTAGGATGTTCAGATTTAAGCGCAGGAACTGTTGCAGGCATATTGTCTGAATTTGGAATGATACCCGAAAGTCTTTCTGACCAGGAAGCAAAGCCCGAAGATGAAATTGACAGACTAAGGGAAGATCCAAAAACAGGAAAAGTAATGGAAGAAGAAGGCTTCTGACCTTTTTTATCCTTCAAAAACCCAGCCTTTCTTTCACAAATATAAGGGTGATCCTTCCGGGCCTTTCTTTGTTTACAATCAAAAGCTTGTTGACGCCGCTGCCAACTCCATAGACTTTGCGCGCACGCGCATCCTCCAGCGGCAGGGAATGCTCGTAAATGCGCCTCATTCCTTCGTCAATGTCTTTCACGATCTTCTGCGTGCCGACGACCCATACAACCTTTTCAGCGCCGTAAGCATACGCAGGCAACTGGCTCCCTGACCCGGAGGCTATGAGGATGCTTCCGTTTTCAGTAACAGCCTGCACGCTGCCTATCGCATATTCTGGCGCAGCGTTTATCCTTCTCATCTCAGCGCCTTGCGTGCTTCTATCCATGCTCACGAGTCTTTCACGAACAGACTTGAATCTTCCTGATTCTAAAATCTCTTTGCTGAGGCCTATCGCATCCAGCGTAGCGGATGTCATATTCATGACCTCAGAACCCTCTGGAATAATGCTCAATGCCATTGCTTTCGCTTCCTCTCCGTTTTCCACGGCAAAAGTCTCTATGCCGTTTGCCTTTAACGCATCTATAGTCCTGTCTACTTGTGAACGATCAGCTAAAACTGTCCAGTTTCTCATAACAAACTCACCTCTCGTCATCTTCCCACCCGTCCAATTCCAGTTCCGGTTTCAATCTATCCATAAAAATCATCTTTCAATAAACAAGACCAAAAAAATAAAACAAGTTGCCCTATTCCTTCTTCATTTCTTCTATTCTTTCGCTCACTCCTTGTGCTTCCTTCTCAAGAGATTCCTTGTACTCCTTCAGCATCTCTATTTTTTCCTCTTTTGTAAGGAAGCCTCTTCCGCTTCCACAACATCCGTACATTTTCTTTCCCCCATCCGTGGGTATGAACGAACCGGAGGTTCGTTGTCTCGCCTATCGGATAACCGATATATAGAATCGCATGTATTTAAATATATCGGATGCCCAATATATCCTATGAGAGGCGATGGTTGTTGCGACATGCGTGGTTTTTTGTCATTTCTTATTTTGTTTTTACTTTCAAAGAGAAAGATGCACGGCCAGGAATTGGCAGAGGAAATAGAAAAAAGAAAGGGATCAAAGCCTAGTCCTGGAACTATCTACCCGGCCCTCAAATCCTTGAGAGAATACGGTCTTATAGAGGAAAGGAAAGAGGGTAAGACTGTCATTTACAGTCTCACAGAACGAGGTAAGAAGGAATTGAAAACAGCAAAGCAGCGCTTCTGCCGGATATTCTTGGGGGTTTATTGAAATGTGAGGTGTGAGGATGAATGACGATTCGCCACGGCGAATCGTGAGGTTTGATTGCGATGTCTTCCTTTGAAAGGTTCCAGTCTGCTTATGAGGCAAGGCCGCCCTGGGACATCGGCAGGCCCCAGCCTGAATTTGTCGCCATCGCCGGCGAAATAAAAGGCAAGGTTTTGGATGTCGGTTGCGGCACAGGCGAGAATGCATTGTTTCTTGCGCAGCGGGGGCATGAAGTCTGGGGTATTGACGCTGTTCCAAAGGCCATACAAGCAGCGAAGAAAAAGGCTGCTGGGCAAAAGCTAAATGTCAAATTTCTTGTGCATGACGCCCTCAGCCTGCAAAAACTCGGAAAAATTTTTGATTCAATCATAGATTCAGGGCTCTTTCATGTTTTTTCAGATAGTGAACGCTCTGTTTTTGTGAAAAGTCTCTATTCTGCCATGAGAAAAGGTGGAACCTATTTTATGCTGTGCTTCAGCGAGCATGAGCCAGGAGAGCAGGGACCGCGAAGGATAAGGAAGGATGAAATAAAAAGTGCCTTCGCAAAAGGCTGGAAAATAAATTACATAAGGGATGCCCATTTTTCCGCTGATTTTGGCCAGCCGCATGCGTGGCTTGCATCCATAACAAAGCCCTGAATTCCCCTTTAAATCTGACCTGCAATTATTAACCATGATTCTTTCTGACCGCGATATCAAGGCGCAGATGGCTTTGGGAAAGTTAAAGATAGAAAACATGACCGACCCATCTACGCAGATACAGCCTTCTGGCATCGACATCTGCCTTGGCAATGAATTCCGCGTTTTCAAGTCCATG